>JBOHAB010000045.1:0-14711 GCA_050697655.1 Gaiellaceae bacterium
CCCGTCCCCAGCGCGTCGTATTGCACCAGCAGCTCGGATCGCAGTTGCAGGTCCAGTCGAACGGGTTGTGGATCTTCTCGCGCAGGCTGCGTCCCATCTACGAACCCTCACCGCCCGGACTTAGGCGGCGACCTGCTTGGGTGGACAGGCCGAGTCCGCGTACGAGCAGAACACACAACAGTCGCCTGAAAGCGGCCGCAGTAACTCGCCACATCCCTCGCAGCGGTGGATGTGCTGGCAGGCGTCGGTCGGCATTGTCTCGACCTTGGCAAAGCCGCACTTCGGGCAAGTGATCCTCGCCTCGGTCACCATCTCGGCCATGCCCGAAGCGTACCGGCGGAGTTTCGTCAAACCCTCTAGCGCGCCTGCTCGCTCGAACGGACGACGTACCCTGCGTCGTCGATCTTCCGGCGTAGGGGTTCTTCGTCGAGCCCTTCACCGTGGACGGTAACGGTCCGCTCGACGAGGTCGACGTTCACCTGATGGATGTTGCCCAGGTCGTGGAGGGCGCGCTCGATCGTTGCCTTGCAGTGCCCGCAGCTCATCCCGAGAACCGTGAACGCGAGCTGCTCGTCAGGCATGCTCGCTCATCGGCTCGTCCATCATCCGCAGCATCGGCAGGCCACCCGTGCGCACGAAGCGCCAGAGAAGGACTGCGGCCAGCCCCAGGAAGATGATGTTGAGGATGGTCGTGTAGTTCCACGTGACGCTCGCCTCCACGACCTTGGCGGTTCGCTCCTCGGGTACGAGTCCGACTCCCTGGAAGACGAGCTCGACGACGAGCGCGGCGCCGACCATCGCCGCGTAGAACGTGGCGAGGAGGAAGCCGGCGACCTTGAGGCCGTAGTACTTGCGGTAGATGTTGAGGATCGGCAGCACGATCAGGTCGGCGAAGATGAAGGCGATCACGCCGCCGAAGCTGATCCCGGCGTTCCAGAGGACGGCGGCGAGCGGGACGTTTCCGATCGAGCAGACGAAGGAGATGACGGCGACCACCGGGGGCCGCCGACGAACTCGGCGAGCGTGAACTGCCAGCCGAGCAGGATCGCCATCACGATCCCGAGCTCGATCACCAGGTTGGTGGCCGCGAACTCGAACACCATCGCCGAGGTGAAGTCGCCGCCCTTGCGGAAGACCGAGCGCGCCATCGCGACCGCCGCGTAGGAACAGGAGGAGGCGGCACCGAGGCCGCAGGCGATGCCGAGTGAGCGGGGCGAGTCGTCGGGCAGAAGGCGACGCATCTCGGCCTTGGATACGACGGCCTGCACCGCGGCCGAGATCGCGAAACCGAGGATGAGCGCCCAGAGAATCTCCCAGAACATCCCGAAGGCGAAGCTGAGTGCGTCGACGAGCTCGGAGGCGATGTCGGCAAGCACGATCGGCATCGGAGACCCCTACCCGTCTAGCGCGAGTCGGATGTCGTGGGCCAGGTTTTCCATCGTCAGGTCGGCGCCGGCGTGGAGAGTCGTGACCCAGACGCCCTCGCGGTCGTAGATGCGGACGGGCGCCGAGTGGAGCGTGTCGATGCCCGTGTCGAAGGAGGCGGCGATCTGGAACGTCTCCCACAGGGGCCGAATCCGCTCGACCGGGGCGACCAGGTAGCGCAGCTTCCCCACGGCGCGGTTCTTCTCGAGGAAGCTAGCCACCGCCTCGGGCGTGTCCTCCCCGGGGTCGGTGCTGATCGCGATCGCGACGATCTGCGCTTGTTCCTCAGGCCCGAGGCGCTCGAGCGTGCGCGCGATCTGCGAGGCGATGATGGGGCAGGCCTCGGTGCACTGCGAGTCGAGGAACGTGAGCAGCACGACCTTCCCCTCCAGCTCGTGCGAGGAGACGCTGTCGCCCGTGTAGTCGGGGAGCGTGAAGTCAGGGAGCTCTATCTGGGTTGGTGGCTGGCTACCGCGGTACTCGCCGGCCGCGCCGTCCGTGCGGAGAAGGAGCATGGCCGCTGCCGCCGCCCCGGCCAGCGCGAGCGCGCCGAGGCCGACTCCAATCAGGAGACGGATCCGAGGCCGCCTCATTCGCCTTGCGCCTCGCCGTCGATTGCGGCGGCGATGCCGGCCTCGAGCTCGTCCTCGGAGATTTCTCCCACCCAGTGGGAGATCACACGCCCTTGCCGATCGAGGAAGTACGTCTCGGGGAGGCCGGTCAGCCCGTAGTCGCTGTAGGTGGAGTCGCCTCCGTCGCGGACGGAGACGTAGTTCGTCTCGTAGCGCTCGAGGAAGCGCCGCGCGTCGCTCTTGAAGTCCTGCACGTCCATCCCGAGAAAGACGACCTTCCCCGCGTGCGCCTCTGCGGAGGAGGTCAGGCGTGGCGCTTCCGCCTTGCAGGGATCGCACCAGGAGGCCCAGAAGTTCATGACCACCGGGTAGCCGCGCAGCTCACGAAGGGAGAGGCGTTCATCGGCAAGCGTGCCCCGCAGCTTCGCCGGCCACGTCTCCGCCTGCGGCCAGATAACGGCGAGCTCGAAGTCCGGCGCGGGCGGCTTCGAGCCGGCCTTGACCTCGGAGACCAGGTGTGGTCCCGCCCCCGTCGCGAGCGTCCGTTCCACGAGGAGCCCGAGCAGGACGGCCACAACGACGAGCGCGCTCGCTTGGAACGAGAGGCGCAGCCACGAGCGTCGTTTCGACCGCTCAGGAGTCGGGGCGCTGCTCATCTAGCTGACCTCTCGCCACGACTCGCCGCGATCCTGCGTGCGGTAGAGCGTTCGGTCGAACCCGACCACGTAGCCGATGTCGGGGTCGCTTGCCGACCAGGCAACGGGTCCGGCGCCCTCAGCGATCTCGAGGACCTGCTGCCAGCTCGCGCCACCGTCGTTCGAGCGGAGGATGCCCGCCCCGGCGGCGATAGCCACCGTCGGATCGTCGGGATTGATCGCCAGGCCCATGACGGCTGTGGGGGCGGCAACCCGCCAGTCCTGACCCTCGTTCTCGCTTGCGAGCAGGCCCTGCTGCATGTCGCCGGCAAGCAGGCGCCCCTCGGGCGCGACGGCGAGCGCCATCACGTTGCCGCCGATTTCATCCGAGGCGAGCTCGAAGCTCGCCCCGCCGTCCGTCGAGCGGTACAGCCCCTCCCCGGCGACCGCCGCCCAGAGCGTCTGGTCGCGCGGGTCGACGGCAAAGCCGTGGACGTCGAGGCTCGGCAGCCCGTCGGGGCGGACGGCGGTCCACCTCTGGCCGCCGTCGCTGCTCTTTGCGAGGACGTTGTGCCCGGCCGTCCAGACCGTCTCACCCTCGCTGCGGGCGAGGTTCATCGCGTCCTGGCCCTCCAGGGCGACCTGGTTCCAGTTCAGACCGCCGTCGGTCGACTCGTAGAGGCCCGCGTGCGTCCCGAGCAGGATGTGCTGAGGATCCCCGGGTGCGACGAGCAGTGAATGGTAGTCCGACGTGTTCGGCAGCCCGCCGGCGGCGACAGCGGGCCCTTCGCTTCCGCTCTGGGCCTTGTCTTTGCCAAGCAGGAAGGCGCCTCCCGCCAGGGCGGCGATGAACAGCGCCCCGCCAAGGGCATAAGCCCAGCTGGGGAGGCGCCCCGTCTCCTGCCGCTTCTTCGGCGCCTGCGCGGGCCGCGCCCGCGCCGGACGTCGCCGAGTCTTCGTCTTTGCCATCTGCGTGATCCCTCCTATGGACGTGGACGGGCCGGCCGCTGGCGCATGCCAGCGTCAGGCGGCCCTCAGAGGAGGAAGCGTTGAAGCAGTGCCGGCGAAGGAGCACGCGCTCGCGCTCGCGGCGCGCTTGCGAGCACCGCCGAGGCGAGCGCGACGAGCGCGAGGAGCGACCAGACCTCAACCAGCGCCGGCAGAGCGGAGGCCGAGCCGAGCGTTCGCTCGAGCGCCTGCAGCGGCTGGTCGCTCAGGCAGGCGCACGCGAATCCAAAGAGCGCGAGGCAAAGAATCGCTAGGAGGATGAACGCCACCAACGGCATCCGTCCCCGGAGCGCCTGCAAGCCCATCGCTCCCCAGGATAGCCCGCTGCCGAGCACGAGGATACAGAGAAACATCTCAACGACCGTTAGGATGTCCCCGTGCCGAACGACCGCTGCGAGCTTCTCTGTCTCGACCTCGAAGTGGCCGAGCGGCTGCGTACGCGGCGGCTCGGCGCGCGCGAGGCGGAAGGTGCCGCCGGCCGCGCCCGCGCGCTCGCAGACCCCACACGGCTGATGCTCGCCTGCGCCCTGCGCGAGGTCGAGGAGCTCTGCGTCTGCGACCTCGCCTGGATCGCGGAGCGCTCCCAGAACCTCGTCTCCCACCACCTGCGCCTCCTCAGGAGCCAGGGCCTCGTGAGCTCCCGCCGGGCCGGAAAGATGGTCATGTACGCGCTCAGCGACGAGGGCGCACGGCTCGTCGAGGCCGTACTCGCAGAGGAGGCGACGCTCGAGCGATGAGCACCCATGAGCTTCCCGTCGCCCAGCCGGCGGCGCGGCAGCCCGCTCCACGAGGCGCGGAATGGCTGCAGGCGGCGAAGCGGGCGCGCTCTCTGTCTTGGCTCTCACTCGCCTGGATGGGCGCAGAGGGTGCCCTCGCGATCGTGGCCGGCATCCTCGCTGGCTCGATCGCGCTCATCAGCTTCGGCATCGACTCGGCGATCGAGGGCGTCGCGAGCCTCATCATCGTCTGGCGCTTCACAGGTTCGCGCCTCCTCTCCCACGCCGCCGAGCAACGCGCGCAGAAGCTCGTCGCCATCCAATTCTTCCTCCTTGCGCCCTACGTCTCGGCCGAGGCAATCCACAAGCTGGTGACCGCCGAGCAAGCCGAGACGAGCTGGCTCGGCATCGGCCTCACCGCCTCGAGCCTCGTCGGGATGCCGATCCTGGGGATCGCCAAACGCCGACTCGCCGATCAGCTCGGCTCGGTCGCCATGCGCGGCGAAGGGACGCAGAACCTCCTGTGTGCCTACCTCGCCGGGGCCGTCCTCATCGGCCTGCTCGGCAACACGCTCTTCGGGCTCTGGTGGCTCGACCCGGCCGCCGCGCTCGTGATCGCCGCCGTTGCGGTCAAGGAAGGGCGGGAGAGCTGGCGCGGCGAAGGCTGCTGCGCCAGCTGTTAGCGAAGGGCTTCATCTCATGTGACACCCGAGACCCAGGCGAGCTCCGACTTCCGCGGCGCTCCGTCACTTCGAAGTGACTCAGCCCACCTCTCCGTCCAACGACCGGCCGCCTCGCCAGCCGGCGGTCAGCGCAAGCCCCCAACTCACCCGTCGCGAGAACAGCGGTCGGATGATCCCTTCACCATGGTGTTCGGCTGGTGTTCGGGAATGTTGCCACAACCGACGACGCAATCGCCAAAAATACCTGCAAATCGTAAGCCGACGCCCGGACTCGAACCGAGGACCCCTTCATTACGAGGGAAAGACGAGTGAGGGACGCGCGTCCACGCCCGGGCACCTACGGGCACGATCTCGCTGGAAATCGGCCTCTTTCGTGACCACTACCCGTGGACCCGCGTGCCCGCGCGTGCCGGAGCTCACGTACCCGTTTCGTACCCGACTCCGTCGGCGGCGGCGAGTCCTTCCAGAAACTAGACTTCCGCGCGTCGTGCGGTCCCTTGCCCGATTTGGACTCGTGCTGTTGCTGGGCTCCGCGATTCAGGCGGCGTGCGGGGGCGACGACAACGACAGTTCCCCGGCGCTCGAGCTGACCAGTGGACGCTGGTGAGCGGCGTCGAAACGTCCGCCGACGCCGTGCCGACTTGACGCTCGACGAGAGCACCGCGAGCGGGTTTGGAGGCGGCAACAGGTTCACGGGCAACTACGAGCTCGACGGAGACTTGATGGCCATCGGCCCGCTCGCAGCGACGCGGATGGCGTGCGAGGAGGCGAAGATGGCGGTTGAGGCTGCCTACTTGCCCGCCCTCGAGGGGGTTGACGCGTGGGCGATCGAGGATGGCGAGCTCGTTCTCTCCGCGAACGGCGAAGAGACGCTCCGCTACGAGGCGGGCTAAGCGAATGGCGCGTCCGTCTGCCTCACGGCATCTGACAAGCTGGCTCGTCCTCACGGGAGCGTTGGGGGCGGCCGTCATCGGGCTCGCGATCTGGGCGATCGTGTTGCAGCGCGACGAAAACGACGCCTCAGCCCGGGAAGCGGAGCTGGAGGAGGAAAACGCGGCGCTTCAGGAGCAGAGCTCGGAGCTCGAGCGAGAGAACAGCGAGCTCCAGGAACGTGTTCCCGGCCTCGAGTAGGACGTCGCCGATCTTCAGCAGTCGCTCGACGACCTGCAAGCGTCGGCGGAGGGCGCCGCCGCCGATGCCCAAGACACCCTGGAGGCCGCGCAGGAACGGTACGAGGCCCTCGCGGAGCAGCTCGGCGCGAAGGGCGAGTCCTTGGCAGAGAGTCGCGCCGCGTTGGACCAGCTGGCCGAGGAGGCCGATGCGGCGCTCACCGAGGCCGAGGAGGCCGCGGCGACGGCGCGCGACCGTGCGACCGCCCAACGGGCGCGGGCGGAGCTCGCCGAAGCCTGCTGGCGAGCGTCGCAGACGTGCTGCGGCGCTCCGACGCCGGCGACGACCTGGCCGCGACGATCGAACAGGTCACGGAGGAGCTCGAGCAGATCGTCGCCGAGTGCGAACAGGCAGCTGGCTAGCCGTCCTTGCCGGCGGGGGTGTGAGGAGCGTTCTCGTCGGTGTCTGGGTGCCTCTCGACTCCTCAGAACGACCAGATCACCGGCACGAGCAGCACGGCGACGAGCCCGAAGAAGGCGAGTAGCGGCAGCCCGAGCTTCCAGTAGTCCCCGAAGCGGTAGCCGCCGGGCTCCATCACCATCAGGTTCGCCGGCGTCGCGATCGGGGTCAGGAACGCGGCCGCCGAGGCGACGCAGACCGCCATCAAGACCGGTTTCGCGGACACGTCCAGGTCGGCCGCCGCGCTCAGGGCGATCGGGGTCACGACCAGCACGGTCGCCGTGTTCGAGATGAGCTGGCCGAGGACGAAGACGAGGACGGCGAGCCCGGCAAGGAGCGCACGCGGGCCGAGGCCGCCCAGGCCGTCGACCAGACCGTCGGCGAGCCGGCTCGCGGCACCTGTCTCGGTCATGGCGGTCGCGAGCGGGATCATCCCGGCGATCAGGATCACGGTCGTCCACTGGATCCCGCGGTAGGCCTGCTCGATCGTGAGCACGCCCGAGACGACGATCGCGCCCGCGGCGAGCAGGCCGGCGACCGCCGGTGGGACGAGGTCGAACGCGAGCAGGACGATCATCGCGCCGAGGACGGCGAGCGCTCGGCCCGCGCCCGGACCGAGCGGCACGGCCTGCCGGCGCACTTCCGCCGGCTCGTCGACGACGAGCACCTCCGGGTCGCCCAAGTGGTAGTCGAGATGGCCCCATGCGCCCTCCAGGAGAAGTGTGTCCCCGGCCTCCAGCGTCGTCTCACCGGTGAGCTCCTGCGCGCGGCGGCGGATGGCGAGGATGACGAGGTGGCCGCTTTCGGTGACCATGCCCGGAAACGCCGTGTCGCCGATGAGCTCGGACCGCGGCGGGATCACGACCTCGGCGACTCCACGGCGGCGCGTGAGGAGCCGGCCCGGCTCGAGGTCGAGTCCGTAGTGCTCCACGAGCGTCGCGGCGTGCTGGGAGAAGTCGCGCTTGATCGCCCTGGGCGTGCGGTTGGGCAGCAGCCGCTCGCCGAGGAGCAGAACGATGCCGATCGTCCCGGCGAGAAGCGGAACTCCGACGAGCGCGAACTCGAAGTAGTTGAAGGCGCCAACGCCGGCGTCGGCGGCCGCCTCCGAGATGATGATGTTCACCGGCGAGGCCGTGAGGACGAGCATCGAGCCGGCCATCGACGCGAACGCGAGCGGCAACAGGAGTTGCGACGGCGCGCGGCGCGTCCGCACCGCCATCACGGCGACTACGGGGACGAGCGCCGCCACCGCGCCGTTCGGCGTGACGGCGA
Source organism: Gaiellaceae bacterium (assembly GCA_050697655.1). Lineage (GTDB taxonomy): Bacteria > Actinomycetota > Thermoleophilia > Gaiellales > Gaiellaceae > JAIBJN01. The sequence continues at coordinate 7,881 of JBOHAB010000045.1, forward strand.
TCGTGAGCAGCGCGCCGACGACCATCGTCGAGACCAGCAAGCGGTTGCGGCTCGCCCCTGAGCGGTCGATCAGCTGGTGGCCGACCCAGGCGGTGACGCCGGTGGAGTCGAGCGCCTCGGCGACGACGAGGAGCGCGGCGATGAAGATGACCGTCGGGTCACCGAAGCCTGCCAGCGACTCCTCCAGGGTGAGGATCCCGGTCCCCCACAGCGAGAGCGCGACCGCGACGGCCACGACGGCGACCGGAAGGCGGTCCCAGATGAAGACGGCGACGGTGGCGCCGACGATGAGGAAGGTGATCGCTTCGTCGCTCATGCTCGTGCAGGCCGCTCCGGGCTCGCCGGCGCCGCGCGGCCGGGCTCGGAGCTCACTCGAGCGCGGCGGCGATGCCGAGCATGACGAGGCTGGCGACGAGCAGGATGCCCATCAGCGGCAGCATGAAACGGATCCATCTGTCGTAGCGGACGTCCGCGAGCGCGATACCGGCCATCACGACGGCGCTCGTCGGGGTGATGAAGCGCGCGACGCCGGCGCCCCAGCTCCAGGCGGTGACGACGAGCGGCCTGGAAACGTCCGCGAAGTCCCCAAGTGGCGCAAGGAGGGGCATCGCCAACGTCGCATGCCCTGACGACGAGGGGATGATGAACGCGATGCCCGTGTTGATGATCGTGACGAGGCCGATGAACACGGCCGAGTCGGTGCCGCCGACCGCGTCCTCCATCCAGCTCAGGATCGTGTCGATCGTCTGGGTGTTGTTGAGGAGCACGGTCACCCCGCGGGCGAGGACGACCGCGACGGCCGCGCCGATGAAGTCGCCGAAGCCGCGCGCGATGTTGCCGGTGATCTCCTTCTCGCCATAGCCGGCGACGAGGCCGACGACGACCGCGGCGACGAGGAAGAGCGCGATCAGCTCGGGGAACCACCAGCCCAGGTTCCACCAAGGATCGTTCGGGACGGGCTCGTGCGAGACAGGGTCGATCTCGACGCCCAGGTCGATGATCGAATCCCACGGGACAACGGAAAAGACGAGCAGAGCGAACGTGAAGGCCGTGATCGCGAGAACCGCCTTCTGCCGGCCGGTGAGCACGAGGTCTGCGGCCGACTCCTCCTTCTGGACGAGCTCGGCGTCCTCGGCTGGGAAGCCGACAAGCGATCGGTCCGGCTGTGCCTTGATCCGCTCGGCATAGCGGACGACGTAGGCGATGGTGATCGACGTGAGCACGAGCCAGCCGAGCCACCGGAGCCCCATGCCGTCGCCGATCCCCACACCCGCGAACTCGCTCGCGACGCCGATCGAGAACGGGTTCACGGTCGAGGCCATCGCGCCGACCGTGGCGCTCGCGATGGTCGTCCCCGCGACGACCATGCGGTCGTAGCCGAGGGCGAGCAGCAGCGGGATCAGGAGAGCATAGAAACCGAGCGTCTCGTCGGCCCAGCCCATCGTCGTTCCGAGGAGCGAGAACAGCGCCATGACGGCGACGATCACGAGCCACGGTCGTGCCTGGACTCTGTGTGCGAGCCGCCCGATCGCCGTGTCCAAGGCGCCGGTCGCGAGCACCATCGTCATGAAGGCCCCGATCGCCAGCACGAACGCGAACACGCCCACGGCGCCGAAGAGGGAACCGACGCCGAAGGGCCGTACGAAGCCCGTCTCCGGGTCCTGCAGCCCGTAGAGGCCGTTGACGGGCGCGAGGAAGAGATCCTCCACGCGCTCGCCGAAGTCCTGCGGCGAGTCGACCCGCTGGTAGGAGCCGGGCGCCGGCGCGCCGTCCTCGTCCCGGTCATATGTCCCGGACGGGATCAGGAACGCCGCGAGCCAGACGAGGAACGTCACGATGACGAGGACCGTCATCGTGCCCGGGAACTGGAAGCCCTTCTTCGTCTCCTGCTGCTCGGTCATCGAGCCTCCCTCCATCTGCCGGCCAACTCCTCGAAGAACAGGACTTCGGCCCGAACCGCCTTCTCGAACTCATCCACAAGGACACGCTCGTTCGGTCCGTGGATGTTCGCGAAGCTGTCGATCGCGCCGAACACGAAGATCGCCGCGTCAGGCACGCCCTCGCTCATCGCCTTCACGAGCGGAATCGCGCCGCCGGTGGCGATCTCAACGGTCTCTGCTTCCCACGCACCGCTCATCGCCGCGACCATCGCATCCCACGCCGGCCCGCTCGAGGCGCCGCGGAAGCCGTCGCCCGTCGCGCCGGCAGTGATCTCGAGCGGCACCCCGAACGGCTCCTGCGCCTCCAGGTGGCGGATGACGGCCGCCTGCGCTTCCGCGGCAGGCTGCTCGGGGTGGACGCGGACGTTGAGCACGGCCCGCGCGTGCGCCTGCACGGACGCCGGAGCGCCCTCGACCGCCGGGCAGTCGATCCCGAGCACGGTGATCCCCGGACCGCTCCAGATCTTCGACCCGATCCCCCCGCTGCCCACGATCGGCGCCCCCTCGACGATCTCCGCGAGCGCGCGGAACTCCTCGTCCGTGTACGACTCGCCCGTCCACTCCTCGCGACGGAGACCCTCGACAGCCACGTCTCCGTGCTCGTCCCACAGGGAGGCGAGGGCGCGGAGCACGGCGACGAGCGCGTCGGGCGCGGCCCCTCCGTACTGGCCGGAGTGCTTGTTGCTCGCAAGTGTGCGCGCCTCGAGCGTGATGCGCGCGTCCCCGCGCAGCGAAACGGTGAGCGACGGTTGCCCGGCGCGGATGGAACCGCCGTCTGCTACGAGGATCGCATCGCTCCGGAACGGCTCGGGGTGCCTGGACGGATAGCCGTCTTCGAGCGGGCTGCCGACCTCCTCCTGGCCCTCGACCAGGACCTTGATGCCGACCGGAGGCTTGCCCTCCCACGCGCGCAGCGCGCCGACATGAACGAGGATGTTCGACTTCGAGTCCGCGGCACCCCGGCCATAGATCGCCCCGTCACGCTCGGTCGCCTCGAACGGCGGCGACTCCCACTTGGACTCGTCGCCGGCGGGCACCACGTCGTAGTGCCCATACAGGAGGACGGTCGGCGCGCCGGTCGGCGCGGGGATCTCGCCCGTGATAACTGGAGCAGTGTCCTGGAGCTCGAGCGAGCCCAGCTGCTGCACGCCCGCGTCGCGGAGGAGCGCGACGACCGCCTCGTGCGCCTCGAGAAGCGCCGGTCTCGTCTCCGCGGGATAGCCCGGAGCCGAGACTGACGGTATCGCGACCAGGCGAGCCAGATCATCCTTCAGCCCAGGCATGAGCGAGGAGACGGCCTCAGACGCGGATCGACTCATGGGTCGCGACCAGCTGACAATCGTCGGAAGCTGACTGAGTGGGGATCATTCCACGGCCCGCGACACCTAAGCAAGCGCGTAGTCGGATACGTCGCTACGTCGAGGCACCGCGCGACGGTGGTTCACACCCGTCCCGGCGTGCCGTGCGAGCAGCATCGTCAGTCCTCGAGTCCGGGCGTCTGCCTAGATCTCGTGGAGTCGCCGCCTCGTGTCGCAGGCTGCAGGTCCAAAGAGACCTCGCATTCGCCAAACCGCCCAGCGAGCTCGCGTACCCGCAAACACGCCGCTGTCGTCTATCCTGCTAACAGAAGCTGTCGCTTTGCAGGACTTTTCGAAGCCGACGCCCGGACTCGAACCGGGGACCCCTTCATTACGAGTTACGGAACGCTGTCACCACCGGTCACCAGGAGTCGCTTCAGGCCACGTGTCCCGGCGAATCCGCTGGACTGGCGGTGACTCACGGTGACTGGAGATGACAACCGCGTAGACCCCTGGTGAACCCCGCCGGTGTTTCCCGCTCAGTCAACGCTGCTGGAGGATCGACGTCGGGCTCGTCGCTCGCCTCGTGGACGGCGTTCAGCGGCCGATCGGAGATGCAGACCGACCCGCGTGCCGGTCCTGCGTGCCAGTTCGCCGACCTCAGCCCTGCCGCGCCGTCGCTCAGCTCGCTCCGACGACCACATATCAGAAGATCATGATATAAGACAGCTGTGAGCGTTGTCCTCGACTCGCCCTTCCGGCTCCCTGCCGCTCCGCTGACGACCGATCTCGTCGCGAAGTACTTCCGTGGGCTCGGCGACCCGATCCGGCTGCGGATCCTCGAGCTGCTGCGATCGGAGGGCGAGCTGACCGTCGGCCAGCTCGTCACCCGGCTCAATCTCTCGCAGCCGAAGGTCTCGAACCACCTTGCCTGCCTGCGCTGGTGCGGCTTCGTCGAGGCGCGGCGCGAGGGGCGCGCGGTCTACAACCGGATCGCCGATGAGCGGGTTGGGGCGATGCTCGAGCTGGCCGCGTCGTTGCTCGCAGACAACGCCGCGCACGTCGCCGCCTGCTGCCGGATCGTGGAGCCGAAAGCGTGAGACAGCCGCGAGTCGAGATCCTCTACTTCGAGGGCTGCCCCAACCTCGACGCGACCCGTGCGCTGGTCGAACGGGTCGTGGCAGAGCTCGCGCTCCAACCGAGGGTCGAACTAGTGAACGTCTCCGACACCGGCGCGGCCGCCAGGCTGCGCTTCCTCGGCTCCCCCACAGTGCGCGTCGACGGGCGCGACGTCGAGCCCGCCGTCGACGAGCGCCGCGAGTTCGTCCTCTCATGCCGAATCTACCGGGGCGAGCACGGGTTCTCGGGGCAGCCCGACGAAGCGTGGATCCGCCACGCCCTGGCCGAGGTCGCGTGAGCGCCCACCCTGCACGCCCCGCCACCGCGCTCACCGCCGCGGGGATTCCCTCCTCCAAGCTCGGGCCCGCCCGCCACGCCCGGCTCACCGAGCCGGAGCGAGCGCTCTACTTTTGGATCCTGCGCCGGTTCGCGACGAGCGGCCGCCCCAGCAGCTCCGAGATACGCGCCGCCGCCGAGCCGCTCGGGCTCAGGGTCGAGGAAGCACTCGCAACGCTCGCGCACGAGGATCTCGTCCACCGCGACCTGGACGGCGAGATCGCCGTCGCCTATCCCTTCTCCGGCCGCCCGACGGCGCACCGCGTTCGCTTCCCGAGCGGCCACGAGGTGGACGCGATGTGCGCGTTCGACGCGCTCGGGATCGCGCCCATGTTCGGGCAGACGATCGAGATCTTCTCCCGCGACCCGCTCAGCGGGGAAGCGATCGGGGTCGAGCTCGAGCCCGACGGCACTGGCAGCTGGCGACCCGATCAGGCCGTGGTCGTAGCGGGGGCGCTCGACGCGCACGCCGACTCCTGCCGGGGCTGCTGTCCGGTCCTCAACTTCTTCGCCTCGCCGGCGAGCGCCGAACGATGGCTCAGCCAGCATCGCGAGGTGCGCAGCCACGTGATCTCGGTCGAGGAGGCCATCGCTTCGGGTCGTGCCGTCTTCGCTCGGGTTTTCGAGCGGTGGTAGCCCTCCCGTCTCGACGCGACGATCACTTGCGACGGGCGGCCGCGGTGCGTAAACGGATCCCGCTGAACGGCAAGAGGCTCGCCAGGATCCGTAGCTCGATCAGCGCCTCGGCGTGGAGCCGGACCAGATCGCCGAGCCCACCACCTCGAGGAGTTCGACTGGCTCGCGGCACACCAGGCAAACCGAGCACCGTCAAGAAAGCTTGACAAGCGAGCCCGTCAATATATCTTGACAAGGATGACGGCTGAGTCGACCGACGTGGTGGCACAGACGGCCAGCGCCGACCCCGAGGTGGGACTGCGTGGAGTGGCTTCGCTGCGAGCGTTACTGGAGGCAGTCGAGGAGCTCCAGGTGCGCCGCGCGCGCGAGCTCGGCTGGAGCTGGCAACAGATCGCCGCGCTGCTTGGTGTCTCGAAGCAGGCCGTACACCAGAAGTACGGAAAGGGCGGACACAGGCCGCGAAGGAGGTTCCGATGAGGCGGCTTAGATGGCGACCGCCACGCCTGACGACGATCAGGCCCGCCGAGCGCTACCTCGCCGCCGGCATTGAGGAAGCGCGCCACCTCGGACACAGTTACGTCGGCACAGAGCACGTCCTGCTGGCGCTCACACGCGAGCCAGAGGGCGCCGCCGCGCGTATCCTCCACCGTTTCGGGGTCTCGCACGAGACGATCAGGACTTCGGCCTTCTTGGCACGAGTCTGGGCGCCGGAGATCGACCGGGATGCGCTCGCGGCCTTGGGGATCGACCTCGAAACGGTGCGCGAACGGCTGGAGGAAGCGTTTGGGCCGGGTGCGCTCGAGCAAACCCGCGCCGGGATGCTCGAGCCTGGCGGCGCCCGCATCCAATGCATCGCGCCGCGTCTCAAGATGGCCCTTGCCTATGCTGTCGACCGCGCCGGCGGTCAGCCGGTACAGGACGAGCACATCCTCCTCGGGATGCTCAGCGTCCCCGACTCGCTCGGCGCCCACGTCCTCACCGAGCACGGCGTCTCTTTGGAGGACGTGCAGGCGGTTGTCCGTGCCGAGTAACGTCGATCCCGCCAAGGCCGTTCCCTCGGAAGCCGGCCGTGACGGGAAAGCGTCGCCCCCGGTCGAGGACGCAGGCGCGACGTCTGTGCCGCGGCCGAGGACCGGCCCGGTCGGACGCCTCGCTCGCCTCCTGCTCGCCCTGGTTCTTGCCTGGTGGCCGCTGTACTCGATCGTCGACGAGGGCGGGCCGGCCTCGTTCCGCGACCCGTCGAACCTGACCCAGCCGATGCTCTGGCTCCTCCACGGGGCAATGCTTCTCGTCTTCGTCCTCCTCGTGGGACAGCTCGCGGGAGCGACCGTGGGCCCGGCCGCGGTTCGCCGCTCGCAGCTCGCGGCTGTGCTCGCGCTCGCCGTGCTCCTGGCGGCTGCCGCGCTGACGGCCTGGATTCGATCCGGCGAGGTGTGGGCATCTCCGCTCCCCGAGCTGGTCTGGGGCTTCGACGCGCTCATGCTGGTCGAGACGATCGTGGC
>JBOHAB010000046.1:0-14656 GCA_050697655.1 Gaiellaceae bacterium
CCGCGACCGAGGCCCTGGCCGAGCGCCTGTTCTCGGCGGCGCTCGGCACGCTCGAGGTGGGATCCGTTCACATCGGAGGTCGGCTCGGCTTTTACCGGGCGCTCGCCGAAGGGGGCGAGGAGACGCCCTCGGAGCTCGCCGCCCGGACGGGCACGGCCGAGCGGTACGTTCGCGAGTGGCTTGAGCAGCAGGCCGTCGCGGGATTCCTCACCGTGGAAAACGCCGGGGCCGAGCCGGGCGAGCGGCGCTACGGACTCCCCGCCGCCCACCGGCCGGTCCTCGTCGACGAGGACGACCTCAACCTCGTCACGCCGCTCGCCACGCTCGCAATCGGTGTGTTCAGGCCGATCGACGCTCTCCTCGATGCCTACCGGACGGGCGACGGGGTTCCCTACGAGGCCTACGGCGCGGACACCCGTGATGGGATCGGGGCGATCAACCGGCCCCAGTTCACGAACCTGGTCGGGGACTGGCTCGCCAGCATCCCCGAGATCGACACGCGCCTTCGCGCCAAGCCTCCCGCCCGCGTAGCCGACCTTGCGTGCGGGACGGCCTGGTCGAGCATCGCGATCGCGCGCGCCTATCCCGAAGTGACCGTGGACGCGATCGACGAAGACGCCGCGTCGATCGAGACCGCCCGCCAAAACGTCGCCGACGCCGGCCTGACCGAGCGGGTCCGGCCCGCCGTTCGCGACGCAAGCGACCCTGAGCTGAGGGGCCGTTACGACCTGATCACGATCTTCGAGGCTCTTCACGACATGAACCTGCCCGTGGACGCGCTGCGGACGGCCCGGAGCAATCTCGCAGAGGGTGGCAGCGTCCTCGTTGCCGACGAGGGGGTGGCGGAGCAGTTCACGGCACCCGGCGACGAGATCGAACGCCTCAACTACGGCTGGAGCGTCCTGCACTGCCTCGCGGTCGGCCTGCTCGACGAGCACTCCGCCGGGACAGGCACGGTCATGCGCCCCGACACGGTCCGCGCCTACGCCGCCGAGGCCGGCTTCAGCAGGGTAGACGTGCTCCCGATCGAGCACGACTTCTGGCGCTTCTACCGGCTCGTGCCCTGAGAACCTGGCTTCGGACAGCGCGACGACCCCGCGTCGTGAGGACACGGAGCCTCTAGGCTGGAGACATGGCTTCCAGTCTGACCGGAGCCTGCGGTTGTGGGGCCGTTCGCTTCGAGGTGACGGCGCCGTTCGTTTCCGCTTCGTATTGCCATTGCACTCGCTGTCAGCGGAGGACGGGCACGGCGGCCTCGGCGAACGGCCGTGTCGAGCCCGGGAGCGTCCGCGTTGTGGCTGGCGAGGAGGAGCTGCGCGCCTGGGCGCCGGAGGGAGGGTTCGAGAAGCTCTTTTGTGGCCGGTGCGGCTCAGCCCTCTTCAGCCGCGCGCCCGGGGCGGGCGACTATGCGGGCGTGCGTCTAGGCGCGATCGACGGCGATCCCGACATCCGGCCGCAGTGGCATCAGTATGTGGCGTATGCGGCCGCTTGGGAGGACCTTCCGGCGGACGGTCTCCCTCGGCATCCAGAGGCATCTCCTCGGTGACAGCTCTTTCGCCTGGGTCCTGACGCTGCCGTTACCTCGCGGCGCGCCACGTAAGCAGAACGGCCAGATCTTCGTCGCTATCGAGACTCGGTGACGGCGGCGGCGCGACCGTCGGCGGGCTCGGGGGAGGCCGCCCTTACCTGTCGCAGGAAGACCGCCACTCCGACCGCTGCCAACGCCGCGATGACCGCGCTCACGAGCGCGACGACCTGGAGCCCTTGCGTGAACGCCGCCTGGGCCGCGTCGAGAACCTGGTCGGCCAGAGCAGCCGGCAGATCGTCGCTCACGGCCACCGCTCCGCCGAGCGTGTCCCGCGCCGTCTCGGCCTCCTCGGCCGGAACCGCCGCGGGGATGCGGTCGTCCACCTGTGTCCGGTAGACGGCCGTGCCGAGAGTGCCGAGGATCGCTATCGAGAGCGCGCCGCCGAGCTCGGCGCCCGTCTCGGAGATCCCCGAAGCCGCACCGGCCTTCTCGGGTGGGGCGGCGCCGAGGATGAGGTCGTTCGTCAGCGTGAAGACCGGTGCGATCCCGAGCGAATACACGATCGATGAGCCGATGAGGACGCCGAGCCCCGATTCGACGGTCAGCTGGGTGAGCCCGAGAAGCCCGACCGCTGCGAGCGTGAGGCCGGCCGTCATCACGTAGGCGGGCCGCACTCGCTTCACGAACGTCGGAGCGAGCATCGAGCCGACGACGAACCCCGCAAACGACGGGAGGGTTACGACGCCCGCCATGAGCGGGGACAGCTCGAGCACGAGCTGCAGGTACTGGTAGATGAAGAGGAAGGAGCCGAAGAGCACGAGGATCCCGAGCGTGTAGACGGCCAGCGACGCGCTGAAGGCCGGCACCCGGAAGAGCTTCAGGTCGATGAGCGGATCGGCGAGCCGCGACTGCCGCCGGACGAAGACGGCTCCCAGCACCAGGCCTGCGGCGATCGCCGCGAGCGGCAATCCGTCGAGCCCGCCCTGCGCTATCTGCTTCAAGCCGTAGACGACCGCAAGCACCGCGAGCAGCGACAGCCCCGCGCTCACGAGGTCGAGGCGGCCCGCAGCGGGATCGCGGAACTCCGGCAAGAGCGCCGGCCCGAGGACGAGGAGGAGGCCCATCACCGGGATGGCGAGCAGGAAGACCGAGCCCCACCAGAAGAACTCGAGCAAGGCGCCGCCCAGAAGCGGTCCGAGTGCGCCTCCCAGCGAGTAGGCGGTGATCCAGACGCCGATCGCGAACGTCCGCTGGTCGGGGTCGTGGAAGAGATTCCGGATCAGGGAAAGCGTCGACGGAGCGATCGTCGCGCCGGCGATTCCAAGGAGTGCGCGCGCGGCTATCAGCATCTCGGCGCTCGTCGAGAAGGCGGCGAGGAGCGAGGCGACCGAGAACGCTGCAGCGCCGACCAGGAGCAGGCGCCGGCGTCCGATGCGGTCGCCGAGCGTTCCCATCGTGATCAACAGCCCGGCGACCATGAAGCCGTAGATGTCGGCGATCCAGAGGAGCTGCGCGCTCGTCGGCTGCAGGTCTTCGCTCAGATGCGGCACCGCTAGGTGCAGCACGGTCAGGTCCATCGCATAGACGACGCACGCGAGCGCCAAAACCGCGAGCCCGACCCACTCACGCCGCCCGGCCTTCGGTGCCTCGATCGTGCTCATAGCAATTAGACGGGGCGGCCGCGCGGAGTTCATCGGTGCAGCACCGGCGGCGCCTATCTCGCGTCAGGAGCAGCACCGTCGAGCAGGCCAGCTCAATCGCCGAAAAGAGCCTCGTCCGACTCAGGTAGTGTCGATTGCATGAGCAGCCTATGAGCGAGCTGCCGGAGCTCGCGCTCGAGCCGTGGGAGCCGACGAAGGACACGCTTCACCTCTGGCTGCAGATCGTCGGCAAGGTTCGCCTGGCCGCGGCACCGCCGCAGAACCATTGGTGGAACGCTCCCCTCTATGTAGACACACGAGGGCTGACGACGCGCCGCCTCCGCTCCGACGGCTGCGACTTCGACGTCTCCTTCGACCTCCTCGCCCACGAGCTCGTCGTGCGCACGAGCCGCGGCGAGGTGAAGTCCCTCCCGCTCGAGGACGGCCTCTCGGTAGCGGCCTTCTACGAGCGCTTCTTCGCGCTGCTCGCCGAGCTTAGAATCCAGGTGGAGATCAAGGCCGAGCCGTACGGGATGTCCGTGACGACGCCTTTCGCCGAGGACACCGAGCACGCGTCGTACGATCGCGAGGCGGTGGAACGGGTCTGGCAGGCGCTCCGCTTCACGGACTGGACGCTGCAGGAGTTCGCAGGGTGGTTCGGCGGGAAGACGAGCCCGGTGCACCTCTTCTGGCATGGCTTCGACCTCGCCGTCACCCGCTTCTCGGGCAGGCCCGCTCCGGAGAACCCGAGCGCCGATCCCGTCTCGCGCGAGGCCTATACCCACGAGGTGATCAGCTTCGGCTTCTGGTTCGGCGACCAGAAGGTCCGCATGGCTGCCTTCTACTCGTACACGACGCCCGAGCCCGCGGATCTTGCAGAGCAGCCGCTCCGCCCCGAGGCTGCGACCTGGCAACCCACCGGCTCGAGCCATCTCGCCCTCCTCCCGTACGAGGAAGTGCGGGGCTCACCCGACTCGCGCGGAACTCTGCTCGATTTCCTTCAAAGCGCATACGACGCCGGTGCGGCCACCGCGGGTTTGGACGCAGACGGCCTGCGCTCGAGCTGGTGTCCACCAGTCACAGTCGTCGACTAGTCCGTCGAGCCTAGGCTGTCCGCAGCAGCATGAGGACGCCCTGCTCTCCTTCGCCGCCCGGTGCGAAGCCGCAGGTGGCGTAGAAGGCCTCGGCGCCCGGATTGTCCGCGAGCACCCATGCCTCGGGAACGCCTGCGTCCTTCATCCACCGGATCATCTCGTCGACGAGGGCCCTGCCGACGCCGCGCCTGCGATGGCCCGCCCGGACGCCGATCGAGTAGAGCAGCAGCTCACGTTCCTCCCCGAACGGCAGCAGCAGGGGGTGGCCGAGAAGCTCGCCGATGACGATCCCGTCCTCCTCGGCGACCCAGTGCAGAACTCCCGGGTCAGCGAGGTAGGCGGCCGCGTCGGTCGCGGAGTGCGGACGGTCGGGCGAGCTGCGTCCGGCGAGGTCGAACTCGGCCGCCTGCTCGGCGAGGAGCGCCAGGACGGGCTCGTCGCCGGGGCCGAGACGTCGGATCGTCCTGGTCATCCGCCGATGATTTTCGCGGTTCCGGGCTGTCCCTACTACAAGGCGAAACAACGAATGGAGCGACATGTTCAAGGACACGAAGGCATTCAGCAGCTTCTCGGTCGACGACTTGGAGAAAGCGAGGAGCTTCTACGGCGAGACCCTGGGGCTCGAGGTCGAGGAAACTCCCGAAGGCCTGACTCTCCAGCTGGCCGGCGGCACCAACGTCTTCATCTATCTCTCGGACAACTACACGGCGCCGAAGCACACCGTCCTCAACTTCCCCGTGGACGACGTCGAGAAGGCGGTAGAGGAGCTCGAGAAGCGGGGCGTCCGCATGGAGCACTACGACCTGCCCGAGATCAAGACGGACGAGCGGGGAATCGTCAGAGGCGGCGACTCCGGGCCGAGCGCCATTGCCTGGTTCAAGGACCCGGCCGATCACGTCCTCGCGGTCATGCAGGACTGACGTGGGCAAGTAGGAGGTCGAGGGGCCGAGGCACCCGGGCGAGGTCCAGTGCGTCGACGAGCAAGCGCGCGTACTGGGCCTTCCGCCCGCCTCGGGTCCCCATGAAGCGCCGGAGCTGCTCCTCGGTCGTCCATCCGCGCTGCGCGGGCTGTCTTTGGAGGATGCGGAACGATCCGAGCTCGCCCTGTGCATCGACGACCTCTTCCACGCGAGCGGCGACGAGAGCGCGGATCAACTCGTCTTCGAGATCTTCGACGCACACGTAGAAGCCGAGCGATTCCATCGCTGCACGTGTGAGGTTCGAGCCGAGGCCCGCCCGCTCGAGCGCACGTCGGAAGTAGCCCTCCTGGGCGACATCACACAGTCCCGCCAGCCTGAGGTCCATCCCTCTCGGGCCGAAGCGAGCGAGGAAGCTGCTGATGTTCTGAGCGCCGCCGATCGGCTCGAGCGCAATGCCCTCGGCGGCGAGATTCCGGCCACGGCGCTCGGCCAGCGCCTCGAGCGCGAGCTGGTCGCTCACGCCCTCGACGAGCACCACCGTACGGCCCCCCATGGAACCGCATTGTGACGGTGGCCGAATTTTGGTGAACTTTTCGGCCTCATGGTGGGTCGAAGAGGCATGCAGAGATTCATGTTCGCGGTTGTCGCGCCGATGGCCCTCGTGCTCGCGGCGTGCGGCACGGACAGGCCGAGCGCGGGTGGTGCGGAGACGACCACTCGTGAGCAGCCGCCGGTCGCCTCCGATCCGAACCAAGGCTCGCCCCACGAGGGGAACGGCACGGTGTGTGACGACGAGACGTCTGGCCCGATGCTCTGGCTCGGCGGATTCCGGTTGATGATCGAAGCGCCGCCGACCTGCGGCGGTATCCCCCTCCTGAACTGGCACTGGGGGGCGGTGGACGGGGAATCGAGCAAAAGAGGGACGACGTGGGGCAGCTACCACGTCGTGGGCGCGTACGACGGCGAGACCCTTGCGGTGACGGAGGCGGGTCCGTATCAGGACGACCCGTCCGTCTTCGGGACGGACCCTGACACCAGCAGCCCCTGCGAGAAACCGGCGGGAGGCTGGGTCGTGCCCGACCCCGCTCGCAACACGCAGAACGACGTGAGCCGCGCAGGCACGAACGCGCGATCTCAGCCCGACTACGTCGCTTCATGGAACACCCATCTGGAACCCGAGCGCTTCGAGTTCGGCTCGGTGATCTTCAACGCCGTCTTCGCGGGCGATGCTGGACGGCACGAGGCCGAGATCCGGAAAGTCTGGGAGGGCCCGCTCTGCGTCGTCGCGCGCGACGCCCCGACCGCGCGTGAGCTTGAACGCATCCGGAAGGAGGTCGAGGCCAGCCTCGACGGCCTCGCGCTCGAGATGCTTTGGTCTTCCGGCCCAGGCATCGAGCCTGTGATCGAGATCGGCGTCGTCGCCGACATCGGCGGCAAGGGGCAGGCGGCCCTCGACCGCCGCTACGGTCCGGGCTTGGTACAGCTGATTCCGGCCCTGAAGCCGGTGTCCTGAGCCCTGGTAAGCTCGGGCGCCTCGTGCCGCTGAGCGGAAAGGTCGCCCTCGTTACCGGCGCAGGCCGCGGGTTGGGTCGGGCCACCGCCGTCGCGTTGGCCGAGCGGGGCGCCCGCGTCGTCGGGGTGGCGCGCACGGAGAGCGAGCTGGCCGCTCTTGCCCGTGAGGCGCCAGTCGAGTTCGTGGCGGAGTCCGTCGCAACCGAGGCGGGTTGCCGGCGAATCGTCGAGGAGGCACGCCGCCTTGGGCCGATCGCCATCCTCGTCAACAACGCCGGGATCGGCTCCTACGCCGAGAAGCCGATCTGGGACCAGGAGCCGTCCGTCTGGCGGGCTTCGATGGACGTCAACCTCGACGGCCCTTTTCACCTCACCCGCTTGGCTGCCAGGGACATGGTCGAGCAGCGGTGGGGACGGATCGTGATGGTGAGCTCGACGGCCGGCGAGGTCGGCGCCGCCGCGACCTCGGCGTACTGCGCCGCCAAGCACGGGTTGCTCGGCCTCATGCGGGCAGTGGCGCAGGACGTCGCGCCCTTCAACGTCACCTGCAACGCCGTCTGCCCGGGCTGGGTGCGGACGCAGATGGCCGAGGCTCACACCGAGCACGAGGCGAAGGAGCGCGGCATGACCGTCGAGGAGATCTGGGCGGAGAGGGCGGCGGAGTACCCGGCAGGCCGCGTCGTCGACGCGGAGGAAGTCGCCGGCACGATCGTCTTCCTGGCGAGCGAGGAGGCGAGCGGCGTGAACGGCGAGGCGATCACCGTCGCCTTGGGCTCCCTCTGGTAGCCGCAGGGCTCGGCATCGACGTCGGCTCGAGCGCGGTGCGCGCCGCGGTGCTCGACTCGGACGGGCGCCTGCGGGGGTACGCGGGGAGACCCCTCGAAACCTCCCTCCCGAAGCCTGGACGAGCGGAGCACGACCCGCGTGCGTGGCTCGCGGGAGCGCTCGAGACCGGGCGGGAGGCCGTCGCCGAGGCGGGCGAGGTCGAGATCGTCGCGGTGGGGGTCGGCGCCCTCGGTCCGGCGCCTGTCCTCGTCGACGAGCGGTTGCAGGCGCTGACGCCGGCGCCGCTTTTCGCCCTCGATCGGAGGGCCGAGAAGCAGCGGGCCCGGCTTGCGGTCGCGGACGACCACGCCCTGCCGAAGCTGCTGTGGTGGCAGGAGAACGAACCCGGTCTCGCCGCCCGCGCCGCCTGGGCGCTCGACGCCACCGGTTACCTGGTCGCAGCTCTCACAGGCGAGCCGGTGATGGACTCGATCACCCGCGTCGCCTACGAGCATCCGGCGGCCCCTTCTCCGGTCTCGCTCCCGTCTCCCGTCGACCCGCTTGCGATCGCCGGCCGTCTTCGCGCCGAGGGAGCGCGACGGCTCGGCGTGAGCTCAGGCACCCCGGTCGCGGCGGGGACATTCGACACCTACGTCGACATCGCCGGCACGGGCGTCGCCCCGGGGGACGCCTGCCTTCTCCTGGGGAGCACGCTCGCTGTCTACGCGGTCGTCACCGACGAGCAGCCCTTCGAGGGGCTCGAGCTCACGCGCTACCCGGGCGAGGGCCTTCTGCTCGGCGGTACGACCGCTGCGGCGGGCAGTGTTCTGCGTTGGCTCGCCACGCTCCTCGGGGGCGAAGAGAGTGTGCTCGCAGCGGCGGCGACAGAGCTCGAGCCTGGGAGCGGCGGCCTGCTCGCCCTTCCCTACCTGGCCGGCGAGCGTGCTCCCTTCTCCGCCCCTGACGCCCGCGGCGCACTTGTCGGGTTGTCGATGGCCACGGGGCGGGCAGAGATCTACCGCGCCGTCGTCGATGCGCTTGCCCTCTCCGCGGTCGCGCTCGTCGAACGCGTGCCGGAGCGGAAGGTCTGGCGGGCTTCCGGAGGCGGCTGCAAGAACCCGGTCTGGTTGCAGGCAACGTGCGACGCGCTCGGGGCTCCGGTCGAGGTGAGCAAGCACGCGGGCGAGGCGGTCGGACCGGCCGTCCTCGCGCTTCGCTCGATCGGCCTCGAGCCCGCCGTTGGGATCGCCGCGAGGGTGGAGCCGACGGCGGAGCGCACGCAGCTCTACGACGAGCTTTACTCCCGTTACCGTACGCTCGACGAACAGCTGAGAAAGCGATGACGTCCCCGACGATGCGCGCCGTGCTCCTTCACGGTCCCGGCGATCTTCGCCTCGACACGTTGCCGGTGCCGGAGCCCGGCGTGGAGGAGCTGCTTATCCGCATCGAGGCCTGCGGCATCTGCCCTACGGACGTGCGCAAGTTCTTCGCCGGCACGGCGGACCGTGCCTATCCGCTCAATCCCGGGCACGAGTGGGTGGGCCGCGTCGAAGCGGTCGGCGCGGGCGCGCCGAGCTGGGAATCCGGCGCGCGGGTCTACGGAGACACCTACGCGGGCTATGCGGAGTACGCGCTACTTCCCGCCGAAGGAAGCGACTGGTCGTACGGCGCCCTCGAAATCCCCGAGAGCCTCCCCGCAGAGCGCGCCGTCTTCGTCGAACCGCTGGCCGACTGCCTCCACGCAGTCCACGATCAGGGGCGGGTTCGTGCGGGAGACCGCGTGGTCGTGCTCGGCGCCGGTCAGATGGGGCTCCAGATCGTCCTCGTTGCCGCCGCAGCGGGCGCCCGAGTGCTGGCGGTCGATCCGCTTCCCGACCGCCGCGAGCTTGCGCTCTTCTTCGGCGCGGAGGACGCGGCCGCGCCTGCCGGCTGGAGCGACGGGGCGGACGTCGTGTTCGTCACCGTCGGCAATCCCGCGCCCGTGAACCAGGCTCTCGCTGCGGTGGGGCCGGGCGGGCGCGTAGTGCTCTTCGCCGGGTTCGGCGGGAGCGGCGAGGCCGTCGTCGATCTCAACCGGCTTCACTACGAGGAAATCGAGCTCGTCGGCAGCGAGTGGATCGGCGCGCCCCCGAATCAGCGCCGTCAGCGCTACGAGGAAGCGCTCGAGCTGCTCGTCTCGGGCGCTGCCCCGCTCGAGCAGCTGGTGACCGAACGCTGCGGGCTGGACGGGATCGAGGAGGCGTTCGGGGCTCTGCACGAGCACCGGAGCCTCAAGACGATCGTCGTTCCGTAGGCCGAGGCTACTGCTCGTCCGGCGGCCGAGTGTGGTCGTGCAGGTGCTGGCGGTCGCTCCGGCCGGCCGCTTCCTCCGGCCGCAGATCGAGCGGGCCGAAGCGCGACGAAACCGCGACAGCCAGGCCGTCCACAGCCGCCTGCCGCGCGGCGTCGACGATCTCGAGCACATGGAGGTCATGCATCGGGTCGGCGAGTGGAGGGCGATCCTCCCGCACCGCGAGGACGGCTTCGCGCAGCCCGTCGGCCCAGAGCCAGGTCGGGTCGATTGCCTCGTATTCCTCCCAGCGGCCTTCCTCGTTGCGCCAGATCTCGAACCCGCGCGGGTCCCAGTCGTCGCCCAGCAGGTTCGCCGTGCCCTCGGTCCCGTAGAGCTCGAGGCCCGGGCGCCGGTAGCGCTGGATCGCCTGGCTGGAGACGACCGAGGAGAGGGCGCCTTCTTCGTGGCGAAGAAGCACGTGGGACACGTCGGGGTCTGGATTCTTGATCGTCGTGCCCGCCGCCTCGCGCTCATCCACGGCAGTCGCCTCCGCCGACAGCACCTCCACAACGGGCCCGAGGATGGCAGTCAGGCTTTTCAGGTTGTAGATCCCGGCCTCGGCCAAGGGCCCGACACCGCCCGCGTGGTACCAGGACGCCCAGTGCGAGCCGGCGTTCCCGTACAGGCCTCGGGCGGAGTGGATGCGCCCGACGGCCCCGGAACGCAGCTCGCCCCAGAGCGCCCGGAACGTGGGAGCCAGCTGGGTGAACGGCGCGGCGAGGAGATGGAGGCCCTTCTGGGCGGCCAGCTCGAAGAGCGGCTCGGCTGCGGCCCGTGAGAGTGCAAGGGGCTTTTCGGCGACGACGTGCTTCCCGTGCTCGAGCGCCAGGCGCACCAGCTCGGCGTGGCTCTCCGGCGGCGTTAGCACGACGACGATGGTTGCCTCGGACTCCACGACGGCGCTTGCGTCGTCGACGAGGCTCAGTCCGGGCCGACGGGCGTGCAGGCTGTCCCACGTCTCCCGGCGGCGAGCGCAGACGAGCCCTTCGCGCGCCAGCCCGCGCGCGACGAGCCGGTCGAGCACCTGGAGGTAGGCCGGGAGGACGTTGCCCGCGCCGACGATGCCGACCTCGAGCGGCCCGGTGGCGGTCAGAGAATCTCCTTGCCCAGGTCCGCGTACAGGGCCGCGCTCACGAGCCGAACGGGCTCGGTGACGCCGTCGAGCTCGCGGGCAACGGTGGCGAGTTCGCCGTACGAGGGAAGGCTCCAGAAAGCGAGGCCCGGCGGCTCGGGCCCCAGCCGGCCCATGCGCTCCACGAGGAGGTTGAGCTCGAGCCCGGACCTGCTTCGGCGCTCCTCGAAGAACGAGCGCACCCCGTCGCCGGAAGCGTCCGGCGCGGGCTTGAAGAGCTCGGCGTAGTACGGGCCGCCGCTCCCCGGAACCGGGTCGAGCAGAGGCTCGTAGCAACCGGCCGCGTCGATCCGGGCGGCGAGCTTGAACGGCTCTTCGAAGCGCGCGGCCTCCCCCGAGGTGAAGATCCGCTCCCACTCGGCGATCCGCTCCAGGCCCGCGGCGGCGTTGTACCAGACGGCGACGTACTCGGGCTCGGGCCCGACGCGCCATGTCCGGCCGAGGTTGAGGACGAGCTGGTCTTCGCCGTACTCCCCGGCCCAGGCGGTCTGTCCGCGCCCCGCGACCTCGTGGAAGGCCTCGAGCGAGACTCCCGGCCGCCGGCTGATGTACTCGATGTAGACGAGCAAGCTGCCTCCTTGCTGTTGGCGCGTGATTATCGCCGTTCCTGGATTCCTACGATGTAGACAGCGGCTCCATACTGTGGTTTGATCGCACCCGGCGTACCCGAGGACGGAGGCGGCGATGACTCGATACTCCCTGACCCCTCTCGACCGACGCGAGCTGCTGAAGCGAGGCCTGGTGGTCGTCTCGATCGGGGCGGTGCCCTCGTTCCTGGCCGCCTGCGGTGGAGACGACGACGACGACGGCGACGCAGCCGCCCCCACGGCGACGCAGGCGCAGGAAACCCCCGCGGTCCCGCCGGCGAGCGGAACGGTCGACTACCTCTCCTGGGAGGGGTACGACATCCCGGAGGCGACGCAGGCTTGGCGTGAGGAGAACGGCGTCGAGTTCGAGTCCACGTACATCGGGAACCACGACGACATCCAGGCGAGAATCGCCGCCGGCGGCGGCTCCTACGACCTGATCACCTACTACCAGGGCTACAAGCCGCTGTATCAGGAGCTCGGGATCCTCTCGCCGATCGACATCTCGAAGATCCCGAACATCGACAACGAGTTTCCGTACTTCAAGTCGGACGTGGGCAACTTCTGGATCGACGCCGACGGGATGTGGACCGGCATCCCCTGGACGTTCGGCTCGATTGGGATCACCTGGGACGACGATGTCCTTCCGGGCGGGCTCGACTCCTGGTACGACCTCCTCGATCCGAAGTTCGAGAACAAGATCGGCCTTCCGGACGACCCGGTCGGCTCCTTCACGCTCGCAGCGCACACCCTCGGATACGACCCGGCCATGGTGACGCAGGACCAGAAGACGGAGATCGTCGACCTGCTGACCCAGATCGTGCAGCAAGCGCGGAGCGTCGCGCCGTCCTTCGGGGACATGACGACCCAGCTCGTCAACGGCGACATCGTTGCCTGCTGGCAGGGCTGGGCCGCGATGAACAGCTTCGCCGCGGACGCCGGCAAGACGACCGTCAAGACGATCGTCCCGGAAGAGGGCAGCTTCTCGTTCTGCGACCTCTACGCGATCCCCACGACGGCGGACAACGTCGACACCGTCTACAGCTACCTCAACAACGTCCTCGAGCCCGAGGTGAATGCCGCCGCGGCGGAGTTCCTCGTCGGCGGAGTCACCGTCGAGGGCGCGGTCGAGTTCCTCGACGAGGGCATCAGGAGCCTGTACCCCTACGAAGACCTCGACGGACTGCTCGAACGGGCCCCGTTCTACAACAACCCTCCCGTCGAGTCGGACGAGTTCGTCACCTACGAGGAGTGGGTGGACACCTGGCAGGAGGTCAAGGCGAGCACGTAGTCACGCGGAGCAAGCACCGCTGGTGAGCGTCGTCGCCCAGGAGGCCAAGGAGTCGGTCCGGCGGGGCCGAGAGCTGAGGCTCGGACCGCTCGTCCTGACGCTGCCTGCGGTGCTGGGCCTCATCGTCTTCTTCCTCGCGCCGCTCGCCGCGTTCGTCCTCTACAGCTTCCTCACCGCCGGGCTCTTCAGCGTCTCGGGCCCGCTGACGCTCGACGCCTATCGGCAGGCAGTTTCCTCAGGCGTGAACGGCACGCTCGCCATGAACTCGTTCGTCGTGGGGATCTTTGCCGCCTCGGTGACGCTCGTCGTCTCGCTGCCGATCGCGTACTGGCTCCGCTACGCGGCCGGACGCTGGCAGACGCTCGTTCTCTTCCTGATCACCGCGACGCTCTTCGCCAGCTACCTCGTCCGCATCTACGCCTGGCGCTCGATCCTGGGTGAGAACGGCCTCCTGAACTCGGGCCTCGAGCGGCTCGGCTTGATCGAGGAGCCGCTCAGCTTCCTGCTCTACAACCGCTTCTCGGTCACGGTCGCGCTCGTGCACATCTACCTGCCCTACGTGGTGCTCGTCCTCTACGCGGGCCTCCAGCCGCTGACGCCGGCGCTTCTCGAGTCCGCCGAGGATCTGGGCGCGAACGCGTGGAAGCGGTGGCGGCGCGTGATCCTCCCGCTGGTCGCCGCCCCCGCCGCCACCGCGTTTCTCTTCGTCTTCGTGCTCTCGGCGGCGGACTACGTGACGCCGCAGTTCCTCGGCGGGACGAACGGAGCCATGTTGGGGGTGCGTGTGCAGGCTGCGATGACGGGCGTGGGGGACTGGCCGCTCGGCGCGGCTCTCTCGCTCCTCATGCTCGCCGCCTTCGTCCTTTGCTACGGCCTCACAGCGCTCGGGCTGCGCCTGCTGCGGCTCGACAGGATCAGGTTCGTCAATTAGTGGGCGAGCGCCGGAGCAGCCCGCTCACCGCAGCCGTCACATTCGCGGCGCTGGTCTTCCTCTACGTCCCGCTCGTCCTCGTCGTCCTCTTCTCGTTCCACAAGACCGGCGGCCTCTCGTTTCCGTTCACGGGCTTCTCGCTCCGCTGGTACCGCGACACCTTCGGCTCGTTCGAGTTCCGGGAGGCGCTCAAGAACTCGGCAGTCGTTGCGGTCTGCGTCTCCGTCGTGACGCTGGCGCTCGGGACGCTCGCCGCCTACGGAATCTCACGCACCACCTCGCGGCTCCGCGCTCCCATCGCCCTCCTCTTCTTCCTGCCGATCACGCTTCCGGGGCTCTTCATCGGGATCGCCATGCTCGTCTCCTTCCGCCGCGTCGATCTCCAGCTCTCGCTCGTGACGGTGTCAATCGCGCACTTCGTCTACGTCTTCCCCTTCTTCCTGCTCATCGCCAAGGCAACACTCGACCGGCTCGACCCTGCTCTCGAGGAAGCCGCCGCCGACCTGGGCGCGTCCCCGTTCAAGGTCTTCCGGAAGGTGACGCTCCCACAGATCTGGCCGATCCTCGTCGGCGCGACCTCGCTCGCGTTCGCGCTTTCCTTCGACGAGTTCATCATCACGTTCTTCGTGATCGGCTCCGACTCGACCCTGCCCATGTTCATCTGGTCGAGCCTGCGGCGTACGATCGACCCGTCGATCAACGTCATCTCCACGCTGCTGATGCTCATCACGCTCCTCCTCTGGGTCGTCGCCTTCCTCTTCACGCTGCGAGCGGGCAGGCGCACGGGTGGGGTCGAGCCGATCCTTGGCGGAGAACGGTGACCGTCGCTCGCCTTCGGCTCGCTCCCGTGGGGGAAACCATGTTTCCCCCACGTGCCCCCTTCTTTGAGACAGTGAGGGAACCTCCCGGTTCCCTCACACACCC
>JBOHAB010000047.1:0-14615 GCA_050697655.1 Gaiellaceae bacterium
GCACGACGGGGACCGAGGCGAGCGTGCGGCCGGCCGGCCTCTCTCTGAGGAGCGCCCAGGCCGCCAGCGGGACGATCACCACCTGGACGTTCCCGAGCACCGTGGCCAGGCCCGCGCCGACCGCGGCGATCGCGTGGTGCCAGAAACGAGGTCGGCCATGAGGAAGACGCCGGCGAGCAGCGAGAGCCAAAGCGCACGCCGGTCGAGCGCTCCGAAGCGCCGTCGCTCCCACCAGACGAGCAGCGCGAGCGGCGGAAGCGCGTAGGCGCAGCGGTAGAACGCCGCTGTAGACGGCGGCAGGTCAGCCAGCCTGACGAGGATTGCCGAGAAGGCGATGCAGGTCGCGCCTGCCGTCGCCATCGAGATCGGTCGGGAACGCATGCGGGCGAACGCTACGCGGGCGCAGCCGCGGCGGCGGCCGCTATCGTCCGCGCCCGTGGCCGACGCACCCTTTGCGCCGCCCGCTCTCGAGTCGAAGCGGCCGGTCCCGCGCCCGGCGCTCGGCTACGCGCTCGTGTGGTCCGCGGTAATCCTCTGGTCGCTGAACGCGGTGATCGCGAAGGTCGTCCTCGACTCCGCGGGACTGTCCTCCCTCCGGCTGGCTCAGGTGCGGGCTACCGGCGCCGCGGTCATTCTCGTGGCCGCCGTCCTGATCCTGCGACCGGCGACGCTGCGCGCCGATCGGAGGGAGTTGGGCGTCCTCGCAGTGTTCGGGATCCTCGCGCTCGGCCTCGTCCAGGTCTTCTACTTCGTCGGCATCCGTCGCCTCGACATCGGCATCGCCCTCGTCATCCAGTACCTCGCCCCGGTCTTCGTTGCGCTCTGGGCCCGTTTCTACGTGCACGAGCCCGTCCGCCGCCGGCTGTGGCTCGCGATCGCACTGAGCTTCCTCGGTCTTTCCCTCGTCGTCGAGCTCTGGAGCGGCGGCTCGTCGCTGGACGGGCTCGGCGTGCTCGCCTGCCTCGTCACGGCCGTGGCGTACGCCGCGTACGTCCTCATGGCGGAGCGGTCGCTCGAAGGCGGCCGCGACGTTTACTCGCTGCTCGCCTGGGGCTTCTCGTTCGCAACGCTCTTCTGGGCCGTAGCCCAGCCCTGGTGGAGCTTTCCGGTGGAGATCGTGGACGGGAGCGTCTCGCTCCTCGGCCGCTTCGACGACGTCACCGCGCCGGTATGGCTCCTCCTCGCCTACATCGTCGTGCTCGGCACCGTCGTCCCGTTCGTCCTCCTCGTCAGCGCCCTGCACCACGTCCCGGCCACGCGCGTGACCATCGTGGCCATGCTCGAGCCGGTGCTCGCGGCGATCGCCGCGTGGATCTGGCTCGGCGAGGAGCTGGCGGCGGTGCAGATCGCGGGCGGCCTGATCGTCCTCGTCGGCGTCCTCCTCGCCCAGACCTCTCGTGGCGACGGTCGTGACGAAACGCACGAGACTGCCGACAAGACGCCCGAAGGTATGGCAGCCTGCGCGGCATGTCAGGACACCTGAGAACCACGATCCTCCTCCTCTCCTGCCTCCTCGCGCTTGCGCTCGCGGCGCCGGCCCAGGCCGCTCCCAGCCCGATGGAAAAGCGGCTCGCCGCCAAGATCAACGACGCCAGGGACGCGCGCGGGCTGCGGCAGCTTCGGCTCGGAGGCCAGCTGACAGACGGCGCCCACTGGTGGGCGCGCCACCTGATCCGGCGCGACAAGTTCCACCATTCGAACGTCCGCCCGGGCACCGGTGAGATCCTCGCGTGGGGCACCTGCGGCTGGTTCAGACCGGGGCGGGCCGTCCGGCTGTGGCACCGAAGCCCCGATCATCGTGCCATTCTCCTGCGACGCGGTTTCCGCGTCGTCGGCACGGGTTGGGCGCGCGGTCCGTGGCGCGGCTACGACTGCGTCGAGATGGCCGTGGCGCGCTTCCGGTAGGACGCGACCCCGAGCGTCTATTCAGCCTTCGAAGAGCTCCCGGAGCTGCGCGACCTTGTCCGCGCGCAGGCACTCGCGCTCGCCGCGCTCGACGGCGGCGAGCACACCGCGCACGAGTGAGGCGAGCTCGACCGGGTTGAAGGGCTTGGTGATGTAGTCGAGCCCGCCGAGGTCGATGCCGCGCGCTCGGTCGCGCACGTCCGCCCGCGCGGTGAGGAAGACGATCGGGATCTCGCTGGTGGCGGGGTCGTCGAGAAGCATCTCGGCGACCCGCCAGCCGTCGAGGCCGGGCATCATCACGTCGAGGAGGATGACGTCGGGCGGCTGGGAGCGGGCCAGGTCGAGCCCTCCCGGGCCGTCTCCGGCTTCGCTGACGGCGATTCCTTCGGCCTCGAGGTTGACGCGGCAGAGCAGCCGAATCGGCGCTTCGTCGTCGATCACGAGCACGTGCGTCACGACACGGTCGCCTCCTTCGGCGTACTCTCCACGGGCTCCTCGCCCGCGAGCGGAAGATCGAACGTGAACCGCGCTCCGTGGCCCTCTTCGGAGGCGAGCCAGATCCGCCCTCCCATGGCCGCGACGAGGCCGCGCACGAGGAAGAGCCCGAGCCCCGTTCCGTGCCCGCCCGCCGCTCGCTCGGAGCGGAAGAACTTCGAGAACACGCGCTGCTGGTCGGCCTCGGCGATGCCGATGCCTTCGTCGGAGACGGTGATCTCGGCGACGCCTGGCCGAGCCCTGGCGGCGACCGTGATCGTTCCGCCCTCGGGCGAGTACGTGATCGCGTTGTCGAGCAAGTTGGCGAGTACCTGGCTCAGCTTCTCCGGGTCGGCGCGGACAGAGAGGTCGGCCGGCTGGATCTGCACCGAGAACCGGTGGCGTCCGTCCTCGTCCACGTTCGCGGTCGTCACCGCTTCCTGCACGGCGGTCGCGACGGCGGTGGCCTGGAGCTCC
Source organism: Gaiellaceae bacterium (assembly GCA_050697655.1). GTDB lineage: Bacteria > Actinomycetota > Thermoleophilia > Gaiellales > Gaiellaceae > JAIBJN01. The sequence continues at coordinate 2,857 of JBOHAB010000047.1, forward strand.
ACCTCGAGCGTCCCTGCCTCCAAGCGAGCGACGTTGAGCAGGTCGTCGACGATCCGGATGAGGCGCTCGGACTCGCGCGAGATGTAACGGAGAAAGGTCTCTCGCTCGGTCTGGGTGAAGTCGACGTCGGTGCGTTGCAGCGTTTCCGCGAAGCCGTAGATCGAGGTGAGCGGCGTGCGGAGCTCGTGCGAGACCGTGGAGACGAAGTCGGACTTCATCTGGTCGACGACACGCTCGCGCGAGACGTCGCGGAAGGCGAAGATCCTGCCCGCGATCGACCCGGCCGGGTCGAGCATGACGGCTTCGCTGAGGGCGAGCCAGACCTCGTTGCCGTCGCGGCGAATCGCGACAGTGCGCTCGCCGGCGCCGTCGGATCCCCCGGCCGATAGCTCCCGTTGCAGCACGTCCGGGACGAGCCGCCCGAGCGCCTCGGACGCGGGGACGCCGGTGATCTGCTCCGCCATCGCGTTCCAGAGGACGATCCGGTCGTCGCGGTCCACCGCGACGATGCCGTCGGCGATGTTGGCCAGAATCGCTCCGCTCCGCTCCTTCTCCTCGGCGACGCGCTGATAGAGCTCGGCGTTGGCCACGGAGGCAGAGGCGCTCGCGGCAAGCGCCGAGAGCGTCTGCACCTCGTCATCGCGCCATGCCCGCGGCGACTGCGAGTAGACAGCGAGGACCCCGTGGAGCCCCGCTCCGTGCCCGACCAGCGGCACGGCGACGCACGCGGCCACGTCCCGCTCGAGCAGGGGATCGCCTCGGGCGAGCCGGGGGTGTCCGCTCGCGTCCCTGACGGGGACGGGCGCCCGGGATTGCGCGACCGCACCCGAGATTCCCGCCTCGGAGGTCGCCGAGGTTCCCGGAAGCCGCTCCGTTCCTGGCCCTGCTGCCGCGCGCACGACGAGGGTGTCGTTCTCGAGCAGGCGGATGACGGCGGCGTCGGCCGAGAGGAGGCCCGGGGCCTCGCGCGCCACCTCTTCGAGCACCATGATCGGATCCAGGCTGGTCGCGAGCAGAGCGCCGGCCCGCGCGAGGTGCTGCGAGAACGTCCGCGCGCGGCGCTCGCCTTCGAACAGCTCGCTGCGCTCGAGCGCCCCGCGCGCTGCGCCGCTCAGATGCTCCGTGAGACGCACGTCTTGGTCGGCGAAGTCCCTGCTGCCTCGGAAGAGGACGACGACCACGTAAGCCTGATCGTGTACGCCGGCGACCGGGGCGCAGAGGAGCGAGCCGTAACCCTCGGCGACGAGCTGTTCCCGCAGAGAGGCGTCGAACCGCTCGTCAGCGGCAAGCTCGGGCGAGACGAGGATCTGCTCTACGGCCGTCGGCTCGGAGACCGGCCGCAGGGCGTCGCCCCCGTCCGCGTCCGTGAATGCCTGGAGCGAGGCCGGGAGCTCGTGCGTGCCTGCGAGGGACGCGGAGTCTTCCTGAAGCTCGAGCACGAGGGCAGCGTCTCCGCCGAGGGCGTCGCACGCTGCCTGTGCGAGCGCGTCCAAGGTTTCCGCAAGCGAGAGGGTCGAGCCGAGGACTTCGGCGATCCGGTAGAAGCCGCGCTGCACCTGCGCCTGGCGCTCGCGCTCCTCGAAGCTCTCGGCGTTGTGGAGCGCGAGCGAAGCGAAGCGCGCGAACGCCTCGACGACCTCGACGTCGCCCTCGTCGAACTTGCCGCGCTCGCGCGCGCAGACGCCGAGGATGCCGCGCGCTTCTCCGAGCCAGGTGATCGGCGTGCACATGACGTCGTTGAAGACCGCGTAGGGCGGGCTCGGAGGCGGTTCCTCGGTGGCGGCGAAGTCGTGGGTCAGGATGCTCGCGCCGGTCTTGAGCGCGCGCCCGATCGTGCCCTCGGGAGGAATCTGTCGGCCCACGTTCCACTCGGCGACGCCGACGACCGCGCGACAGCGGAGGAGCCCGCGCTCGGGCTCGAGGATCCAGCAATCGGCGGCGTCGGCGCCGGTGAGGGCGACTACCTCCTCGACGAGCCGCCGTATCACCGACTCGAAGCGGAGGTCGCTGGTGAGGACCTGCGCGGCCTCGATCAGCGTCTCCTGGCGCCGGAGCCGCTCCTCGTTCTCGCCGAGGAGACGCGCCGTGTGGATGGCGAGCCCGAGCTCCCTGGCGACCGCCTCGGCAAGCGCGATTTCCCCGGGGAGCCACCGCTTCGCCTCCGCTCGGTGGAGGCCGAAGACGCCGATGACCGTGTCGAAGACGACGATGGGCGTTGCGAGCGCGCTCCGTGTGCCCAACTCGACCAGTGCCGTTCGGTCGCCCACGAGGGCATCGGCGAGCTCGGGGATTGTCTCGACGTCGTCGACCGCGACGGTGCGCCGCTCGCGCACAGCGAGGTTCTGCACCGGGAGCTCGGGCGCCGTCTCCCCCACCGGCTCGACGCCCGGCGCGTTCCATTCGGCGAGCATCGGCATGGGCTCGCCGAGCTCACCGAGCCTCACGAAGGAGCGGGAGACGCCGACAGCCTTCGCCGTCTCCTCGACGGCAACCTGGAGGACGGTGCCGAGGTCGAGCTCGGAGCGGACCCGCAGGCCGATCTCCGCAATCAGTCGTTCTCGCTCGAGGGCGACCCGCAGCGCCTCGTTCGACTGCGTTCGACCGAGCGCGAGAGCCGCCTCGCCGGCCAGTCCTTGCACGAGATCGAGCTCGGCGGGAGTGAAGCTCCGGCGGGCAGTTCGCGTTGCCGCCACGAGCACGCCGACGACGTCTCCTTCCGAGACCAGCGGGACGAACGCGGCGCTTTTCGCCTCCACGGCGTCGGCGAGCGCGCGGTTCACGTTCGACGAGGAGGCGACGTCGTCGACCGAGATGGGAGTGCCTCCGCGAACGACCGAGACGATCGCCCCCGTGTCCTCGTCCAGGTCGAGCGCGACGCCTCGCCACCAGTCCTCGTCGATCCCGCGCGCGGCGAAGCCGGTGGCGGTTCGGTGCTCCTCGTCGACCCGGGCGAGCAGCAGGGCATCGGGGGCGAGCAGCGCCTCCACCTCGTCGAACAGCGAAGCCGTCGCCTCCTCGCTCGTCTGAGCGCGTGAGAGGGCGGTCGAGAGCCGCGAGATCGCCGCGGCTTCGCGACCGCGCTCGGTGGCGATCTCCTCCGCCTCGCGAACCCGCCGGCGGGCGGTGACGAGGAGCGCGCGCTCGTGGCCGCGCGCGAGCAGCATGACGCCGGGGACGGCGACTGCCGCGGCACCGCCGAGGACGAGCCACGAGGGCTGGTCGGCGAGGGAGTCGTTACCCGCGAGGGCGAGGGCCCCGGCGAGCGCCGCGAGCACGGCGACCACGGTCACGAGCAGCCAGATGCCGATTCCGAGCGCCGACGCGCGCCGCTCGCGCAGGAGCGAGACGCCCAGGAGAACCGAAACGAGGCCGTAGAGCCCGGCCAGGGTCAGAAGCGAAACAGCGTGAAGGAGCATCAGCAGACGGTCCCCGCCCATCCGTGATCATAAGCCGGGCGCGCCCGACCGTCATCGACGCCTACCAGAATCAGGAAAGCCCGCCGCTCGGGGGGAAGCGCGGCGGGCCTTCCCAGATTGCTCACCGCGGATACATGGCCAGGGACACACCGCGGTTCGCATCGCCCAGTAGAGCCACGCTAACGCCGAACCCGGCAGGTTCCAATAGGCCGACCGGCCTATCTTTGAAAGTCGTACTCCTATGATTTATAAAGCGTATGAGCGTGAAAGGCGCTCTAGGCCTTGCGCACCGCGAGCTCAGAGCCGTGCTCGATCTCGACGGCGAGCGTCTCCGACTTGACCCAGTCGAGGAAACGGTCGAGGTCGCCGCCGTCTGGGAGCGTGAGGACGATGCGGTCGGTGATCGCGAGCCCCTGCTCCTTGCGCATCGTGTTGACGGCGTGCACGAGGTCGTAGACGCGGCCCTCGAGCTCGAGCTCGGGGTCGAGGCGAATGTCGAGCGCGACGGCGAGGTGGCCCTCCTCGGCAAGCGTCCACCCCTCGGGAGCCGCGCGCTCGACGAAGACCTCGTCGGGCTTCAGCTCGTGGCCCTCGACCCGGACGCGGCCGCCGTCCAGCTGCTCGAAGCGGCCTTCGGCAAGCGCCGTCCGGATCGCCGGGAGACGGCCGCCGAGCTTGGGGCCGAGGAGCTTCAGGTTCGGCTTGGCCCGGACGCCGGCGACGGCGAGCGGCTCGAAGGCGACCGACTTCACGCGCAGCTCCTCGGCGATTTCGTCACCGTGGTCGACCGCCAGAGAGGCGCCTTCGACGAGGAGCGACCGCAGCGGCTGGCGGAGCTTCATGCCTGCCGCGTCGCGCGCCCGGTAGCCCAGGGCGACGATTGCCCGCACCTCCCGGACCTCGTCGAGGAGCGTCGCGTCCGGCTCGCCGGCCTCGGGCCACCCGGCGAGGTGGACGCTCGCCGGGGCGCCTTCGCAGGCGTCGGCGACGAGAGCCTGCCACAGGTGCTCGGCCAGGAACGGCATCACCGGGGCGATCCCGCGGACGCCTTGGACGAGGGCGTACCAGAGCACCCTGAGCGCGGCCTCCTCCCCGTCCCAGAACCGCCTGCGCGAACGGCGGATGTACCAGTTGGAGAGGTCGTCGACGAACGCTTCGAAGCTCTCGATCAACCGGTACGTGAGCTGGTCCTCGAGAGCCTGCGTCGCCTCGCCGACGTACTGCTCCGTCCGGGCGACGAGCCAGCGGTCGAGCGGCCGGGAGCCGTCGCCGAGCGACGCTGCCGCCAGGTCGGCGTAATCCGGCGTGAAGCCCTCGATGTTCCCGTAGTCGATGAGGAAGCGGACGGAGTTCCAGAGCGTGAGGAGCTTCCTCTTGATCTCCTGCGCCGGGCCGTAGCCGAACAGGAGGTTGCGATCGGGCGGCTGGGCACAGAACTGCCAGCGCATCACGTCGGCGCCGATGCGCGCGAACGCATCCGGCGCATCGATCGTGTTCCCCCACGAGCTGTGCATCTCGCGGCCCTTCTCGTCGAGCATCTTCTCGTAGCCGAGCACCTTGCGGAACGGCGCCCGGCCCGTGAGCACGACTGACATGAAGAGCTGGGAGTAGAACCAGAGGCGGATCTGCTCCCGCATCTCCGAAACCCAGTCGGCGGGGAACCAGCGCTCCCAGTAGGCGTGGTCGGGCAGGTCGGCGGTCGTCAAGCCCTCTGCCGCGCCCGTCGCGTAGCCCTGCGGCAAATACTCGGGGTTCTCCCACCCCAGCGTTGAGAACGGGACGATCCCGGCGTCGAGCCAAACGTCCCCGACCTCCTTGATCCGCTCCACGCGCTGACCGCACTCCGCGCAACGGATCGGCACCGCATCGATCCAGGGACGGCGCAGCTCCTCGAGCTGCTCGAGCCCACCAAGTGCGCGCTCCTCGAGCTCTGCTCTCGAGCCGATCACGTTCAGGTGGCCGCACCCGCACGGATAGAACGGCAGCGGCAGTCCGTAGTACCGCCGGCGCGAGATGTTCCAGTCGCCCATGTTGCGGAGCCAGTCGTCCATTCGCTTGCCCATGTAGGCGGGCGTCCACTCGACGGTCGCGTTCGCGTCGAGGAGGCGTTGGCGAACATCGTCGACTGCGATCAGCCAGTCGTCGGTCACGCGCCAGATGAGCGGCGTGTCGCAGCGCCAGCAGTGCGGATACCGGTGGAGGTAGACACCCGCCTCGAGCAGGTAGCCCTGCTCCGCCAGGCGACCGACGATCTGATCTGCCGCCTCGCTCGTCGAGAGGCCGTGCAGCCAGCCGTAGGAGTCGTAGAAGCGGCCGGCCTCGTCGACCGGGGAGAGCACCGGCAGGTCGTGCAGGCGGCCTAGCTCGAAGTCCTCCTGACCGGCACCCGTCGCGATATGGACGATGCCCGTGCCCTCCTCTAGCGACACCTCGTCCCAGGGAATGACCCGGTGGTCGACCTCGCCGCCGGGGCCGAGATCGTCGAACGGACCGCGGTAGCGAAGGCCTACGAGCTCCTCTCCGAGCGCGCGGCGGTCGAACGGCTCGCCCGGGTACCTGGCGGTGGCGACCCACTCGCCATTCTCGCGCCGCCCGTACTCGGCATCGGGCTTGACCGCAGCGGCGATGTTCGCCGGCAACGTCCAGGGCGTCGTCGTCCAGACGACGAGTGACTCTTCGGGTCGCTCGAGCAGCGGGAAGCGGACGTACAGCGACGGGTCGCTGCGCTCCTGGTACACCCCGGCCTGCGTGAGCTCGTGCTGCGAGAGCGAGGTACCGCAGCGCGGGCACCACTCCGTCGAACGGTGGCCGAGATAGAGCCAACCTCGGTCGCGCACGTGCTCCAGAAACCGCCAGATGTACTCGATGTTCGCGTCGCTGAACGTGAAGTAGTCGCGCCCCCAGTCCATCCATTGACCGAGCCGGATCGAGCCCTCGGTCAAGGCTCGGGACGACTGCACGACGACCTCCCGGCAGCGCCTCGCGAACTCGGCGAGGCCGTAATCCTCGATCTCGCGCTTCGAGTTGAGCCCGAGCTGGCGCTCGACGCCCACCTCGATCCAGAGGCCCTGGCAGTCGAACCCGTTCTGGTAGCGCTGGTGGTAGCCCCGAAGCGCCTTGTAGCGCTGGAAGACGTCCTTGAGCGTGCGTCCCCAGGCGGTGTGGACCCCGAGAGCCATTCTGTTCGCCGTCACCGGGCCGTCGACGAAGCTCCAGATCGGGCCGCTGCGGTTCTGCTCTCGGAGCCGGTCGAAGGTGCCATGCTCCTCCCACCACTCGAGGATCTCGAGCTCGATCGCCGGGTGATCCGGCACGCGCGTCAGCGGGCGGAACATCTGGCGCTCAGTCTACGTTTGGAGGGTTATGACAGAAACGATCACGACCTCTCAGTTCGACACCGAGGTGCTCGCAAGCGAGACCCCGGTGATCGTCGACTTCTGGGCGGAGTGGTGCGGCCCCTGCCGCGCCGTCTCGCCCATCCTCGAGCAGATCGCCGAGGAACGCGGTGACGACCTGCGCGTCGTCAAGGTGAACGTCGACGAGGAGCCCGAGCTTCAACAGCGCTACGGGATCCTCTCGATCCCCACGATCCTCCTCTTCAAAGGCGGCGAGCCGACTGCAGCCGCCGTCGGTGCTCAGCCGAAGCGGATGCTCGAGCGGTCCCTCGGCCTCGCCGAAGAGGCCTGAGTACTTCCAGGCGACCCAGGGCCTAGGCCTCGAAGTCCACGCCGACTCGCTCGAGCAGCTCGAGCGTGTTGGCGAACGCGAACTCGCTCCTGGGCGGCAGGGCGTCGGCCGGGAACCAGGCGAGCTCGGCGACGTCGTCCGCGGGCCGGAGCTCCCCTGGGCCGAGCCGCGCGGCCCAGTAGAAGTTGACGGTCCAGGGTCCGTCCTCCCCGTAGCGGTCGGGGATCCCTCCGAGGAACTCGCCGGTCTTGACCTCGAGCCCCGTCTCCTCCAGGAGCTCGCGGCGGAGCGCCTCGAGCGGCTCCTCGCCCTCGTCCATGAAACCGCCGAGCAGGTCCCAGCGACCGGCTCCCGGCTCGAAGGCCCGGCGGGCGAGGAGGATGCGGCCGTCGTCGGCGCGAACGAGCGCGCTCACGGTCGGCGCCGGGTTTCCGTACTCCTCGAGCCCGCATTTGGGGCAGCGGACGGACCGCTCCGCGCGCTCGAGCGGGGTCAGGCAGCGCGGGCACGCGCGCCATTGGGCGAGCTGCTCGGAGGTTGCCATAGGATCGAGCCACTATGGCAGCTCCCGCGCCGAGCGCATGAGGCACCAGGCCGCGACGGTTCACGAGCTGGCCCGCGTCGCGGAGCTCTCCGTCCTTCCGGGAGAGACCCTCACGAAGCTCGCGCGTGCGCTCGAACGGCACGAGCTCGCGCCCGGAGAGGAACTCGACGTCGGCGAGCAGTTCGCCGTCGTGCTCTCCGGCCTTGTCAGCGGCTCAACCGGAGTCCTCCACCCGGGAGACCGCGCCACCGGCCGCGTGCGGGCGATGACACCGTCCGCGGTCGCGAGCTGCGACTCCTCGGCCTACGAGGAAATCGTAGACCGGGACGCCTAGCGTCGCTTCAGGGGTCAGACCCCTGGGCGTGGCCTTCCTAGCCACGCCCAGGGAACAGGCCCCGGCCGCGGCCACGCGGGACGCGCTGTGGTCCTCACCGCCGATCAGCCGGCGCGATTGCGGTGCCGGGCTCCGTGTCTCTCTCCACACCATGTGGGGCGTTTGGCGGCCCGCGGCGCCATGCCCTCGGGGACAGGCCCCGGCCGTGGCCGCCGGGGACAGCCGCCAGCCGGCTCAGGCGCGGCCGAGCTCGGCTAGCACTGCGTCCGCGAGCGGCGGCCAGCCGGCGAGAGCCCACTCGTCGAACTCGAGATCGGTGAGGCACGCGCAGGCGGCGCGGGCATCCGGGTCGACCCAGAGGAACGTGCCGGCGCCGCCGAAGTGGCCGAACGTGCGCGGCGAGTTGGACGTGCCCGTCCAGTGCGGGCGCTTGGCGTCCTTGAGCTCGAAGCCGAGGCCCCAGTCGTTCGGCTCCTGGCGACCGAGGCCCGGGAGGACGCCGACGAGCCCCGGAAAGGCGATCGCGGTCGCCTCCGCAAGTGTCTCCGGCGCGACGAGGGTCGGCGCGAGCAGCTCGCGGGCGAAGGCGCTCAGGTCGGCAAGCGTTCCCCAGATCCCCTCCGACGGGCGTCCGCGCAGCTCGGCCCCGTCGAGCCCGAGCGGGTCGAGGACCGCCGCCGGCAGGTAGTCGGCGAAGGGCATCTCCGCGCGCTCACCCAGCCGCTCGCCGAGGAGGTCGAAGCCCGTGTTCGAGTAGATGCGGCGCTCGCCTGGCCGAGCGATCGGCACATCGCCTTCGAAGGGGAGCCCCGAGGCATGCGCGAGGAGGTGGCGCACAGTCGCGCCCGGTGGCCCCGCGGGCTCGTCGAGGTCGAGGACGCCTTCCTCCGCGGCGATGAGGGCTGCATACGCCGTCAGGAGCTTCGTGACCGAGGCCCAGCGGAGAACGACGTCCGCGGCGCCCCGCTCGCCGGCCACGCCGTCCGGCGTGACCACCGCCACCGCGGCGGTCGGCGCCGGCCACGAGTCGATCTGCTCAAGCGCCTTCACGGTCGGCGATACTAGTCGGCGACGTGGAGCGCCAGATCGTCTCCTCCGGCTCTCACTACGAGCCGATCGTCGGCTACTCCCGGGCCGTGCGCGTGGGCGACCGGGTGTTCGTGGCGGGGTCGGCACCGATCATGGCCGACGGCTCCGATCCGCCCGCCGACGCCTACGGCCAGGCGAAGCGGTGCCTCGAGATCGTCGGCGACGCGCTCACCGAGGCGGGCGCTTCGCTGGCGGACGTCGTGCGCACGCGCGTCTACCTCACCGACGCGTCTGCCTTCGACGGTTTCGCCAAGGCGCATGGTGAGGCATTCTCGGCCGTCCGACCCGCGAACACGACGGTGGTCGTCGCGGCGCTCCTCGATCCCCGCTGGCTCCTCGAGATCGAAGCCGAGGCCGTCGTCACGAGCTAGCTCTCGAGCGTCAGGCGGTCGCCTTCCTGGACGCCCCAGCGCGAGAAGGCGCCCTGGTTGACCTCTAGCGCGCTCAGGTAGAAGACCCCGGGCTCGTAGACGTCGCACGGGTCGGCCTCGCACGGCTCCATGTCGAGGATGCGCACGATCGTCCCGTCGGCGGCGACGAAGGCGATGGAGAGCGGGATGAGCGTGTCCTTCATCCAGAAGCCGCCGGTTTCGTCTTCCTCGAAGAGGAAGATCATCCCGGCGTCCTCGGGAAGCGACTCGCGGTTCATCAGCCCAACCTGGCGCTCTTCCGGGCTGTCGGCGATCTCGACGGGCACGACGACCTCGCCCCCGGCGGCCTCGATCCGGACCAGGGGCCCGCTCTCCTCCGGCTCGCTCGTCGTCGGAGGCGCCTCGGTCGAGGTGGCCTCGGGTCCCGAGACGGTGGTGGTCGGCGCGCTCGACTCCTCGCCGCCACAGGCTGCGAGGAGAACGAGAAAGACGAGTAGCGCCGCACGCCACACGGCTCCATCCTCGCAAAGCCAGGCGGGCCCCGGAGGGCCCGCCCGTCATTCGGCGGCCGTCAGGCGACCGCCGCGGTGCTCTCGAACCGCGCCGAACGCGCGGTCCAGGCCACGGGCGGGGACGGCCTGATGACCCCGTCCGGGCCGGCCGGCGCCTGCGTCGGGTCGACGCCGGGGGGAGGCGTCGGGCGCCGGGAGCCTGTGGCAGCCTCGCCGATATCCAGGGCGGAAAGAGCGACGAGCGGGCCGAGCGTCAGCCGCCTGCGGAGCCGGGCCCTGTATTTGCGTCGCATCCTCCCTCCTTCCACACCGCCGAGGCTGTCCTTCAACGAGACGGCTCGCGGCGCGGTTTTCTTCCCTCTCCCGGAACAGCGTCGGAGTAGAGTTCGAGCCTCCATGAAGCAGATCTACCCCGCCTCGATCACAGGCAAGGGCTTCGCCGAGGGTGGGTCCGTCCTCGACCATCGCTTCGGCACGTCGGAGCCGTTCACGCTCGGCGTCGAGGAGGAGTACATGCTCCTCGACCCGGACACGTTCGACCTCGTCCAGCACGTGGACACCGTCCTGACCGCGGCGATGGACGGCGAGTTCGACGAGCGGGTAGGGCCCGAGCTGATGCAGTCGGTGCTCGAGATCTCGACGCCGGTCTGCAAGACGGCGGGCGCCATCGAAGGCGAGCTGCGGAAGCTCCGCGGGCACGTGACGCAGGCCGCGCGGACACATGACCTACGGGTCGGCTCGGCGGGAACGCACCCGTTCAGCCTCTTCGAGCGCCAGCGAATCACGGCGCGCGACCGCTACCGGAACCTCGTCGACCAGCTTCAGTACGTTGCCCGGCGCGAGCTGATCTTCGGCTGCCACATCCACGTGGCCGTCGACGACGCGGACAAGGCGATCCACGTGATCAGCGCTCTCCTCGTCCACCTAAGCGAGCTGCTGGCGCTGTCCGCGAGCTCCCCGTTCTGGCGCGGCGAGCCGACCGGGCTCTCGTCCAGCAGGCAGATGGTCTTCGCGGCCTTCCCGCGCTCCGGCCCGCCGCCGCGGTTCAAGGGCTATGACGACTACGCCGAGGTCGTCGGCCAGCTCGAGAAGACGGGCTGCATTGCCGACTACACCCACATCTGGTGGGACGTGCGTCCGCACCCGCGCTTCGGGACGATCGAGGTGCGGGTGATGGACGCGACCACGCGCGTCGAGGAGACGGTAGCGATCTCCGCCTACGTCCAAGGCCTCGTCAAGCACTACTCCGAGCTGTACGACGCGGGCAAGGAGCTGCCGTCCTACCACCGGATCCTCATTACCGAGAACAAGTGGCTCGGCGCGCGCTACGGCCTCGAGGCGCCCGTCATGGACCTTGCCACCGGGCGTCGAAACCGCGTTCCGATCGCCCAGCTCATTCGCCGAGCGCTCCGCGACATCGAGCCCCACGCTCGGGAGCTCGGCTCGGACCGCGAGCTCGAGGGAATCCGCGACATTCTCTCCCGTGGCAACGGCTCCGACCGTCAGCTGCGGATCTTCAACGCCAACCGGGACATCGTCGAGGTGACGCGAGAGATCGCCGACGCGACCGAAGCCGGAGTGGCGGTGGCGGCGTGAGCGAGATCGGCGACGCGATCCCGGACGTCCAGGTCTGGCGCTCGACCTCCGAGACCGTCGGGCTGCGCGAGCTGGCGTCCGAGTCTCACTACCTGCTCCTTTCCTACTTATTCGATTGGAGCTCGACCTGCACGAACGAGCTCTCCGAGCTGAACGGCCGCCGCGACGAGCTTCTCGCCACCGGGGTCGCGCCCTACGGGATCTCGCGCG
>JBOHAB010000048.1:0-14518 GCA_050697655.1 Gaiellaceae bacterium
GAGCCGTCCCCTGCTCCAGCACCGGAGGAGACGGTCGAGGCAGCGTCGGCGACCACCCCGACAGTAACGGCGACGCCCGTCTCCAACACCTCCTCGGGTGGAGGCTCCGCTGGCCCCGGGACGTCAAGCTCCGGCTCCGGCTCCGGCTCCGGCTCCGGCTCCGGCGGTGGCGACGGCAACGGCGACGGGCCCGGCGGCTCCGATCCCGGTCGGCCCGGAGGCGGCGGCTCGATTCCAGGACGGCCCGGCGGCGGCGGAGAAACTCCAGAGCCGCCTACATCCCCGGTCCCGCCTGAGCCGCCCGAACCGCCCGAACCGCCCAAGCCGCCGAAGCCACCCAAGCCTCCGCACGAGCCTTCGAAGCCCGGCAAGCCGCCGACGGGCGGGAAGCCGGACCATGACGACCGGAAGGCCGAGAAGCAGCAGCGGCGGGATGAATACCGCGAGCAACGCTTGGCCGAGAAAGAACAGAAGCGCCAAGAGAAGGCGGAACAGCGCGAGGAGCGCTGGGCCGAGAAAGAGCAAAAGCGCGAAGAAAAGGCCGAGCAGCGCGAGGAGCGCGCCGCCGAGAAGGAGCAGAAGCGTCAGGAGAAGGCGGAAAAGCGCGAGACCGAGAAGGCTGAGGAGCCCGTCGCCGAGAAGACCGAGCAGCGCGAGGCCCAGGCCGAGGAACGAACCGCCGAGAAGACCGAGCAGCGCGAGGAGAAGCAGGAAGACCCCGAGGACGACTAGGCTCGCGCCTCGCGCATGGGCCGCGCCCGATCACCCAGAATGCGCGGGTGATCTTCGAGCCCGAGCTGGAGGCGATGCCTCGGGAGGAGATGCGGGCCCTCCAGACAGAGCGCCTGCGCGCGCTGCTAGCGTACGTCAAAGAGCGCGTTCCCCTCTACCGCGAGCGCCTGGCCGGCGTCGACCCGGGCGACCTCACCTCGCTCGACGACCTGCATCGTCTGCCCTTCACCCGCAAAGACGACCTGCGGGCTACCTATCCTTTCGGCCTCTTCGCCGTCCCGCGGGAGCAGACCGCCCGCGTTCATGCCTCCTCGGGGACGACCGGAAAGCTCACGGTCGTCGGCTACACCGCCGGCGACGTGGATCTCTTCGCCCGGGTGAACGCCCGCTCGCTGGCGATGGCCGGCGCGGAGCCCGGAATGATGCTCCACAACGCCTACGGTTACGGCCTCTTCACCGGCGGCCTCGGCCTCCACTACGGCGGTGAGCGCCTGGGGATGACCGTCGTTCCCGTCTCCGGCGGCCTGACCGAGCGGCAGCTGATGCTCATCGCCGACTTCAGGCCCGACATGATCTCGTGCACGCCGAGCTACGCGCTGACGCTCGCGCAGGCCTTTGCCGAGAGCGGCGTCGACCCGGAGGAGATCAGCCTCCGCTACGCGGTGCTCGGCGCCGAGCCCGGACCGAGGCGATGCGGCGCGTGATCGACGCCGGCCTCGGCGTGCGCAGCAGCAACATCTTCGGCCTCTCCGAGGTGATCGGCCCCGGGGTCTCGTGCGAGTGCGTCGAGGAGCGCGCGGGCTCCCATGTCAACGAGGATCACTTCTTCCCGGAGATCGTCGACCCCGCGTCCGGCGAGCCCTGCCCGAAGGTGAGCAGGGCGTCCTCGTCTTCACCACGCTCACGAAGGAGGCGTTGCCGCTCATCCGCTACTGGACCGGCGACATCACCAGCCTGACCTCGACCCCGTGCTCGTGCGGCCGGACGCTCGTGCGCATGAGCCTGATCACAGGCAGCGCCGACGACATGCTCGTCATCCGGGGCGTCAACGTCTACCCGACGCAGGTCGAGGCCGCGCTCCTGCAGGTCCCGGAGCTGACGCCCAACGATCGGATCGTCGTGACGCGGTCGGGCACGCTGGACGAAGTCGAGGTGGAGGTCGAGGTCGACGGGAGCCTCGTCGGCAACGACACGCTCAGGAGCCAGGCCGAGCACCGCCTGCGCGAGAGCATCGGCTGCTCGTTCGCCGTCACGCTCCGCGCGCCGGGCACGGTTCCGCGTTCCGAGGGCGGAAAGCTCCAGCGCGTGCTCGACCGCCGGACACCTGCCTGACGTCATTAGGCTCAGGGCGTGAGCCCGATCGTCCATCGCACCCGTCCTGCGGCCGGAGACCCTGCCGGCGCGCTCGTGCTCCTGCACGGCCGCGGCGCCGACGAGCTCGACCTCGCGCCCATGCTCGACCTGCTCGACCCCCAGCAGCGCCTCCTCGGGCTCGCGCCGCGCGGCCCGCTCTCGCTCCCGCCCGGCGGCGCCCACTGGTACGCGGTGAAGGAGATCGGCTTTCCCGACCCGGATACCTTCCTCCCCACCTTCGCCGAGGCCTCGGAATGGCTGGACTCGGCGCTCGACGAAGCCGGCATCGCGCCCGAACGAACCGTGCTCGGAGGCTTCTCGCAGGGAACGGTGATGTCCTACGCGCTCGGGCTCGGCGCCTCACGGCCACGTCCGGCGGGCATCCTCGCCATGAGCGGATTCATCCCCACCGTGGACGGGTTCGAGCTCGCCCTCGATGGGCGCGCCGGCCTGCCGGTCTCGATCTCGCACGGAACCTACGACCCCGTGATCGGCGTCGAGTTCGGCCGCGAGGCCCGCGACCGCCTGGACGCGGCGGGCTTCGAGGTCGCCTACCGCGAAGACCCGGTCGCCCACCAGATCTCGCCCGCCGCCCTCGCCCAGGCACGCGCGGTGCTCCAGCGCGCGCTCCCTCCCAAGTAACACTCGGTTACTAGGAGCGCAGCTCGCCGAAGGCTTCGGCGCGGCGCTTCTCGCCCGCGACGACGAGGATGTCCCCCTCGTTGACGACCGTTTCGGGTGTCGCGTAGGTGAACGAGCCGCCCTCGGGCTTGACGCAGACCACGGTGATGCCGTAGCGCTTGCGCACCTCGGCGGCGGCGAGCGTCTTACCGACGAGCTCGCGCGGCGCCCTCGTCTCGACGATGGCGAAGCCCGGGTCGAGCTCGAAGTAGTCGATGATGGCGCCGGCGAGACTGTGGCCCACGCGGATGCCCATGTCCCGCTCCGGGAAGACGACGCGGTGCGCGCCGACGCGCTCGAGGATGCGGCCGTGGGCCTCCGTCACCGCCTTGGCCACGATCCGGGGCACGCCGAGGTCTGCAAGCACGGACGTCGTGAGAATGCTCGCCTCGACCTCGGTGCCGATGGCGACGACGGCGGTCTCGAATTCGTCCACGCCGAGCTGGCGCATCGCCCGCTCGTCCGTCGAGTCGGCCTCGACGACGTGTGTGAGCACTCCCGAGAACTCCTGCACGAGCCTCGGATCAGCGTCGACGCCCAGCACTTCGTGGCCCATGCCGACGAGGGTCTCCGCGAGCCCGCCGCCGAAGCGGCCCAGTCCGATGACCATGAACTCCTTGGCAGCCAATGCTCAGCCGATCAGTGGTCGTTCCTCGGGGAACCGATAAAGCCGCTTGCGCTCACGCAGCGCTAGGGCAACTGCGAGCGTATACGGCCCGGTCCGCCCCAGGAACATGAGCACGATGAGCACGATGCGGCCGAACTCGCCCCACTCCGCCGTGATGCCGGTCGAGAGCCCCACCGTGCCGAAGGCAGAGACGGCTTCGAAAAGCACGTCGCGGAACGGACTGTCGCTGACGCTCATCAACGCCAGCGTTCCCGCTGCGACGGCGATCGTTGCAATGAAGGCGACGCTGAACGCCTGACGCTGCGCCTGGGCGGGCACGCGGCGGGAGAACGCGGTGACGTTCGGGTCACCGCGCACCTCAGACCAGACCATGAGGAAGAGGAGGGCGAACGTCGTCACCTTGATCCCACCCGCCGTCGAGGCGCTCCCGCCGCCGAGGAACATGAGGATGTCTGTGACCAAGAGCGTCTCCTCCTCCACGCTCCCGTAGTCGATGGTGTTGAAGCCCGCGGTTCGCGGCGTGACGCTCTGGAAGAACGCCGCCAGCACCTTGCCACCCGTGTCGAGCGGCCCGAGCGTCGCCGCATTCGACCACTCGAAGGCTGCGACAGCGACAAAGCCGAGCCCGAGCAGCGCGGCGGTCATCACCAGCGTGAGCTTAGTGTGGAGCGTCCAGAAGCGAGGGCTCAGGATTCGGCGGCGCAGCTCGATCCAGACGGGAAAGCCAAGGCCGCCGGCGAGGATCGCCCCCGCCACGGTCAGCGTGATCCAGCCGTCCGTCACGAACTGCACCAGGCTGTCGCTCCAGAGCGCGAAGCCCGCGTTGTTGAACGCCGAGACGGCGTGGAAGACACCGTGCCAGACAGCCGAGCCGAACGACATGTCGTACGTGAGCGAGAAGCGCAGCGTGAGCAGGAGCGCAGCGGCCGCCTCGAAGCAGAGCGAGAGCAGGACCACGCCGAAGACGAGCCTACGCACGTCCTGGAGCTGCGGCGCCGCTGTCTCCGCTTGGGCGATCAGACGCGTGCGCAGCCCTAGACGGCGCGCGACGAGGAGGGCGAGGAGCGAAGCGAGGGTCATGATCCCAATCCCGCCGACCTGGATGAGCCCGAGGATGACGACCTGCCCGAAGCTCGACCAGTACGTCGGCGTGTCCACGACCACCAGCCCCGTGACGCAGAGCGCTGATGTCGACGTGAAGAGCGCGGTCGTGACCGACGCCCTCTCGGTTCCCGCGGTTGCGATCGGGAGGAGAAGGAGCACCGCGCCGACCAGGACACCCGCGGCGAAGGCGAAGACGATCAGCTGCGCCGGGTGGCGCGACCTGAGCCAACGGGTCAGGCGCGCCAATATGCCCTCGTAACCAGCGCGACCACAGGCACGATCTCCAGGCGACCGATCCACATGAGCGCGATCATGATTCCTTTCGACACATCGCTGAAGGGCTCGAACGATCCCATCGGCCCGGCAAAGCCAAAGGCGGGGCCGACGTTGCCGAGGGTCGTGGCGGATGCGGCGACTGCGTCGAACGGCGAGAGCGCGAGGTCGACGCGGTGCGCGTCGAGCAAGAGCAGCACGGCGCCCATGACGAAGATGCCCACGTAGAGGAGCACGAACGCGATCACAGCGCGAACGGTGCGCTCGTCCACGGCAACGCGGTTCAAGCGCACCGGCGCGACGTACTCCGGGTGCACGGTCTGATCGAGCTCGCGGCGCAGCACCTTCCCGATGACGAGGTGGCGAACCACCTTGATCGACCCGGCTGTGGAGCCCGCGGAGCCTCCGGGGAACATCAGCGCCACGAGCAGCAGGCCCGCTGCGGGGGCGACGGCGAGCCACTCGTTGAAGTCGGTGCTCGCGTACCCCGTCGTTGTCATGATCGAAACGACTTGGAAGACGCCGTTCCGCAGCGCCGCCTCGCCCTCCTCGAGGCCGGCGTCCCAGACGACGGCGACGACCGCAAGCGAGGCGAGCGCGAGCAGGCCGACGTAGAGGCGGAGCTCCTGGTCGCGAAGGAGGGCGCCCGGCTTCGCACGCACGAAGGCGCGGTAGAGGAGCGCGAAGTTCACGCCGGCGAGCGCCATGAAGACAACGAACACCCACTGCGAGGCGGGTGCGAACGGCTCGATCGAGCGCGGCTCGGTGCCGAACCCTCCGGTGGGCATCGTCGTGAACGCGTGCGCTACCGCCTCGTAGAGGCCCATCCGCTCGTCCACCCCGGACCAGCCGAGCGCGGCCAGGACGAGGACGAGAATCCCGGTCAGCGCCACGTAGAGGACCCAGAGCCGCCTGGCCGTCTCCCGGATCGAAGCCGCGAGCGTGTCCAGCTCGGGGCCGGGAAGCTCCGACTCCATGAGCTGTCGCCCCCCGACACGCAGGCGTGGGAGCACCGCGAGCGCCAGGACGATGATCCCCATCCCGCCGAGCCACTGGCTGAACTGGCGCCACATGAGCAGCGAGCGGTCGAGCGCCGCTACGTCGGTGAGGACGCTCGATCCGGTCGTCGTCATGCCCGACATGGCCTCGAAGAACGCGTCCAGCGGACGCGAGAGCTGAGCCTCGCCCGAGAGGTGATACGGCAAAGAGACTGCCGCGGCCGCGAGTAGCCACGTGAGCGCGACGACGAGGAACCCTTCGCGCACGCCGACCTTCTCCTTGCCCTGGGTCAGCCCTCCCAGCCCGGCGCCGACTCCCACGACGATCGCCCACGAGGCGAGGAAGGGCCAGACGGGCTCCGAGTACCCGAGCGCGAGCACCGCCGGGAAGAGGAACGCCAGCGAGAGGTAGCGAAGCAGCGCGCCGACGAGATTGAGCGCAGCGCCGACCTCCACGCCGAGCCATGGCCGCGCGAAGGGCATGGCCTTCATGCGCGCCAGTAGCCCCTGGTCAGAAGCACCGCGACCGGGATGATCTCCAGGCGCCCGAGCCACATGAGGCCGGTGAGAACGCCGGTCGACAGGTCGCTGAAGGGCGCGTAGGAGCCGAACGGGCCCGCGAACCCGAATCCGGGGCCGACGTTTCCGAGGCAGGCCGCGGCTGCACCCAGAGCCTCGAAGGACTGAACCTCCACCTCGGCGCGCCGCGCGTCCACCACGAGCCCGAGGCCGCCCAGCGCGAAGAGGCCGACGTAGAGGACGATGAATACGACGATCCCGCGGAGCGCCCGGTCCTCCACGACCGCCTTGTTCAGCCGTACCGGCATGACGACCTCGCGGTGAACGGTCTGCTCGAGCTCCCGCCGGATGATCCTGAACATGAGCAGGTGTCTGATCACCTTGATCGAGCCGCCGGTCGATCCCGCGGAGGCGCCCAGGAACATGAGCAGGAGGAGCGTCAACTCGGCCAGCGCGCTCCACTGCGTGTAGTCGGCGGTGGCGAAGCCGGCCGTGGTCATGATCGAGACGGCCTGGAAGACCGCGTTTCGGACGGCCTCCTCGCCGCCGAACAGGTCACCCCCGACCAGCTCCAGGAGGAGGAGCACCGCGCCCGTGGCCAGGAAGGCGAGGTAGAGGCGGAACTCGTCGTCGCGTGCAACCGCTCGAACCTGGCCGCGGACCAGGACGAGATACAGCCTCAGGAAGTTGACGCCGGCGAGCACGAGAAAGACGACGATCGTCCACTGGGTCACCGCCGCGAAGGCGGCCACGGACTCGTTCTGGGTCGAGAAGCCCCCGATTGCGAGCGTCGAGAACGCGTGCGCAGTTGCCTGGTAGAGGTTCATGGCCTGGTCGGCCCCGGTCCAGCCGTAGAGGCTGAACACTGCGATCGCGACCACGGTCAGCGCGAGGTAGAGAACCCAGAGACGCCGGGCCGTCTCCCTGATCGTCGCGGCGAGCCGCTCCACCTCGGTGGGGCCGGCGAGCTCCGAATGGAGCAGCTGACGGCCCCCGACGCGAAGTCGGGGCAGGATCGCCACCGCGAGCACGATGATCCCCATGCCGCCGAGCCACTGCGTGAACTGGCGCCACATGAGCAGCGAGCCGTCGACGGCCTCGATGTCGGTGAGGAGCGTCGCGCCCGTGGCGGTGAAGCCGGACATCGCCTCGAAGTACGCGTCGACCGGCCGCGCCAGCTGCGGCTCGTCAGCGAGCAGGTAGGGGAGCGCCCCGAAAGCTGGGAGGGCGAGCCAGATCAGGGCGACGACCAGGAACCCTTCGCGCGGCCCGACGAGCTCCTTCCCGCGGGTTCCGCGCTCGAGGGCGAGGCCGCAACCGCTGGTTATGAGCGCCGACGCGAGGAAGGGCCACACGGGCTCGTCCTCGGCCACGGCGATCGCAGCCGGGAAGAGGAACGCCACGCCGAGGTACTTGAGAACGGAGCCGACGAGGTTGACGGCGCTCCCGACGTCTACCCCGAGCGCTCTGGGGCGCGGGAAGCGCACTGCTAGAGCGCCTTCTCGACCTCAGCCACGCGGCGAGACTCCGTGAAGATGATCGCCCGGTCGTCGGGCTCGAGCTGATCGTCTCCATGCGGGAAGATCGCCGTTCCGTCCCGGACGATCGCGCCGATGAGCGAGCCCGTCATCGGCAGCTCCTTGAAGGGGATGCGAACGAGCTTGCTCTCCGCCCGCACGGTGATGTCCAGGATCTCGAAGCGATCGCCCTCGAGCATCGCGAGCTGGCGGATTCTCGGGTCGTGGGCGAAGCGGACGATCTCCTCGGCGGTCACCGAGCGCGGGTTTACGGCGACGTCGATGCCCGCGTGCTCGAAGACCTCGATCGAGATCGGCTCGTGGACGATCCCGATCGTGAAGGTGACGCCGTGCACCCGAGCCAGCGCGGCCGCATAGAGGTTCTTCGAGTCCTCGCGCATGGCGAAGACCGCAGCGTGGGCCTGCCCGATTCGCTCGCGCTCGATGAAGTCTGGGTCGATTCCCGTCGCGCAGTAGACGCGGGCGTCGGGCAGCTCCTCGGCGACCTCGCGCGCCCGCTCCTCCAGGGGCTCGATCAGTCGGACGCGGATCCGCTGCGTGAGGAGCACGCGCGCGATCGCGAGGCCGGTCGCCCCCGCTCCGAAGATGACGACGTCGTCCACCCGCTGCTCGCTCCTGGCCATGATCCGGCCCCACTCCCGCGCCGCGTCGGGCGACCCGATGACGATGATCCGGTCGCCGGGCAGGATCGACTCGTCACCGCGCGGCACGAGCAGCCGGTCGCCGCGAATGATGCTCGCCACCTTCGAATTCGCCGGGATGCTCGCTGTTTTCAGCTGCAACCCGACGACCTCTTTGAAGGCGTCTGCCGGCACGCCCTCGGCGCTCTCCTCCTGGGGCACGTCGAATTCGACGATCTGCACCTGGCCGTCGGCAAAGACATCGGTCTGCTTGGCCGCAGGCACGCCGATCGCGCCCGACACCGCGTGCGCGGTCTCCAGCTCGGACGAGACCATGAAGTCGACATCGATCTGACGCTCCTGCCAGGCCTCGAGGTACTCAGGGTTCGACGTACGCACGATCGTCTGCGCCTCCGAAAGCTTCTTCACCAGCGTCCCCGCGACGAGGTTGATCTCGTCCCTCGACGTGCAGGCGATCATCAGGGCCGCCTCGCCGACGCCCGCTTCCTGGAGCACGCGGCGAGTCGCTCCGTTCCCTCGCACGGTGCGGACGTCGTGTCGATAGGAGAGCGCCTGCAGCCGGGCCGCATCGAGGTCGATCACGGTGACCTCGTGCTCGTCGTGCAGCGCCTCGACGATGGTCGCGCCGACCTGCCCGGCCCCGAGGACGACGATCTTCATGGCGACCGGAGCCTAGCCCTCCGTCAGGTCAGAGCGCTCCCACTCGGGCTCGTCCTCGATGCCGACTCCTTCGGCGATCCGGTTGATGTAGTTGAAGTAGGAGACGACCTGAATCGCGTCGTGGATGGCCGCGTCGGTCCAACCGTGGCTGCGGAGGAGATCGGCGTCCTCGCAGCCCACTTCGGCGGGCGCCGCCGTCAGCTTGGCGGCGTAATCGCAGAGCGCCCGGACCGGCCCGGCCAGCTCGGCTTGCCGGTAGTCGTGCTTGGCGTGCTCCGCCAGCTCGTCGGGTGCGCCCTCGGCACGGAGGTCGTCGGCGTGCGAGTGCAGTCAGTAGTGGCAGCCGTTCGCGGTCGAGACAACCGTGGCGAGGAGCTCTCGTTCAGCCCGCGAGAGCTCCGAGGGCCCGAACATGATCGCCTTGTAGAGCTCCATCGAACGATTGAGGACGGTCGGATTTAGGCACATCGCTTTGACGATGTTGAAAACCTTTCCCGCCCGCTCGATCGCTGCTGCGTACTCCTCTGCCAGCTCGCCCGAGGCCTCGTCGACTTCGATCTGTTTGATGTGCGGCATGGGCGCCCAGCCTTGCATCTGCCACTCCGGGATGCAATGACTGTCCCGCTGACCGAACTAAGAGTCCCTAACGCACTGAGGAGCGGTGCCGCCTGGCCGCGCTGGGCGGCCCGAGGCTGCGTCCTCAGTCGCGCCCCTACCGCAGAGGGTATGGGCGCTCCCTGCGTTCTTGCCTCGGACCACTCATCACACCCAGTCGGCGGGTCCTCATTACGTCAGGAACTCTAAGCGACCAGCTCCGCTCGCTGCTGCGCGGCTTCCCGGCAGGGGTGGCCGTCCTGACCGTGGACGCCGAGGGCGAGCGGCTCGGGCTCACCGTCGGCACCCTCGTCTCACTCTCGCTCCAGCCACCGCTCGTCGGCGTCTCGGTCAGCCGCGAGGCCGCCATGCACGAGCTGCTCCGAAACGCCGGCGCCTTCGCGCTCAGCCTGCTCGCCGGCGACCAGGACGCGGTCGCCCAGCACTTCGCCCGGGGCGTTCCCCCGCTCGCGCACTGGCATGGGATCGAGCTGCGCGAGGGGACGACAGGTGCGCCGCTTCTCGAGGGAGCGCTCGGCTGGGTCGAGGCGCGCCTCGTCGACGAGCACGTGACGGGAGACCACACGCTCTTCGTCGGCGGCGTCGCCGCCGTCGCGCGCGGTCGCTCCGGCCCCGCGCTCGTCCGCGTCGGGCAGGGCTACGCCGCGCTGTGATCGAGGCCGTCGTCTTCGACCTCGACGGCGTCATCGTCGACTCCGAGCATGTCTGGGACGAGGTGCGCCAGCAGCTGGCCGAGGAGCGTGGCGGCCGCTGGCACGACCGGGCCTCTCGGGACATGATGGGCATGAGCTCGACGGAGTGGTCGCGCTACATGCACGACGTCATCGGGCTCCAGGAGCCTCCGGAGGAGATCAACGCCGAGGTCGTGCGGCGGCTGCAGGCCGTCTACCGGGTGCGGCTGCCGCTGACTCCCGGCGCCGTCGAAGCCGTGGAGCGGGTCGCCGCCCGCTGGCCACTGGGGCTCGCCTCCTCCTCGAACCGCGAGGTGATCGACCTCGTGCTCGAGGCGGCCGGCCTCGCCGGCTCGTTCGGGGCGACGGTCTCCTCCGAGGAGGTCCCGCGCGGGAAGCCGGCGCCGGACGTCTACCTGGAGGCCGCGCGGCGCCTGGACGTCGAGCCAGGGCGCTGCGCGGCCGTCGAAGACTCGGAGAACGGCATCCGCAGCGCCAAGACCGCGGGCATGCGGACGATCGCGATCGCGAACCCCCGCTACCCGCCTGCCGAGGACGCGCTCGCCGCGGCCGACCTCGTCCTCGGCTCGATCGACGAGCTGACCGCGGAGGCCGTCGAGGGCTAGGCCGCGCCTTCGATCGCGGCGATCGTCTGGCGGAGCTGGCGAATCGAGATGAGCCCCTCGGTCGCAGCGTTCGCGCCCTCGAGGTCTCCGCTCGCGAGTAGGCCTTGAACGCGGCCGAGCTGCGTTTTTAGGCCAACCAAGCGGTTGCTGAGCTGACTCTGCTGCGAGGCGAGCCCCTCCGGAGCCGACGTCTCCTGGATCTGGCCGACCAGCACGTCGATCTGCTCTCGGATGGGAGCGAGCTGAGTGGAGAACTCGTCACCGGTCGTCGCAGTGGTGGGCAGGGCCTCGATTTCGTCGAGCAGCGTGCCGACCGCGGCCGCCTGGGCGGCGAGTTCGCCCGTGTCTTCTTCCTCGCCGCCGCCGCCGTCCCCGCCACCGCAGCCTGCGGCCAGCAGGAAGACGAGTGCGCCCGCGAGAACCGCCCCAATACGACCTCGACGCATCGGCAGAGTGCGCAGGACTGTAACGCCCTGCACGGACAAATCAAGTAGGAGCCGTCAATCCACCCGACCGAGGAGGACGCAGCCATTGTGGCCGCCGAGGCCCATCGCGTTCGAGAGCGCGACGCGCACCTCGGCGGCGCGCGCCTCGTTGGGGACGTAGTCGAGATCGAGCTCCGGGTCGGGGTTCTCGTAGTTGATCGTCGGCGGGATCGTTCCCTCGTGGATGGCGAGCGCACATGCGATCGCCTCGATCGCCCCGGCAGCGCCGAACATGTGCCCGAGCATCGACTTCGTGGAGGAGATCGCCAGCTCGTACGAGTGGTCGCCGAAGACCTCCTTGATCGCCACGGTCTCGGCCAGGTCGCCAAGCGGTGTCCCAGTGCCGTGGGCGTTGATGTAGTCGACCTCGTCAGGTGAGACGCCGGCACGCTTGAAAGCGGCGCGCATCATCGACACGACGCCGCCGGACTCGGGATCGGGCTGGAGCATGTGGTGAGCGTCGTTGGAGGCGCCGTAGCCGAGGACCTCCGCATAGATCGTCGCGCCCCGCGCCCTCGCCGCCTCGAGCTCCTCGAGGACGACGACCGCAGCTCCTTCGCCCATGACGAAGCCCTCGCGCATCGCGTCGAAGGGCCTGGCCGCGCGCGGCGGGTCCCCGTTCCCGGTGGCGAGCCCGCGCATGGTGCAGAAGCCGGCGAGGATCAGCGGGTGGATGCAGCCCTCGGTGCCTCCGGCGAGAACGGCGTCGGCGTCGCCGCGCTTGACCAGCTCCGCCCCCTCGCCGATCGCGTGCGAGCCGGTCGCGCAGGCCGACACGACCGCGTAGTTGGGACCGCGCAGGCCGAGCTCGATCGCCAGCTGGCCGCTCGCGGAATCGACGAGCACGTTGGCGAGGAAGGTCGGCGAGACGCGGTCGGGCCCGCGCTCGCGCAGGACGTCGTACTGGCGCATCAGCTCGTTGAATCCGCCGATGCAGTTGCCGACGACGACGCCCACGCGCTCGGGGTCGAAGCCGTTCAGCCTCGCGTCGCCGAGCGCCTCCCTCGCCGCGCTGAGGGCGAAGAGGACGTTGCGGTCGAGCTTGCGAAGCTCCTTCGGCGGCGCCACGCCCCTCGGGTCATAGTCCGCCTTCACCTCGGCCGCGATCTGCACGGGGAAGGGGCTGGGGTCGAAGGCCTGGATGCGGTCGACCCCGCTCTCGCCCGCGAGCAGCCGTCTCCAGGTCGTGGGCAGGTCGTTCCCGAGTGGGGTGACGGCGCCCATACCGGTTATCACCACGCGTCGCATGTCGTTAGCGTTAGACGCGCGAGATGGCCTCCGAGGTTGCGCCTCCCAAGAAGCTTCCCTTCCCGCCGATGGAGGCGGAGCTCGTCGACGAGCTCCCCGAAGGCGACTGGCAGTACGAGCCCAAGTGGGACGGCTTCCGGGGGATCGCCGAGAACCTCGACGGTGAGTTCCACCTCTGGAGCCGAAACGCGCGCCCGCTCCTCCGCTACTTTCCCGAGCTGGCGGCTCTCGGAGAACTGCTCCCGCCAAGGTCGGCCGTGGACGGGGAGATCGTCGTCGTCCGGGACGGCGCGCTCGACTTCGACGCGCTCCAGATGCGGCTCCACCCGGCCGAGAGCCGGGTGCGAAGGCTCTCGGCCGAGATCCCCGCGGACTTCGTCTGCTTCGACGTGCTCCTCTGGGACGGCGAGAACTTCCACGGCAGGCCGTTCGAGGAGCGGCGCGCGAAGGTGGAGACGCTGCCCTTCGACGTCTCTCCCTCGACCCGCGACTCGACGGAGGCGGCCCACTGGCTCGAGCGCCTCGAGGTCGCGGGGTTCGACGGCGTCATCGCCAAGCGGCTCGGGGTTCCGTACATGCCCGGCTCCCGCGAGGCCGTGCAGAAGGTGAAGGGCGTGCGAACCGCGGACTGCGTCGTCGTCGGCGTCACCTGGAGCGAGAAAGGCACGGGCGTCGCCAGCCTCATGCTGGGGCTCTACGAGGGGGAGGAGCTGCGGCCGGTGGGCTCGGCGCCGGCGACAGGGAAGAAGCGCGCCGACATCCTCGAGCGCGTCAAGCCACTCCTCGGTCCCAACCCAGAGCGGCGGCCGCGCGGCGCCCCGAGCCGCTGGAAGCCGAAGGCGGACCTGGAATGGAGCCCGGTCCCGCCTAAGCTCGTCGTCGAGGTCCGCTACGACAAGTGGCAGAAGGGCCGCTTCCGCCACAACTCACGCTTCCTCCGCTTCCGGCCCGACAAGGATCCCGAGCAGTGCACGGTCGACCAGGTGCGCCCGCGGCCGAAGAAGGGCGACCCTACCGTGCCTGGGCTGCTGGCACGAGCACGCTGAAGCCCTCGCGCCGCGCGGCGTCGGCGAGGCGGTTGTCTAGGGTCACGAAAGGCAAGGCCGCCGTGGATCGCTCCGAAGCGTCGATCGCGGCGGCGAGCTGAAGAGCGTCTGCTGCGCGGAGAGGGTGGACACGGACGAGCCGGACTGCCGCCTGTCGCAGCGCTTCGCCCGGCTGCACCTCGACCCACTCCTCGACCAACCTGCGAAGACGGTCGAACGCAGCCTGGACGTCTCCTCCGGAGATCGCGCCGACGCGCTCGTGCCTCGCCATCGCGGACACGCACTCCACCTCAGTGCCCCACCAAACGCCCGCGACCGGATCCTTATCGAGCAGACCCTGCACAGCGGCGGTTCTGGCGTCCTCGATGAACATCGGCACGAGCGCCGACGCGTCCCAGAACCTCACCAGCCCTCTTCTCGCTCCTCGAGCAACGTGTCGACGATGCTCTTTCCAGTGCCTGCCGGAGGCCTAGTCTCCAGGAGCTCGCGCGAGAGCGGTCGTTTCGCGCGCTTGATGATCCCCTTGCGCTCGAGCCGCGCCAAGCGTGCCTCGTCATCCTCCGACGAGCTGGGGACAGCAGGCTCGACGCGCGCAACGGGAAGGCCGCGCTCGGTGATCACCACGGTCTCTCCCGCCTTCACACGTGCGAGGAGAGCGCTGAGCTTGTTCTTAGCCTCCGTCACACTCACAGTCAGCATA
>JBOHAB010000049.1:0-14402 GCA_050697655.1 Gaiellaceae bacterium
GGCCGTCGAGCTCCCACGGGACCTCGACGTCGAGGAGGTCGGCGACCGTTGGAACGATGTCCAGCGTCCGCGCCGGGCCCTCCACGATCTCTCCGCGGGTCTGCCCGGGAGCCTTGACGAAGAGCGGCACGAAGGCGATCTCCTCCATGTTTCCCGGCTCGACCCGCCGCCGTTCGCCGTTCGGCCGGAAGCTGACGCCGTGATCGGAGACCACGATCACCAGCGAGCTCTCGTACAGCCCCGTCTCCTCGAGCCTGTCGAGGATGCGCCCGAGGGCGAGATCGGTGTAGCCGACCTGCAGGAGATGGCGCTGCTGTGCCTGGATCGCCAGCTCTGGGTCGCCGACCCAGCCCTCGTTCTCCAGGCCCGGCTGGAAGCCGAGGTCGGACGCGTAGAGCTTCCCGTCGGGCAGGTACTCCCAGGGATGGTGAGGCAGGAGGACGTGCAGGAAGGACAAGATCGGTCGCTCGGACGGCCCCAGAGAGTCGATGAACTCCTGCACCTCCGCGTCGCGTCCCGTGTAGGCGGCGGGGCGCCGGCCGGGCTGGGAGGGGCCCTCCTGGAGCAGCGCCTGCGGGCCTTGGTCGCCGAAGTCGCGCCACGCCGTCGAGATCGACGGCAGCTCGTCGGCGAGGTCCTCGGGGAGGACGAGGTGACCGTAGACGACCGAGAGGTCGGAGAGCAGGGAGCTGACGCGCTCGGGAAGCGGATCGCGATCGGGGTCGCAGAGCGCGGGCGGGCAGAGGTGGGTCTGGGACTCGTGGACGTTGAGGTCGTAGGCCCCGCCCAGCAGTGTGAAGAAGTTGTCCGGGTGGTCGATGAAGAGGGGAAGGCCGTGCGGCCGCTGCCCGGTCAGCATCGGCGGCAGGGCGCCCGTCGTCCATTCGTGCACCGTGGTCGCGTTCCTGAACCAGGTCGCGTCCGCCGCGAGCCGGGCGAAGCTCGGGTAGCGCACGGCATCGAGCTCGCCGTCCGCGCGGAGTAACGAGACGGTGGGGAGCTCGTCGAGGACGACCATGACCACGGGCGCTTCCGCCGGCACCTCGGCCAGGAGCGGGTCCGGCGGGCTCTCGAGCAGGCGCGACACGGGCGAGAAGGCGAGGAAGGGGACGAGCACGATCACCGGCGCGGCGCCGACGAGGGAGAAGAGCGTCCGCGCCGGCCGCGCCCGAGCGTAGACGAGCGCCGCCGCTGCGCCGATCGCCGCCGCGAGGGCGATTGCACCGACGCCGAGCCCGCGGACCGCCTGCAGGGCGAGGAGCCCTACGAGCGCGGCCAGGAAGGCGAGGTGGAGCACGGTCGCCGTTCGTCCGCGCAGGAGGCCGGCGAGCGCCTCGAAGCCGAGCAGGAGTAGGGGAGGAAGGACGACGACGCCCAGCGCGAAGAGGACGACGTCCCAGCGCGACGAGCCGCGCACCGCGAAGAACTCGACGTTCCGCGAGAGCAGATCGAAGAGCGGCTGGGCTACCGCGAGCGCCGAGAGCCCGGCGAGGTGGAGGCCAGCCCAGCGGAACGACCCGGGCGGGTCAGGCGGGCGGAGTCGCACGGTAGAGAATCCGCGTGCCCGAAGGCAGGGTCTCGCGGCGCTCGACGTGCCAGCGCTCCTCGAGCGCGCGCTCGAAGGCTTCCGTCTCGTAGTCAGGATTCGCTCCAGGGCCCTTGCGGTCGAGCAAGCGCCGAACCATAGGGTCGTCGCGCGTCGGGAACTCGATCACGAGCTCCGTCCCGAGGTCGGCGAGCCAGTCCAGGAAGGCACGGACGGGGACGTTGCCCGAGAGCGCGACGTGATGCACGAGGGCGAGGCAGAGCGTCAGGTCCGGCCGGCTTCGCTCGGCCAGCGGCCGGCGTTCCTCGCCGCGCCAGCCGAGGCCCGGCGAGGGGTCGGCCACGTTCCCGACCAGCGGCAGGATCGCCTCCGAGCCCTCAGAGCGCAG
Source organism: Gaiellaceae bacterium (assembly GCA_050697655.1). Taxonomy (GTDB): domain Bacteria; phylum Actinomycetota; class Thermoleophilia; order Gaiellales; family Gaiellaceae; genus JAIBJN01. Next base: position 1,935 of record JBOHAB010000049.1, read on the forward strand.
CTGGCGGTAGAGAGCCTCCACGACCGCCACGTCCGCGTCGATTGCGACCGCATAGTCGGCGTCGGCGGCGGCGATCCGCGTGTACCGGCCGTCGTTGCAGCCGAGGTCCCAGAGGAGCGGTCGGCGCCGGCCGCCGGCCGCGGCCCGCACGAAGTCCTCCTTGGCCGTCGCATCGGCGTCGTCGTACGGGTTCGCCTCCCCGTACCCCGACCACGCCGTGCGCTCCGGCTCCCAGCGGAGCCGCTCGACCAGCTTCCGCAGCTTCCGTGCGTTAGCGCGGATCAGGTCGGCGTGGAATCCCGCCCGCTTTAGATCGCTCTTGACCTCCCGGTCGGCGTAGCGCCCCTCGAGCTTCGCGTGCAGGACGACGTTCGTGAGGACGCCCCTGCGGAAGCGGTCGCGGAAGCCCATGAGCGCGCGCATCTGGGCAGGCTCGATGCCCTCCAGGGAGCCGCGCAACCAGGGCTGGAAGGGCACGTTCTTGTAGGCCTGGAGGAGGAGGGGATAGAGGACGAGCATGCAGAACTGGCGATAGCCGGCCCAGGGCTCGCCCTCGCGCAGGCGTTCGAACGAGCCGACGTCCACGAAGACCGGCTTCGTCCCGCGCCACTGCACGTTGTACGGCGAGGCGTCCTTGAGGACGACGCCTTCGTCGAGCGCGCCGAGGAGCAGGTCGAGCTCGAGGAGCGCGGCGTCCTTGAGCATCCCGAACGGCCACTCGTATGGATAGGAGACGACCGGGATGCGCTCGTGGCGGAGGACGGCGGCGACGTCGGCCGGGTCCAGCTCGGCGGGCAGGCCGTCCCGGTCGGCGACGCGCTCGGTGGCCACCAGCCGGCCGGCAGCGACACCTTCCCGGAAGAGCTCGGTGGCCGAGAGCGCCTCCCAGTCCGCGAGCCCGCGCTCGGAGAGCGCGCGGCGCACCTCACCGCCGGCGTAGAAGACGTGGCTGTCCGGGTCGCGGAACGAGCCTCGCTCGACCCGGGGCACGGCGTCCGCTACGAGTCGTCCTTCTTCCGGATGCCGATGAAGCCCAGGAACCGTCGCCAGTAGAACTTGCCCACGACGGCGACCGCGGCGACGCCGCCGACGATCGCCTGGAGGATCATCGACCCGGTGCCGGGATCCAGGTACGCGAGCAGGCCGTTCATGTGTCGATCTGGAGAATACCCCGGCCGGCGGAGCGAGGCCGCAGCTCGCTCCCCGCCCCGCCCGAATATGTAACAGACTGTTACTTGGTTACGCTGCGATCGGCGCGTAAAGGCCGACGACAGCGCCCATGGGATCGGCGAAGACAGCGAGGCGCCCGACGGTCTGAACGTCCATGGGCTCCATGAAAACGCTCGTCACGCCGAGGCTCTTGGCCTTCTCGACCGTCCCGTCGACGTCCTCCGTGCCGAGGTAGGTCAGCCACGCCGGCGGGGCTCCCGCCGAGTCTTGCGGCTGAGGCATGGCTCCGGAGCGGTCGGCGCCGCCCGAGCTGAAGATCGTGTAGGTGAAGTCGTTGCCCATGTCCATGTCACGGGCCTCCCAGCCGACGACGTCGCCGTAGAAACGTTTCGCAGCCTCGACGTCGGTCGTCACGAGCTCGTCCCAGACGAACGCGCCCTCGGTGGGCGCCATCTCGCCGGCGGGCGCGAACAGCGACACGACCGCTCCCTGCGGGTCGGTCACGACGACCATGCGTCCGACCTCGGGGATGTCCATGGCCGGTGCGACGATCGTCCCGCCTGCGGCCTCGGCTCGCCCGGCGGCCGCGTCGACGTCATCGACGTGCACGTGCCCGAGCCAGTGCGACGGCGCACCGCCCTGGGCCGGGCCGAACCCGCCGTGGGCCTGCTCGCCGACCTTGATCATCGGGTAGTCGATCTCACCAGGCTTCCAGACCTCGATCTCCCAGCCGAGCAGGTCGGCATAGAAGCGGCTCGCGGCGGCGGGGTCGTCCGACATGTGGTCGTGCCAGACGAAGCGGCCGACCGCTGTCTCGACGGTGCTCATGTCCTCGTCTCCTTCCTTCGGGTCCTAGTCAGCCACGCTAGCCGCGGAACCGCCGAGAAGCAAAAGGCCTCAGGCGAGTCGGGCGCCCCGGGTCTCCCTGCCGAGGAGCGTCAGGAGGCCGCCGGCGACCATCACGAGCGCGACGAAGGTCAGCGACCAGACGGTGTCGCCCGTCCAGTCGATGAGCGCGCCGAAGAGGTACGGCGCGCCGATCGCGGCCCCCTTGCCGATCCCCTCGGCCATGCCGAAGGCGCTCGAGCGCAGCCGCGTGGGGAAGAGTTCGGCCGTGAACGGGTAGACGGCGCCCCAGGCGCCGAGGTTGAAGAAGCCGATGAAGAAGAGCGAGGCGATGAGGACGGGCGCCGAGTCCGCGACGGCGAACGCATAGGCGGAGACGCCGCCCAGGCACAGGAAGAGGGCGAGCGTGGGCTTGCGCCCGATCCGCTCCACCAGCCAGAACGAAGCGAGGTAGCCGGGGAACTGCGAGAGCGCCGAGAGCGCGAGGAGGAGGTAGACGTTGACGGTGAAGCGCTCCTCTACCTGGAGGACGAAGGGAAGCCAGAGGAAGAGCCCGTAGTAGGAGATGTTGAGGGCGGTCCAGGCGACCAGGACGACCGCGGTGGACGACCGCAGCCGCTTGGAGACGAGCTCGATGAGCGACGCACGCGGCTCGGCCGGGACGTCGAGCTCGGCCGGGCCGACCTGCTCGCCGGAGATCTTCGAGAGCACGTCCGCAGCCTCCCGGCGACGGCCGGTGCGCGCGAGGTAATAGGGGCTCTCCGGCAGCGTCAGGCGTGCGACGAAGGCGAGGAACGCGGGGAAGGCGGCGGCGAGGAAGAGGTAGCGCCAGCCGTTGTCGCCGCCGAGCTGGTCGAGGAAGAGCCAGGAGAGGCCGGTGGCGAGCAGGAGCCCGACGGGCCAGAAGAGGTCCAGAACGACGAGGAACCGCCCACGCCGCTGCGGCGGCAGGTACTCGGCGAGGAGCGACGGGTCGACGACGAGCACGCCGCCGAGCCCGATCCCCGCCAGGAAGCGGAAGGCGAAGAGCGACCAGGGCCCCCAGGCAAGAGCGGTCAGCGCCGTGAAGATCGCGTACCAGAGGATCGAGGCCTGGAAGATCCGGCGCCTCCCGATTCGGTCCGACAGCCGTCCCAGCACGAGGGCGCCTACCAGCGAACCGCCCAGAGCGGAGGCGGCGATCCAGCCGGCCATGCTCCCCGAGAGGCCCCAGATGGAGGTGAACACCGGCACGGTGAAGCCGACGATGAGGATCTCCATCGCGACGAACGTCCAGGCAGCGCCGGTAACGAGCACAGCCTTGGCGTGAAACGGTGTGAACCCGGCGGTCCGAAGGACGTCCTCGACGCTGCGGCGCGGGCGTGCGGGCGATGCGATCTCCATGGAACCTCGTCTCCTGGGGCAGTTTGCGACTAGCAGGCGATAACCTGAAGCCGCATTGTAGCGGTTGGCGCTCGGTGGGCGTCCCAGAAACTGTCAGCCCTGGTTCAGGTGCCTGCGGAGCCGTTGCGCGTTCCGGACGGCGAAGCCTTCCCAGTCGTTGTTGGAGAAGGCGAAGACCTCGCCGCGCTGCGATACGGCGCGCCCAGGTCTCGAGCTCGCTGTCCGAGTAGTTGCCGCGGCGGCCGCGGTGGAAGCGGACATACGTCCAGTCGGTCGTCAGCCGGCGCGTCTGAAAGGGGCGCTGCGGATGATCGCCGATCACGAGCGCGACTCCGTGCTCCCGCAGCAGCTCGTAGACGTCGGGCGCAAACCAGCTCTCGTGCCGGAACTTGAAGCAGTGCCGACCGCAAGGAAGCCGCGCCAACGCGCCGGAGAGGCGCTCGTCGTCCCGGTGGAAGCTCTCGGGAAGCTGCCAGAGCACCGGCCCCATCTTCGACAAGCCCGCGAGTGGGGCAATCCGCTCGTAGAAGCGCTCGAGCCCGCGGCCGAGGTCGCTCAGACGCCGCACGTGCGTGAGGAAGCGGCTTGCCTTCACCGCGAAGAGAAAGTCCGGCGGCGTGCGCTCCACCCAGGCGGCGACCGTCTGCCGTTGGGGGAGGCGGTAGAAGGTCGCATTGACCTCGACGTGTCGAAGAGCGTCGCCCCTCAGGTGTGAAGAAGGTCGAGCACGGCGCCCTCGACCTTGCGCTGACGCTCCACTTCGGGGAGGTCGATGGGCAGTCGCTCCAAGGTTCCGAGGATCGTCTGGCCCGCGTTGAAGCGGTCGACCACCCGCGGGTCGACGTACGAGGAGCGACAAACCGCAGGCGTGTTGCCGAGGTAGCGGGCAACCTCCACGATCGCGAGGGAGACGACGCGCTTTCGCGCGGTGGCGCTCTTTGCGCGGCGGCCCAGGAGCGCGATCGACGAGGCAGCCAGCACCGTCGCTTTCCACGTCCGGAAGTCCTTGGCGGTAAAGGGCCCGTCCGTCAGCTCCTGGATGAACTCGTTGATGTCGGACGAGGTGACGTCCACCCACCGGCGGCCGTTCTTGTAGGCGAGGAGCTCGGGATCTCCCGAGCGCCGCCGCTTGAGGGCGGCGACCACCTCGAACGCCTCGGGGTCGACCACGGACTGGATGCGCCGCTCGCCGCCCTTTGCCGGATAGTCGAACATGACGACGTAGTCGCGTCGCAGCGCCACGTGCGAGCGCAGCATCGTCGCGAGGCCGAAGGTGCCGTTGTCCTCCGCGTACGTCTCGCTGCCGATCCGGAAGAACCCCAGGTCGAGGAGCCGCACCGCGCAGGAGAGCACGCGCTCGCGACCGAGGCCCTCGGCGGCCAGAGATCGGCCCAGGCGCTTCCGCAGGGGCCCGAGGGCGGCCGCGAAGTCGAGCATGCGCTCGAACTTCTCTCGGTCACGCCGCCTGCGCCAGGCGTCGTGGTAGAGATACTGCCGCCGACCGGCCGAGTCGACTCCGGTTGCCTGGAGGTGCCCGAGCGGATCGGCGCAGATCCAGACTTCGGTCCACGCAGGCGGGATCGCCAGGGAGCGTATTCGCTCGAGCTCGGCCGGGTCGCGGATCAGGCGCGCATCGTGCCGCCGATACTCGAAGCCACGCCCGCGGCGGCGGCGCGTGATTCCGGGCTTCGAGCAATCGCTACGGCGCAGACGCGGCACTGCTTCCGGCGAATACCCCGTGTGGCCGGTCGGCGAAACTCGGTCTCACAGAGCCTTCGCCGCTACTGCGAGGTCGGCGACGAAGTCCGCGTACGCCTGCCGGCGCGACTCGTCAGCGGGGGCGCGCGCTGCGATCTTCGGTTACGGCGGCTACGACGAAGGCGAGGTCCGCGTCGGCGCGCTCGTGCTCGTTCTCTGCGGCTTCGCCGCGCTCACCTTCGGCGGCTGGCCCGGAGGCGCGATCGTCTTCGTCCACGGGATGCGCGTTCTCAGCCTGGTCGACGAGCCAGCCCGGGAGGCGATCACGCCGGGCGGCGACGAGAAGGCCCGCCCGGCGCAGTAGCTCTCGCGCTTCAGCTCTTACGGCTCTGTGAGCCGTCCTGGAGCCGCCGCCGGAGCGGGATCCCGTACCAGAAGCAGACGAAGGCTCCGCCGACGACGGACGTCACGATCGCCGTCGTCGGCTCTCCGAAGATGAAGTCGGCGATCAGGTAGACCGAGGCGGTCATCGCGGCGGCGATGAAGACCGTGGCGGCGATCGCGGCCTTGGTCGCCATGTGCAGGAGGGCCTCCTTGTCGGCCTGTCGCCAGCGAATCCGGTGGGCGGCGGTCGGCGCGATCAAGAGCACGACCGCGAGCGCGGCGCAGATGAGCGCCGCGAAGAAGACGTACTTCTGCACGCTGGTCAGCTCTTCGAAGCGGTTCTGAAAGGGCAGGATGAGGAGAAAGGCGAAGAGCACCTGGACGCCGGGCATCGCCAGACGGTGCTCCTCGACGAGCTCACCCCACTCTTGGTCGAGCTCCTCTTTCGAACGTCGCTCGGTCTCGGCCACGCGGCTGGAGTATGCGAGCTTTCGGCGGCTCTAGCCCGCCAGCAAGAGGACGAGCACGACCAGGAGCGTGATCGCCGCGACGAGGCCGAGGACGGCGAGGCCCACGGCGCCGAAGAGGACGAAGGGCGTTCGAGGAGTCTTCCCCTCGGCCAGCTCTTGCCCGAGCCCCTGCCGGGCGGGCGCGCCCTGCGCCCGCCCGTTCGGCTCCCTGTCCGTGTCCAGGTCCGTCACCGGCGTTCCGATTCCGGAGCCTCCGAGATCGCCTGGACGAGCTCGCCGGTCTTCCCTTCCTCTCCTTCGATCGCGACGTCAGCCTGGGCGAGGATCCCGACGAGCCGAGCGTCGTCGACCACCGGCAGTCGTCGCAGGCTGTTGCGAGCCATCAGCAGGAGGGCCTCGTCGAGCGTCGCGTTCGAGTCGACCACGACGGGGTCAGCCGAGCAGAAGTCCTTGACGAGCGCAGACTGGACGTCCGTGCCGCCGGCCACGGCTCTCGTCGTGATGTCGCGGTCGGTGATCATGCCGACGAGTCGTCCCTGGTCGACGACCGGCAGAGAGCCGACGTTTTCGTCGCGCATCATGCGAGCCGCGTCGACGATCGGGTCGGAGAGCTCGACCGAGCGGGGGTTCTCGGTCATCGCATCGCGAATGGTCTTCGTCATGGTCGCTCCCTTCTCGTTTGGGTCACTCGATCTCCTCGAGTGCCTCTTGGGCCTGCTTGCGTGACTCCTGCGCCTTGTTCTCCGCTTCGTCTAGCCGTTCGTCCCGCGCGCGTTCCTTCTCCTGCTCGCGAGGCGTCCGTTGCTGCTCGGGGGTGGGCTTGTCAGGAGTCGACGGCATCGTCAGCGCGAGGCGGCCGCGCCGTCCGAGGCTCGAGTGCTCACGTAGCGCTCGGGCGACTCGCGGAAGCGCTCGCGGCACCATTCCGAGCAGAAGCCCCAGCGGGCTCCGCCGAAGTCTTCCGTCCCGCCGGTCGGCCCGGCCAAGGCCATCCCGCAGGCCGGATCGCGCCACTCCTCGACGCCGGCCGCGCGCCGGTCGGCGACCGTGGCGAGGAGCCCGACTTCGTTGAGGAGCAGGCGCGTGAGGAGGAAGTGCTCGCGGACGCGCTCGCGTCCCTGCTCGCCGAGCGTCGCCGCTCGCTCGCGGTTCTCCAGGAGCTCGACGAGCGCCTCCGCGCATTCCTCGACGTTCTCGACGAGAATCCCGCCGATTCCGTCTGCCATCTGGAGCGGGATGCCGCCTGCGCGTCCAGCCACCATCGGCGTCCCCTTCCAGAGCGCTTCCGAGACGACCAGCCCGAACCCCTCGCGAATGGACTTCTGGATGCACACGTGGGAGAGCCGTTGCAGCGCGTTCACCTCGACGTTGCCCACTCCGGTGAGGTTGGTGAACACGTGGATCAGCGGCTCCTTCTCGCTCTCTTTCTTGATCTCACCGTGGATCTCCCAGGCCTCGGGGTCGTCGAGGGCCATCGAGCCGGCGAGCGCGAGTTGGAGGTCGGGGACCTTCTCTCGCACGAGCCGGTAGGCCTCGATCACGCCGAGCGGGTCCTTCCAGGGGTCGAAGCGCGAGACTTGTGTCACGAGCGGCTGATCGAGCTCGATGCCGATCCAGCTCAGCACCTCGCGGGCGGTCTCGAGCTTGAGGGTGAGGTTTTTCGGGCTGAGCGGGTCGATCGCCGGCGGGACGATCTCGACGCGCGGCACGGGGAGATCCGGCGGCAGGAAGTCCTCCATCGTGTAGACGGCGGCGTCGTAGTCGGTCAGAAGCGGTCGCAGGAAGTCCCACGACTCGGCGTTCGGCTCCGACGTGTCGATGTGGCAGCGCCAGATCCAGCGCGCGCCGTCGCCGTCGCGGACCGGTCGAATGCCGGCGGGCTGGGGGTCGTGCACGACGACGACCTCGTACTCCTCGGTCAGCTCGGCTGCGTTCTTCTCCGACACCGCCTGGTAGGTGGCGCGCTCCTCGTCGGAGATCTCGATGTCCGCGCCTTGGAGCGCGTCGTGAATCTGCTTGGTGACCTTGAAGAACGCCTCGTCGCCGGAGATCACCTTCCAGTCGACGACCAGGCCGAGGTCGTTCAGGAGCGGCACGAGCGAGCGGAGGAGCTCGGCGACGCCGCCGCCGTACGGCGTCGCGCTCAGGTGAAGCACGCGAGCGCCCCGCAGCGCCTCGGCGGCCGATACGAGCTCGTCGAGCGTCGTGTCGAGCGCGATTCCGCGGTAGGCGCTCAGCGAGCGCTTCCCGACGTCGACGGTTTGCAGCATCGTTGTCTCTCTTTCACGGCGGCCTGCTAACGAAACGTGCTTGTCGCGGTTGAAGGATCGGCTCCGCGGGTATCCGTGGCTCGTGAGCACCCGTCGCCTGCTCGTCGTCCCGACCGTTCCGGTCGAGGACGCGATTCTCGAGCGCGAGGTGAGCCGGCACGCGCGCGGGGAGGACGTGGAGGTGCGGATCGTCAGCCCGGCCGCGCATCTCTCGCCGCTCGAGTGGCTCGCGAGTGACGAGGACCAGGCCCGTGCGGAGGCGGAGGAGGTCGCCCGCGAGGCCTCCGAGGCAGTCGAGGCCGCGCGTCGAAGCCGAGGTCGGTGACACGGACCCGCTGCAGGCGATCGAGGACGCCCTGCGCACGTTTCCCGCCGACGAGCTGATCGTCGCGACCCCTCCGGCAGACGACGCCGGCTGGCTGGAGGAAGCGACCGCGAAGGAGATGTTCGGGCGCTTCGAGCTCCCGGTCACCCACCTCGTCGTCGAGACCGGCTAGAGCTGGCGGACCTCGCCGGTGACGTGATCTGCAGCGGCCCGCGCCTTCGGTGAACCGCCAGGTACCGGACTCCGTCGGGGCCTGCCGAGAGGGCGCGCGCCCGACCCTTCTCGAGGATGAGGGCGTCTCCCGGGTCGAGCGCGTGCGGCTCGCCGTCGATCGTCACGGTCGCCGAGCCGGCGAGCACGATCAGAATGACGTCGCGCTCGCTGGTCACTTGCTCGTCGAGCCCGTCGCCTGGGTCCCAGGCGAGTAGCGTCGCGTTCAGGTCGTCGGTCTCGGCGCCCCAGAGCGGTCCTCGACCACGCGGCGCTGTCAAGTCGACAACGGGTGCCTTCGCCGGCTCGCGCGGTGTCAGATCGAGTGCTCCCAGCGCCTCGTCCGGGACGGTCTCCTGGATCAGCGGGAAGAGCTGCCGCTCCTCGAGACGAACGTGCGACTCCAGAAGCTGGCCGAGCTCCCGCATGAGACCGGGGTCCGGCTCAGCGAGGGCGAGCTCATGGTCGAGTCGATCCACGAAGGCATGGAGGCGCTGGTGCTCCAGCAAAGCCTGGGTCAGAAGCTCGCTGGGCGGCTCGGCGTGATCGACGAGCAGGGGGAAGAGCCGCTCTTCCTCTTGGCGGAAGTGCCTGACCGACTCCTGAGAGAAGAAGCGAAGAAAGCTCTCGCAGGTCGCGCGCCGGGCCGCCGCGTCGGCATCGGCGCCTCGACGAGGGCGTGGTGGTGGTCGTGTGAGAGCGGGATCAGGGATGGATGACGCTTCACGGGCGACCGGTCAGGACGTGGCGCGTCCGGCCCGTGGCTTCCCGCCCGCTGAACACGTCGAAGACGATGCAACCGAGAGGAGCCACGGACCAGTCGTTCCAGGTCCCGAACCACTCGAGGTTCGGTGTTCCCTGCACGAGCCAGACGATTAGCCAGATCAGGCTCGCCATCGGTTCGGAGGCTTATGATGTCCGGGAGCGGGTAGTCGTCGAGGCACAGCTCCACGCTCCGGAATGAGCAATCGTCCCTTCACGGCCGAGCACGACAGGCACGTTGAGGCCCAGGACGGCCATGGCAAAAACGGGCACGCGGGACACGCGAAGCAGAGCCTCAACGGGCTCGCGATCTCGGCCACGAACCATTGCCTCACCGGCTGCGTGATCGGCGAGGTGCTGGGGATGGCGGTCGGCACGGCGCTCGGCTGGGGCAACCTGGCCACGATCGCGCTGGCGGTCGGCCTCGCCTACCTGTTCGGCTTCGCGCTCACGTCGCTGCCGCTCTTTCGCGCAGGACTGACGTTCGGGGCGATCGTGCCCATCGCGCTGGCCGCCGACACGGTCTCGATCACGATCATGGAGGTCATCGATAACCTTTTCGTCCTGCTCGTGCCGGGGGCGATGGAGGCGGGCCTCGGCGAGCCACTCTTGTGGCTGTCCATAGCCGGAGGCTTCGTGATCGCCTATCCGTTCGCGTTCCTCGCGAACCGAGCCATGATCGGCCGCGGCAAGGGCCACGCCCTAGTCCATCAGTACCACTGAGGGCCACGAGCAAGGTGGCCGTGAGCACCCTCACGCCCGATCAGGCGGAGTGCTCCTGTCGTTCGGCGGGAGCGACCCGGCCACGGCGTTCGCCGGCACGTGCTCGGGGAAGTGGTCCGGAGCGGGCCACGGCGCCAGCACGAGCAGCAGGCGCGCGTCGGTCAAGGCGTAAAGCCGGTGCCGCTCGCCCGGCTCGAAGACCACGAGCGTTCCCGCCGGGCACTCAGCGGTCGTGCCCGAGCTCTCGATCGAGACGCGGCCGGTCACTACGTGCAAGAGTGCCCGCTCACGAACACGGTGGTCGCCCATCTCCTCCTCGGCCAGGAGATCGACGGCAATGATCCGGCACTCCGGCGACGAGAAGAGGACGCGCGGGATCTGCCGACCGGTTCTCGGGACGCGGGGGGCGTCGGGGCCGGGCTGACGCGGTGTTCGCTTCTCCGTGGACGGGAAGAGCGAATGGAGATCCCAGCGCTTCATGTCTTGAGTGAGCGTCGGCGGCTTCGCGTCACATCCGGATGCCGGAGAGGCGCATACGGGATTCGAACCCGTGCTACCGCCGTGAGAGGGCGGCGTCCTAGGCCACTAGACGAATGCGCCGTGCCGGCGACAAGCGTAGCCGATCCTCACGACCGGTCGCCGGGAAAAAACGACAGAGGCCGGGCCGCCGGCCTCTGTCGTGCGCTCGCTGTCCGACGAACGATCGGATCCTTCGTGCGCTGCGCGGATTGTGCTCATTTGTGCATGAGATTTCAACCCCCGGATCCGGCGAACGAAGGAGGCCCGGCGCCCTGCGGCCCGAACGCCGAGCCTCCCATCGCGCCTGAGTCCTCTCGCGGCGAAGCCGAAGGCCCTCAGGACAACTGCTTATCTCACGCGCTCACCGGGCGTGGCAAACCGCCAAAGTCGAGGAATACCTAACCCAAAGTCTGGCATCGACGACGGGCAGGTTGACGCCGCGCGCCTCGAGGCGGAGACTTGGGAGCGGACCCGCGGGGAGCGCCACCCATCTGCGGCCGGAGAGGGCCGCCATAGTGCTCCGGCGTGGGTCTCCTTTCGCCCTAGTCGAGGACGGAGACCGCGAAGGCGACCGCGAAGCCGAGCGTCGTGGCGAGGCCCACCGCCTTCCCACCGCGGAGGAAGGCCTCCGGCATCATCGTCTCCGCGAGCATTGCCAGGATCGCGCCGCCCGCAAAGGCGAGAACGAACGCGATCGTGGTCGTGGAGGCGTCCCCGAGGAACGCGTAGCCGGCCAGCGAGGAGAGAGCTGACGCGAGGGCGACCAGCACCCAGAGGCCGATGATGTGCACCCTTCGCCAACCCGCGATCGCGAGCCCGCTGGTCGCGCCGACGGCCTCGGGCAGATTCGAGAGGAAGACCGCAACGAGCATGGCGACGCTGACGGTCCCGCCCTGGAGCACAGTGAGGCCGATCACCACCGACTCCGGAATTCCGTCGAGGACGATCCCGAGGACGATGGCCAGGGCCGTGCCTTCCCCCTGCTCGCCGGCCATGCTCTTTCGATGCGCGCCTCCCAGGCGGTCGATCAGCTCGTCGCCGACGAAGAAGACGAGCGCGCCCGCGAAGAGGCCGCCGACGACCCAGTTGCGGCTGCCAGAGGTGACGAAGGCCTCCTCGACGAGCTCGTAGGCGACGGCGCTGATGAGGACGCCGGCGCCGAAGCCGAGCACGAGCCCCATCAGCTCGCCGCTTACGCGGAACCGGAGCGCGATGAGCCCGCCGAGCACGAGGGACGAGGCGGCAAGCGCGCCCCAGAGGAACGCGGCGGTCATTCCCGCGAGTCCGCCCGGGCGGTCCTGTACGCTCCCGCCGACCGGTCGGTTGCGAGAGGGGTGAGACGATGGGCTACGGCGGTATCGGCTTCGGAATCTTCCTCGTCGCCCTGGGGGCGATCCTCCGCTACGCGGTGACCGCCGAGCTGGGGGGAGTCGACATCGGCACGGTCGGGGTGATCCTGATGATCGCCGGCCTGGTCGTGTTCGGCCTCTCGCTCTTCTTCGTCTTCTGGGCCCGCCAGTCGACGACCGGCGGGCCGCCGGGGCCGCCACCGCCACCGCAACCTCCGCGCTACTAGTTCGACGCTCATCGTTCGAAGGCGTCGCCGTACACGGTGACTGCCCACAGGACGAGGCCGTTGGCTACGAGCGCCAGGATCGACCAAAGCGGATAGGCGCCGATGGAGAGGAAGTTGACGAACAGCCCCGCG
>JBOHAB010000050.1:0-14391 GCA_050697655.1 Gaiellaceae bacterium
GTCTCCCCCAAGACCTCGTCTGGGACGAAGTACCAGGCGCGCGCGCCCGGCTGCCGCGCCGTCCACTGGACGACGTCGAGGTCGGCCCAATGGTGCGCCTCGAAGCGCTCGCCGCGCGCGTTCTCCACGACCGCGTGGCTCGCGTAGACCTGCGCCAGCGAGACGAACTCGGCCGGACCGATCGGGGCGCCCGCGGCCATGTTGCGGCCGTAGAACTCATCGAGGCCCGCGGTGAGCTCGCCGCCGCGGCCGAGCGCAAGCCGGAGCCCGTCGCCCGTGCTCCAGGGGTTCGCACGGAGCAGGAGAGGCTCGGGCGTGACGTAGCGGCGGACGAGCTCCGCGTCGCCCTGGAAGCCGCCCGTGGCGAGGACCGTGGGGATGCCGTCCGTGACCTCCCGCAGCGGTTCCTCGAGGCGGACGTCCTTCGCAAGCGCCTCCGTTAGGCCGCGCGGGTCGAAGCGAACGCCCGTCGTGAGCGGGTTCCCGGTGTCCCGCGCGACAACCGGAGCGCCCAGGGACTCGAGCCAGGCGAGCGCGTCGTCGAGCCCCTCCCAGACTGCCCGCTGGAGCACCGGGTCGCCCCCTGGGCACTCGGCGCGGAAGGTCTCCCAGTCGCGGTAGCGCCAGACGACGCCGCTGGAGAGGAGCATCGAGCCTCCCGGCCGGTCGCCCTTCTCCTGGACGACGACGTCCGCGCCGAGCTCGCGCGCCCGCGCCGCCGCCGCGAGGCCAGCCATCCCGGCGCCCGCGACTACGAGCCTGGCCACTAGTGCTCCTGCAGGTACTGCTGCCTCGCGTGCAGCGCCGGTAGGGACACTAGGTGAGGGAGAACGTCGGCTTGTGCTCGACGTACTCGAGCTTGATGCGGTCTGGGCCCCAGACGAAGACCGCGTACGTATTGGGCGCGTCGACGACGTCGGCGATCTCGAGCCCGCGCCGCTCCGCCTCCTCGATGTGGTCCTGGGCGGACTCGACCCGCAGGCCGAGGTGGTTGAGGAGGGGACGGTCGCTCTCTCCAGGCTCGCCCTCCTCGAGGACGATCGACGCTCCTCCGGCGCTGAGACTGCCATCCACGGCGTCGAAGCCGAGCTCGGCGAGGCGGCCGAAGGTCGCCGCAGGGTCGGGCACGCGGAAGGCGACGTGGTCGAGGTCGTAGGCCACTCCCTCGCCGACCTGGACGAAGGCAAGCCGGAGGCCCTCGCCGGCCTCGAACTCGGCCAGGCCGTCGACCTGCTCGACGGCTACTTCGTCGGGGAGCGCCGCGAGCGCCTCGTCCACGTCGAAAACGCGGAGCCCCACGCGCGCGAGCACGCCGGCGTCTCTGGGGCCCTCCTCGGCGAAGAGCGTCAGCTTGCCACGCCGCGCGTCCGCGCCGACGAGCGTGAACTTGTCGGTGCGGTCGATGACGTGCATGCCCGTATGCGCGGCCAAGAAGTCGGCGAGCCGGTCCCGGTCGCCGACCCACAGCGCCACGTGGTCGAGAGTCTCGATCTGCATCGCTCGGAGCGTACCCATCTCCCGTTCGTGTCGAACGCCGGAGTCTTCTTACCCATTCCGGCGGCCGGCGCCGAGCGGCGTAGAATCGCTCACGTCCCCAGCTCAGGAGGTTCCTCCCGATGCTCTCGTTCGGCGTCACCGTTCTTCCCGACCCGCCCCACACGCGCTTCCTCGAGCTCATGCAGCTCGCGGAGGCGAACAGCTTCGACACAGGCTGGACCTACGACTCGCACATCCTCTGGCACGACGCGTATCCCCTCCTCACGCTGCTCGCGACGCAGACCCGCACGCTCAAGTTCGGGCACTGCGTCACGAACCCGGGAACCCGGGAGCCCACGGTGACGGCGAGCGCGTACGCGACGCTGCACGCGCTCTCGGGCGGTCGCGCGGTCATGGGCATCGGCCGCGGGGACTCGGCCAGGCGCGTGATCGGTCAGAAGCCCGTGAAGATGGCCGAGTTCGAGGCCGCCTGCGCGATGATCAAGGAGCTGATGAACGGGCGGCCCGTCGAGTGGAACGGGAAGGAGCTCGAGCTCACGTGGGCCAAGGACCGCGAGCCGATCCCGATGTACATCGCCGCCTACGGGCCGCGCGCGCTCGGGGTCGCCGGCCGCGTCGGGAACGGCGTCATCATCCAGCTGGCCGACCCGGTGATCATCCAGTGGATCATGGAGCAGGCCCGGACGGCGGCCGCCGAGGCCGGGCGCGACCCCGACGAGCTCGAGTGCATCGTCTGCGCGCCGAGCATCGTCACGGACGACATGCAGGAGGCTCGCGACGCCGTCCGCTGGTTCCCCGCGATGGTCTCGAACCACGTCATGGACCTGATCGAGCGCTACGGGGAGAACTCGGAGATCCCGAGCGAGCTCACGGACTACGTGAAGGCGCGGAAGTTCTATGACTACAAGGACCACAGCCGCGAGGGCGCTGCGCACGGCGAGTTCGTCACCGACGAGATCGCCGACCGCTTCAGCGTGATCGGGAGCGTGGACGCGATCAAGGACAAGCTGCGGGAGCTCGATTCGATCGGCGTCGACCACTTCAACATCTACCTGATGACGCACGGGCAGGAGGAGATCCTCGAGGCCTACGGCTCCTCGATCATTCCGGAGCTCAAGCAGGCCGCCGTCTGATGGCGGCAGTCCACGAGCACCTCTTCGACGTCGAGGCGGCGAAGCGGCGCCTGGAGGAGGGCGGCTACGAGATCGTCCACACCTCGCCCGGCCTCGAAGTCGGCGTCTACGTGCTCGTGGCGCCGGAGCCCGACCGCCAGCAGCCGCACGAGGACGACGAGGTGTACGTCGTGCTCGAGGGCAGCGGCACGCTCCAGGTCGAGGACGAGGAGGTCGACCTCGAGGAAGGCCAGGCGATGTTTGTCGCCGCCCACGCCGAGCACCGCTTCACCGCCTACGAGCGCCTCAGCCTGCTGGTCATCTTCACCCGCCCGACATGACGCTCCTCGCCGCCGCGACGGGCGCAGGAGTTGCCCGCTTCACGCTCGACGGGGGTGCTTGGCGGGCCGAGCTCGGCGCCCCGGAGAGCGGCATCTCCTGCCTCGCCCGCGACCCGCGCGAGCCCGACTTCCTCCTGGGTGGGGCCCGCGGGGGCGGCGTCTGGCAAAGCGGCGACGGCGGCGAGAGCTGGGAGCAGCTCGCCTTCCCTCATCCCGATGTCTTCTCGGTTGCCGTCAGCCCGGCGGACCGAGCCGTCTACGCCGGCTGCGAGCCGAGCATGCTCTTCGTCAGCCGGGATCGCGGCGAGACATGGACGGAGCTCGAGAGCCTGCGAGAGATTCCCTCGGCTCCGACCTGGAGCTTCCCGCCGCGCCCGTGGACATCGCACGTGCGCTGGATCGCTCCGAGCCCGCACGACGCCATGCTTCTCCTCGTCGGGATCGAGCTCGGCGGGGTGATGCGGAGCGAAGACGGCGGCGCGACGTGGAGCGACCACCGACCGGGCGCCCAGCCGGATTGCCACTCCCTCGCATGGCACCCCACGGCCGCCGGCCGAGCCTACGAGGCGGGCGGCGGCGGAGCGGCCTGGAGCTTCGACGGCGGAGCGACGTGGGAGGCGGCCGACGCCGGACGCGACCGCAACTACGCCTGGGCGGTGGCCGTCGACCCGGAGGACCCCGACCGCTGGTTCGTCTCGGCGAGCACCGGCCCCTTCGCGGCCCACGGCCGGGGGTCGGCCGAGGCGTTTCTCTATCGCTGGCGCGGCACCGGGCCCTGGGAGCGTCTGGCCGGCGGCCTGCCGCAGCCTTTGGATCACATGCCGTACGCGCTCGCGTTCGTGGACGGCCTCCTCGCGGCCGGCCTGACCGACGGGACGGTCTACGCGACCCGTGACGGCGGGGACTCCTGGACGCAGGTCGTCTTCGAGGGCAACCCGCCGCCGCGGATCGTGGCCTTCGCCTGAGAGCCTCGTGCAGCTCGTCGACAGCTATCCGGTGATCGTGACCGAGCGACTCGCCGAATGCCGCGACTTCTACGCTCGGTGGTTCGGCTTCAAGGTCGTCTTCGAGGCCGACTGGTTCGTCCTGCTGAAAAGTCCGGGAGAGCCGGCGTTCGCGCTCGCGTTCATGCTCGTCGAGCATCCGTCGTCACCCCCCAATCCGGCGGCCCACGGCGGGGACGGCATGTTCCTGACGCTTCAGGTCGAGGACTCCGGCGCCGCGCACAAGCGGCTCCGTTCGGCAGGGCTCGAGCTCGCTCTTGGCCTGACGGACGAGCCCTGGGGGCAGCGGCGGTTCGTCGTGGTCGACCCCGCCGGCATGTGGGTGGACGTCGTGGAGCAGATCGAGCCGGTCGCCGGTTGGTGGGACCCGTACGTGCGGACCGAATGACTTGCTAGCGCGCGGCCTCGAGGGCGAGGCGGACGGCGCGCGCCAGCGGCTCGGGGACGTCGACGCCTTCCTTCGCGAAGTGCTCCCAGGCCCGTTCCGGCTTGTTCCTGTGCCCGCGGAGGCCGGCCGCGCCCTCGAAGTCCGGCGCGAGCACGATCGTCCGCTCGCGGCCCGCGAGGGAGGCGATCAGGCGGTTGAGCTCGACCTCCGCCGGGATCGGCTGCTCCCCCGGCTCGGCGTCGCGGTCGTGGACGACGACGAAGGGAACCTCGCAGGCCCGGCAGATGCGCGCGAAGACTGGGATGTTCGACTTGCCGCCGCACTCGACGATCGAGATCTGCGCCCGGTCGGCGTCGTGTCCCATGGCGGCGAAGATCGACGGGAGAACGAGCTTCTCCGTCCGCCCCTCGACGAGTACGGCTGCGCGCGCGAGGAAGAGCTCACTCCGCTCGGCGTCGAACTCGCTCACCACCCGGAACGCCTCGTCGGCGCCGAGCGGCTTCGGCTGCTCGATGTGCGTCCCGCGCCGAACCGTGTAGCGGACGAGGACGAGCTCCTCGAGACGGGCGACGTTGAGGAACGCCGGCGCGTGCGTCGAGTAGATCACCTGGTTGCCGTTGGCCCCCAAGGCGCGCAGCCGGCGGTAGAGGTAGCGCTGCGTCTGCGGCCGGAGGAAGAGCTCCGGCTCCTCGATCAGGAAGACGACACCTTTCACCCCGGCTTCGCGGCAGGAATCGACGCCCGCGACGAGAGCAGAGGCTCCGGCGGAGCCCGACTGCCGCTCGGGCGGGTCGCGCAGGGCGGCGCGGAGGTGCATGACGGCGGCCTCGGCAGCCTCCGAAAAGCCGTCGAAATCGACCAGCGGCCCGGATCGCCGCGCGGCCGGGATGAAGATGACCGGCGGCGCACCGCTGCGCCGGGCGCGCGGCTTCTCGCGGCGTCGGGCCTTGAGGCCGATCCGGCGGCCGTCGGCCAGACGAGCGGAGACGTTTAGCTCCGGCGCGCGTCCGCGTAGATCCTCGGGACGCGGCGGCGCCGTGGGATCGAGGAGCGTTCGGATCGCCGCGAGGATGTTCGACTTGCCGGAGCGCGCCTCGCCGACGAGGGCGGTGACCGGCCCGAGACGAAGCTCGACGTCCCGAGCGGAGCGGTACGCGCGTACGCGGACGGTCTCGAGCAATGCCACCGCGCGAGCGTACCGCGGCGTTATTTCGCGGTGCGGGCCGAGCGAGGCTCGGGAAGCGGCGTCAGCACGTGCTCGAGGCGCTCCCGAAGCGGCTCGAAGGCAGGCGGCAACGACAGCGCTTCGCCGAGCGTCTCCAGCGGCTCGTCGGCGGTGAAGCCCGGGCCGATGGTGGCAATCTCGAAGAGGACGCCGCTCGGCTCGCGGAAGTAGATCGAGTGGAAGTAGAAGCGGTCGATCACGGGCGTGGGCCGGGCACCGGCCTGGGCAACCCGCTCCCGCCACGCCTCGTGCTCGTCTAGAGGCGACGCCCAGGCGACATGGTGGACCGTGCCTGCGCCGGAGAGACCGCGCTCCGCCGGCGGCTCGTCGTAGGCGTAGAACGAGCCGCGCTCGTCGCCGCGAGCCTCCCACGCCGCGTCCTCGCCGGGCACGAACGCGAGCGCGTCCTCGAGGAACGCGCGGCTGGCGTCGGGCTCGGTGGCATAGGCGTGGACGCCGTCGAAGCCCTGGAGGGCGAGCTCGGCGGGGATGTCGGGGTGGTTGGCGACGAGAGCCTCGTCACCAGTCTCGACGGCGTGGAGCTCGAGGCCCATCCCCTCGGGGTCGGCGAAGCGAAGCCGGAGCCCGTCGCCGTCAAGCTCGGAGTTGACCCCTTCGTGCCCGAGCCGGTCGACCCAGAACGAGAGCGCTTCCTCGGAGGCCACCCTGAAGCCGACGGTGTGCACCATGCCCGCGCCGGCGCGACCGCGCGGGAGGCCCGGGTACTCGAAGAACGTGATGTCGGAGCCGGGGCTTCCCTTTTCGTCGGCGTAGAAGAGGTGGTAGACGGTCGGATCGTCCTGGTTGACGGTCTTCTTGACGAGCCTCAGCCCGAGCACCCGCGTGTAGAAATCCACGTTCTGGGGCGCATCCGCGGTGATCGCCGTGACGTGGTGGATTCCCTCGAGCCTCATTGTCGTTGCCTTCGTACCCGCATTCCGCCGAGATGATGCATCGTACGCTCCGCCGGCCGTCAGGCGGTGAGCTCCCGGTAGCGCAAGCACGAGACGACGTGGTCGTTGACGAGCCCCGCCGCCTGCATGAAGGCATAGCAGACCGTAGGCCCGACGAAGCGGAAGCCGCGGCGCTTCAGCTCCTTGCTCATCGCCTTCGAGACCGGGGTCTCGGCCGGGATCTCGGTGACGGTCGTCCAGCCGCCGACGAGCGGGGCTCCGTCGACCAAGCCCCAGACGAGGGCGGCGAAGCTGCCCAGCTCCTCCTGCGCCTCCAGCACGCGCGCGGCATTCGACACCGTCGATTCGACCTTGAGCCGGTTGCGGACGATGCCGGCGTCCTGGAGGAGATCCTCGACCCGCTTCCGGTCGAAGCGCGCGACGGTCGCCGGGTCGAACCCCGCGAACGCTCGCCGGTAACCCTCGCGCTTGCGCAGGATCGTCGACCAGGAGAGCCCGGCCTGCGCGCCTTCCAGCGTCAGGAGCTCGTAGAGGGCCCGATCGTCGCGCTCCGGGACGCCCCATTCCTCGTCGTGGTACGCAGCGTAGAGCTCGTCATCCTCCGGGACCCAGGCGCAGCGCTGCATCAGCTGAAGGTGACGAGCGGCCCGTCGATCTCGCTCGCGCCGCGCAGGCAGGCGCGCCTCGGACCGGCCGTCAGCGTCTCGCAGCCGAATTGTTCGAACTCGCCGTCCGTCAGCACCACGAGCACCTTGCCCAGCCAGCGGTAGCAGGCGAGCCGGGTCGCGGCGGGGAAGCCGTCGCACTGGCGGATGAGGGCGACGAGGTCCTCCGGCGGGGAGGCAATCAGGTTCTGCACCTTCGTGCCGCGGATGCAGTTGACGGCGTCCATTCTGTCGAGCTCGGCGCAGATGGAGAGCTGGACGCGAGGGTCGGGTGGGCCCACGACCGAGGCCGCCGTGATGCACGCCTGTCGTTGGAGGCCGTCGAGGCCCTCGCAGAGGGCGAGGATCTCGGCGGCCGAGGCGATCGGCGCGTCCGGCCGGTCGTCGATGAACGCGCGGTACCAGCACGGCCGCACGAACTCCTCCGCCTGCGCGCCGCAGAGCTCCCGCGGGTCGTCGACGAGGGTCTCCGGCGGAGTCGTGTCGTCGGCGCCGATCGCGGCGAACCAGTAGTCGTGGAAGGCGCCCTGAGAGCAGTCCGGCGCCTCGGCGCCGAGCGCGGAGCAGAGCTCGAGCGCCGCCGGCAGGTCCTCGCGGACGAGCCGCATGAAGGCGTGTCCGAAGCCGTGGATGCAGCTGTAGCGCCGGTAGCGGGTGTCGGTCTCGTCGCAGACGGCCGCGGAGGCCGCCGGGTCGCCGAGATCGATCTGGGGAGCGACCCCGGTGACGAGCCCGTGCGCGAAGCCCGCCGAGCACCCGGGCTCGTTCGTCTGCGGCAGGTACGACATCAGGTTCTCGAGCGTGACCGCGTGCTCGCCGGCGTACTCGCGTCCCACCGTGTGCATGAGACCGTGGCACTCGCCTAGAAGGCGCCCGCTCGGATCCGAGTAGGCGGCCACGGCGATCTGCTCGAGGGCGCTCGACGGGTCGTCGGCGTCGCGGACGAGCGCCGAGAGCGCGGCCGCGTAGCAGGCGCGCGCGTCCTCGAGCTCGGCGATGGCGGCGCAGTCGTCGAGGTCGGCCACAGGCTCGGTGGTCTCTGTCGTCGGGGAGGTGTCGGTGAGCGGCCCTGCGCCGTGGTCGTCGCCGCCGGAGGAGCAGCCCGCCGCCACGGCTACGGCGGCGAGGCCGGCGGCCAGGAAGTTCCGCCCGTTCACGAAGCGGCCGTGAGCAGGAGCTCGATGCCGGAGGGGTCGCGCACCAGCGTTCCGTCCTCGCCCGCCACGGGCTCCCGGCCGGAGTCGGCGACGCGGGCGGCGACCCGGTCACGCTCCTCCGCGCTCGGAAGCACGATCGTCGCGTGCCGGAGCGCCGCCGTTCCCTCGGGCGCCGGCGAAGCGCCTCGGCTGTGCCAGATGTTGGCTCCGACGTGATGGTGGTAGCCGCCGGCGCCTAGGAAGGCGGCCGACCCGGGCAGCTCCGCCATCAGGTCGAAGCCGAGAACCTCCCGGTAGAAGGCAACGGCGTCCGCGACGTCGGCAACTTGCAGGTGGACGTGGCCCATGTGGGTACCCGGGGGCATGCCGTGGAAAGGCGCCGTGGACGGATCGTCCAGCTCGCCGAGCAGCGAGCCGACGTCGAGCGGGTCGGTCGTCAGGCGCCGGCCCACCTTTCCCTCCCACACCTCGCGAGGACGGTCGTGGTAGACCTCGATCCCGTGCCCGTCGGGGTCGGTGAGGTAGACGGCCTCGCTGACGAAGTGGTCGGACATGCCCACGAGCGGCACCCGCTCTCGCACGGCATGGGCGAGCCAGCGCGCGAGATCGGCGCGCTCCGGCACGCGCAGCGCAAAGTGGTAGAGGCCGGTATGTCCGGCGACGGGACGTGCGCCCGGTTCCTCGACGAGCCCGAGGAGCTCCGACCCTCCGGCGCCCAGCGACGCGCGGCGACTCTCTCGCGCGAGCAGCTCGAGCCCGATGTCGCGCCCGTAGTAGGCGAGCGAGCGGTCGAGGTCGCCGACCGTGAGGCGGACGGCGCCCATGCGGGTCGTCGCCGGAATCGAGGCGGTGGCGGTCGCCATCGCCGCCCACGATAGCGACGACGCCCTTTACGAAACGCTCACAACGGCCCTCTACGGTGCCCGCGACTTCCTCACCGCGAGAGATCCAGCATCGCCCAGCAGATCACTCCCGAGGAGCCCGTCGCCGTCCGCTGTCCTGGCACAGGCGGCCTGCTCGACGCTGCGCGCGCAATCGCAAACGACCGCAGGGGGGACGATGACCACACGTACCTTCATCGCAGTCTTGCTCGCCGCGCTGGCCGTCGCGGCCGCCGCGCCCAGCGCGTTCGGCCAGACCGTGCCGGCCGCCGCGGACGCATGGGTAACCGACCGCTACCCGGACAGGAACTACGGCACCGACGACACGCTCAGAGCAGCGCCGAAGCCGCTCAAGCGCGCCTACGTCCGCTTCGAGGTCCCCGCACTCGCGGGGCCTGTCCAGCAGGCTGTGCTCCGCATCTACTCGTCGAACGGAGCGCCCGACGGCCTGCGGATCTCCACGACCGCGACGGACTGGGGCGAGCACACGATCACGCACGCGAACGCCCCTGCCGCTGCCGCCCTCGTCACCGACCTCCCGGGATTCACCGCGGAGAACACGTGGCGAGAGATCGACGTCAGCGCCGCGGTCACCGGCGCCGGCGCGAAGTCGTTCCTGATCACGGCGCCGGGCGCCTCCGCGAACGCGTACCTCGCTTCCCGCGAGAGCGGTAACGCCCCGCAGCTCGTGATCACGACGGGCGGCACACCGCCGGATCCGCCCGACCCCGACCCCGACCCCGATCCGGACCCCGATCCGGACCCAGATCCCGACCCGGATCCAGAGCCGACGCCGGGCACCGTGATCACGACGACGGCGCCGTGGAGCTGCCGGGGCTCGCTCGCGGCCTTCGGCACGCTGCCGATCAAGGTCGTCTCGACGATCCCGAACCCGGGCAACGACAACGCGATCAACCTCCGCGGGTGCTACGGCGACGGGAACCCGGCGACAATCGACCTCATCCTCGACGTGCGCGGAAACGGCGGCAGCATCGGCACCGCCTACGACGCCGTCCGGATCGGCCAGAATGCGCACGACCTGGTGGTCACCGGCAAGGTCGAGTGCGGCGCCCGACACACGAACCCGAGCATCCACCAGGACATCGTCCAGGCATTGAGCGGGAGCCGGATCACGTTCGTCGACTTCACGTCCGGCGATCCGTACACCGGCCGGTGGACGTGCTGGGGAGCGGGCGGAGGCTGGTACGTGACTTGGGCCAACGGCAGCATCCCTATCGACCTGGTCTGCTTCCGCTGCGTCCTGGCGACCTACAACCAGAACCTCCGAATCGACGAGTCGCTCCGCTCCGGAGCGCGTGACTCGGTCTTCGGCTACTCGCGCTCGTACGGCATCTTCGTCGGGCCGGCCGCCGTCGACCCCGTGAACGAGGACAACCAGGTGATCCGCTACTGACGCCGCCGAGCCGAGGCCGGGACCGCGCGAGCGCGAGCCCGGCCTCTACGCTCGGGGAAACGGACCTGGAGGAGGACGCCGTGAGCCCGAACCACGACCCGGAAACGGCCCTGATCGACTTCGACAGCCTCTTGCCGGCCGACGTGCCTCATGTCCGCAAAGTCCTGTACGAGTCCGCCTATGAGGACCTACCGCGTGACCCCTCGGTCAACGTGGTCGTGTACATCGGCGTGCACAACCCTGGGAGCCACACGGTCTGGCACTACCACAACGGCGCCTCGTTCTTCGCCGTCCTCCAGGGACGGATCGAGGTCGAGTTCGAGGACGAGGTGCGGAGCTTCGCCGTCGGCGACGTGTACTCGGAGCCGATCGGAAAAATCCACCGTGCCCACAATCCCGATCCCGAGCTCAAGTTCGTCTGCGTCGGCTTCAACGCGACCCCGCCGGACAAGGAGCTGGTGACGGCGGTCGAGCGCTAGAGCACGTCTCAAAGCACGAGCTTGCGCGTCATCGCGTGGATGGCGATCCGCCAGAGGACGAGCCCGAAGGCGACGAGGCCGGCGAGCCTGGCGAGGTCGATCCATCCCTCCCAGCCGAAGACCGCGCTCCGCACCAGCTCGACGCACTGGTAGAGCGGGTTGAAGTTGGCGAGGACCTGCGCCCACTCGGGCAGGTTGTCGATCGGGAAGAACGTTCCGGCGACGAGGAAGAGCGGCGTGAGCACGGCGCTGACGATGTAGTTGAAGTTCTCGAAGGACTTGGCAAAGCCGGCGATGGCGATCCCGAAGCACGCCCAGCCGAAGCCCGAGACGAAGGCGATCCCGGGCACGGCGAACATCCCCCAGGAGGGGTCGAGGCCGAAGAACATCGCGACGACCATGGGCACGCAGCCGAAGACGCTCGCCCTCATGGAGATCCAGAGCGCCTCGGCGGTGACGAGCTCCTCGGTGTCGACGGGGGCGGCGAGGATCGCGTCGTAGGTGCGCTGGAACTGGTACTTGACGAACGTCCCGAACATCGCCGGGAACGCACTCGAGAAGAGGACCGCAGTGGCGACGATGCCGGTCCCGACGAACTCGACGTAGTCGTAGCCGCCGACCCGGCTCACGAGCGAACCGAAGCCGAAGCCGAAGGCGAGCAGGTAGATCGTCGGCTCGACCGTCGACGAGAACGCCGACGAGCGCCAGTACGAAGAGAAGTTGACGATCTCCCGCACGAGGACGCCCGTCAGCGCAGGACGCTCGAGCCGGCCGAGCGTGGTGCGGGGAGCCGCCCTGGTCGCCATCACTCGATCTCCTCGCCGGTGAGGAGCACGAAGACGTCCTCGAGGTTGGCAGGACGCCGCTCCCCCTCCGGGATGCGGCCGTTGCCGGCTTCGATTCCGAGAACGGAGATGCTCGTGCCCGTCCGGCGCGTGGCGAACCCCGCCTCGCGGGCGGCGAGCTCTGCCTCGGCCAGCATGGTCGGCGAGCCGTAGACCTCGACGGCTTCCCGCCCGGCGTGACGGGCCACGAGCTCGGCCGGCGGCCCGGCGGCGACGGAGCGCCCGTGCGACATGATCAGCACGGTGTCGGCGAGCCGCTGGGCCTCCTCGATGTAGTGCGTCGACATGAGGATCGTCGTTCCCTCGGCGCGGAGCGCGTCGATCAGCGCCCAGAGCTCCTGGCGGACCTGAGGATCGAGTCCCACGGTGGGCTCGTCGAGGAGGACGAGGCGTGGGCGGTGGACGAGCGCGCGGGCGATCAGAAGCCGCCTGCGCATCCCTCCCGAGAGCTTGTCCACCCGACTGTCGCGGCGATCGCGGAGGTTTGCCATCTCGAGCGCGCGCTCGATCGCCGCCCGACGGTCGGCCCTCCCGATCCGGTAGAGATGCGTGAAGACGAGTAGGTTCTGCTCGACCGTCAGCGTCGTGTCGAGGTTGTCGAGCTGCGGAGCGACACCGCACTGGGCCCGGGCGGCCTTGGATTCCTCTGGCAGTCGGAATCCGAGCACCTCGAGCTCGCCCTCGTCGGCGATCGCTTGGGCCGTCAGCAAGCGCATGGTGGTCGACTTGCCGGCGCCGTTGGGCCCGAGCAGGCCGACGCACGTGCCTTCGGGCACGTCCAGGTCGAGGCCGTCGACGGCGGTGATCGGCCCGAAGCGCTTGACGACGCCGCGGAGCCGAATGGCGAGCTCGGGCATCTGCTCAGCTTGCCAGGCGGCCGAGCTCCTAGGCGGCTTCGGTCGCCGGTTCGCCCTCGCCGTGCGGCTGAGCTTCGCTCGGCCGGAGGAGAAGCCCGCCGAGCACGGCCGCCCCGGCCGCAAAGACCGCGCCCACGAGGAAGGCGATCTGGTAGCCGCTGTTCAGCGCTGAAACGGCGCCCTCCCCGGACGCGACCAGCGTGTCCGTGCGCGAGGCGGCCAGGCTGACCATGACGGCGAGGCCGAGCGCGCCGCCCATCATGAACGAGGTGTTGACGACGCCCGAGGCCAGCCCCGCCTCCTGCGGCCCGACGCAGCTCATGGCGGCGAGGAGGATCGGATTGAACCCGATCCCGGCGCCGAGGCCCACGGCGAGCGTCGCCGGAAGCACGTCGACCAGGAAGTCGCCTTCCACCGGCATCCGCGCGAAGAGGAGCAAGGACAGGGTCATCAAGCCGAGCCCCACGACCAGCGGCGGCCTGATCCCGAAGCGCATGACGAGCTTGTCCGAGTAGAGCGAGGCGGCGCCCCAGATCACCATCGAAGGCAGGTACGCAAAGCCGACCTCGAGCGGCGTGTAGCCGAGAACACGCTGCAGATAGAGCGCCGAGAAGAAGAAGTACGAGAACAGGCCGGCCGCCATCAGGATGCCGACGCCGTTCGCGGTGGAGATGTTGCGGTTGCGAAAAAGCCCGAGCGGCACGAGCGGCGCAGAGATGCGGGCCTCGACTGCGAGGAAGAGCGCCAGGAGCGCGAGCGCGCCACCGAGCAGGCCCAGGGTCTCGCCCGACGTCCAACCGGTCTCGTTGCCGTTCACGATCGCATAGACGGCGAGCATCAGCGACCCCGTGATCGTGAGGGCGCCCGCGACGTCGAGCCGTCCGCCTGCAGCCATTCCGGGGGCCGCGGGCAGGAGCCGCAACGAGAGGGCGAAGACGAGCGCGCCGACCGGCAGGTTGACGAGGAAGATCCAGTGCCAGTTGAGAACGTCGGTGAGGACGCCGCCGAGCAGCACGCCCGCGACCCCGCCGCCGGAGAGGACGAAGCCGAAGATGCCCATTGCCTTCGCCCGGTCGGCCTGCTCCGTGAAGAGCGTCATCACGAGCGAGAGCGCCACCGCCGAGACCAGCGCGCCGCCGAGCCCCTGCACGGCCCGCGCCACCATGAGCTGCTCCTGCGAGGTCGCGATGCCGCACGCGAGCGAGGCGACCGTGAACAGCGAGATCCCGATCAGGAACATGCGACGCTGTCCGAACAGGTCGCCCAGCCGGCCGCCGAGCAGGAGGAAGCCTCCGAACGTGAGCAGGTAGGCGTTCACCACCCAGGCCAGGGACGTCTCGGACAGGCCGAGGTCGTCCTTGATCGACGGGAGGGCGACATTCACGATCGTTCCGTCCAGCACGATCATCAGATCGCCGAGACAGAGGACGTAGAGCGCGAGCCAGCGGGCTCGGCTGTTCATGGTCACTGCGCTTGTCCTTTCGGCATCGCTCGAAATCGGTGTCGAAGACCAGACGGTCAAACGAGGCCGAACTCATCGGTGTTCCAACGATGAGTTTGGTGCCGCCGATCGGTCTCGGTGTCAGATGGCCCCGGCCGCCCCGAACACGAT
>JBOHAB010000051.1:0-14250 GCA_050697655.1 Gaiellaceae bacterium
GGTCGTGGTCGTCGACCTGCGCCTGCCGCTCACGGGAGAGCCGGCACCGAGGCCTCGCGGGGTCAAGGGCGCCGAGGACCCCAGCGGCGCCTTCGACGCTGTGCTGGCGATGCTGGGGAGCCGGCCGACCCTCGTGGCGGCAATCCTCATCGCCGCGGTCGCGGCGGGCTCGGCGGGTATCGCTCGGAGCCGAGGCCTCTGGGGCGTCGCGGCCTGGGGCGCGACCTTCCTCACCGTGCTGCTCCTCGTCCCGCTCGCCGCCGGGGGAGCCCCCGTCGATCCCCTGTGGGCGGCGCCGGCGGTCTGGCTGGCGACGGGAGCGCTCGCGTATCCGCTGGTTCGGGCACCCGGATAGAGTGACCTCCGGGCACAATGGGTGCCCGGTATGAGCGTCCTGCGAAGCATCGAGCACAGGATCGAATCCATCGTCGAAGGCGTGTTCGGCCGAGCGTTTCGCACGCACGTGCAGCCGGTCGAGCTCGCGCGCAAGCTGGCGAAGGAGATGGACGAAGCGAAGAGCGTCTCCGTCTCGCGCGTCTACGTGCCGAACGAATACACGCTCTACCTTTGCTCAAGCGACCGCGAGCAGTTCACGAGCTACGAGGATTCGCTCCGGACCGAGCTCTCCGACTACCTCTCCGACCACGCGCGCCGGGAGGGCTACGCGCTCCTCTCGACGCCCGCGGTCCTGATCGAGGAGGACGACGACCTGGGCGTCGGCGAGTTCGGGATCGCCACACGCATGGTGCAGCAGGAGCGCCCGCCCGCCCCGGTTCCGCCCGATGTCCTTCCCCAGCGGGCCCCGAGCGAGACGAAGATCTACCGCCCGCCGGCAGTCACCTCCGAGCCGGGCACGCCGGCCGCCCTCGTCATCGCCGGCAAGCGCCGCGAGCTGGACGACCGGGTCCTCGTCGTCGGCCGCTCGAGCAGCTGCGACATCACCGTCGAGGACCCCAACGTGTCGCGCAGGCACGCGGAGATCCGCCGTGAGGACGGAGCGTACTGGATCGTCGACCTCGGCTCCACCAACGGCGTCACGGTCAACGGGGAACGTGTCGAGCGCGCACGCCTCGCGCCAGAGGACACGGTGCTTCTCGGCACTATCGAGGTCCGCTTCGAGCGCGGCTCCTAGAGTTTCTACGCCTGGCCTGTGTCGGTCGAGCCCATCCTCATCGCGCTTCAAGCCGCTTTCGTAGCGCTCCTCTACCTCTTCATCTGGCGCGTCGTCCGCTCGGCCGAGCGCGGCCTGCCCGCCGCGCCACAGGAGAGCTTCGTGATGGCGCCGGCGCAAGTCGCCCAAGCCCGGGCCGAGGCCGGCATCGTCCCTGGGCGGCTCGTGGTCACGCGCTCGACGGCGCTTCCGGTCGGCACCGCCTTCGAAGCCGGGCCAGTTCCCACGACCATCGGCCGCACGGGCGACAATGTCGTCGTGCTCGACGGCGACGACTATGCCTCCGCCCGCCACGCCCGCGTCGAGAGCGGGCTTGACGGCACGTGGGCGATCGACCTCGGCTCCACGAACGGGACGTATCTGAACGGCGAGCGCCTGCAGGGCAGGAGACGGCTGCAGGAGGGTGACCTCCTCCAGATCGGCGACACAGAACTGCGGTTCGAGCGATGAGACTGGGCCAGAGCGCGGGACGGACCGACCCGGGGCGCGTGCGCCGCCGAAACGAGGACACGTTTGTCCTCGATCCGCCGCTCTTCGCGGTCGCGGACGGCATGGGCGGCGCGCAGGCCGGCGAAGTCGCGTCCCGCCTGGCGGCAGCCGCCTTTCGCGAATTCCACGATGCGGACCGGCTCGCGCCGGACGAGCGCTTGCAGGCGATCATCCAGGAGGCCAACCGGCGCATCTACGAGCGGGCCAGGGCCGACTCGGACGTCTCGGGCATGGGCACGACGCTGACGGCAGCCCTCTTGACCGGTGGACGGCTGACGGTCGGCCACGTCGGCGACTCGCGCGCCTACCGGGTGCGCGACGGCGAGCTCGAGCAGCTGACCGAGGATCACTCGCTCGTGGGCGACCTCATGCGGAGCGGCCGGCTCACGCCGGAAGAGGCCGACGCACACCCGCAGCGCTCGGTGATCACGCGGGCGCTCGGTACCGATCCGGAGGTCAGCGTCGACACACTCACCGTCGATGCCGAGCCGGGCGACCTGTTCCTGCTCTGCTCGGACGGGCTGACGACGATGGTGACGGACGAGGACATCCTCAGCACCCTCTCGGCCTCGCCGACGCTCGACGCCGCCGCACGCGAGCTGGTGCAAGCGGCGAACGCGGGCGGCGGCGAGGACAACGTGACCGTGGTCCTGTTCGGAGTGGAGGGCGATGAGACCGCGGAGGAGACCCTGGTCGCTCCGGCGGTCGACGGCAACGGGCAGGGTGATCCGGACGAGCTCGAGGACACGCTGACGAACCTGCAGCCCGTGCCGACCGCCACGCCGGCTCCGGTGACGGCCTCCGTCGGCAAGCCTAAGAAGCGGCGACGGTGGGGGCGGCGCATTCTCTGGGCGCTCCTCGCGCTCGGTTTCGTCGCGCTCCTGCTCGGGGGCGCGCTCATCGGGCTCTCGCGCGCGTACTTCGTCGGCGCCGACGAGCAGGGCAACATCGTCGTCTACCAAGGTGTGCCCTTCGATCTGACCGCGGGGACGGGCCTCTACCGCGAGCGGTACGTCAGCCGCCTCAAGGCCTCCCAGCTCTCGCCGGAGGAGCGTGCCGCGCTCTTCGACCACGAGCTCGTCTCCTACGACCGGGCCCGCGCGCGCGTCGCCGTCTACGAAGCCGAGGCCGTTCCCTGAGCCTCCGCAACCGCGAGCTCGCCAACCTCGGACTGGTCGGCCTCCTGACGGCGGCCGGCTTCGCGTCGGTCTACATCGCCCGCTCGGACGTCGTCTCGGCCGGCTCGCTCTCCTACGCGGCCTTCTTCATCTCGCTCTTCGTGATCGCCCACGCGGTGCTGCGCATGCGTCTCCCGCACGCTGACCCCTTCCTTCTCCCGCTCGGCGGTCTCCTCTCGGCGCTCGGGATCACGATGATCTACCGGATCGACCCGGAGCTGGCCTTCCGGCAGGGGCTCTGGGTGGTGGTCGGCGTCGCCGTCTTCGCGGGGCTCGTCCTCTTCCTGCGGGACTACCGCGAGCTCGACAACGTCAAGTACATCCTCGGCGTTTCCGCGATCGTGCTCCTCGTTCTGCCGGCGCTCCCCTTCGTCGGCAGGACGATCAACGGCGCGACGCTCTGGGTCGACCTGGGCGGCCCTCTCGTCTTCCAGCCCGGCGAGCTCGCGAAGGTCCTCTTCGTCGTCTTCCTCGCGGGCTACCTGCGGGACAACCGGGAGATGCTCTCCTACGGCGCCGCCGGGCAAGGCCGCCTGCCGTCACCCAAGCACCTGGGCCCGATTCTCCTCATCTGGGGCGGCGCCATGCTCGTGCTCTTCCAGACCCGGGACCTGGGCGGCGCGCTTCTCTACTTCGCCATCTTCCTCGTCATGCTCTACGTCGCGACCGCCCGCTGGTCGTTCGTGGCCGCGGGCCTCGCTCTCTTCCTGGCGGGCGCGTTCGCCCTCTACCAGGTGATCCCGCACGTCCAGGAACGCGTGCAGGGCTGGCTCGACCCGTGGGCCAACCCGGAGAGCCAGTCGTACCAGCTCGTCCAGTCCCTGTACGCGATCTCGAGCGGCGGCGTGTTCGGCTCGGGCCTCGGGAACGGCGTGCTCCTGACACCCCAAGGCGAGCCCTACATCCCGTTCCTCGAGACGGACTTCATCTTCTCGGCGATCGCCCAGGAGCTCGGGCTCGCCGGCGCAGCGGGCGTGATCCTGCTCTACCTCATCTTCGCCTACCGGGGCTTTCGCATCTCGATGATCGCACAGGATGGGTTCTCGAAGCTCCTGGCCGCGGGCTTGACGGCGGCCCTCGCAATCCAGGCGTTCATCATCATCGGCGGCGTCGTCGGCCTCATCCCCCTCACGGGGATCACGCTTCCCTTCGTCTCCTACGGAGGCTCGAGCATCGTCGCCAACTTCGTCCTGCTTGCGCTGCTCCTGGTGGTGTCCGACCGCGTGAACCGAGGAGAGCGCGCATGAACCCCCAGATCCGCCGCCTCTTCCTCGTCTTTTCGTTCCTCTTCGTCGCGCTGATCGCCACGGCGACGTACTGGCTCTGGCGCGCCCCGGATCTGGAGGCGCGCCAGGGGAACCCGACCTTGATCGTGCGCGAGCTCGAGATCGAGCGGGGGCTCATCCTGGCCGCGAACGGGCGCACGGCCCTGGCCGCGAACCGGCGCCGAAAGCTCGAGGACGGTCGCGTCTGGTACCTCCGCCGCTACCCGCGCCAGTCGCTCACCGCCCACGCCGTCGGTTACTCGACGATCGGCCGCTCGCGGACCGGGCTCGAGCTCTCTCTGAACGACTTCCTCACCGCCTCCAATGCGAACCTGAGCACCGTCCTGGACACGACGCTCGACCGGCTGCGGGGCATTCCGCGCGAGGGAAACGACATCGTGACGACGCTCGACCTCGACGCGCAGCGCGCCGCCGCCCAGGGTCTCGCCGGGAACTGCGGCGCAGCCGTCGCGCTCGAGCCCTCGACCGGCCGCGTGCTCGCGCTCGCCTCCTCGCCCTCCTTCGACCCGAACCTCGTCGAGACGGACTTCGACTCGATCGAGGCGATCACGGCGCCGTGCCGTCCCGCCGCTCCGCTCCTCGACCGGGCGACGGCGGGCCGCTTCGTGCCGGGATCAACCTTCAAGATCGTCACGGCCGCGGCCGCGCTCGACACCGGCACGTACACGCCGGAGAGTCAGTTCGACGATCCCGGCTTCTGCACCCTATTCGGGGAGCGGGTGTTCAACTTCTCCGACCAGGGCACTCCGTCGGGCTTCGGGAGGGTCACTCTGGCCGATGCCGTCGAGAACTCGATCAACTCGGTCTTCTGCAACATCGGCAAGGAGCTCGGGGCCGGCACGGTGCTCGAGTACGCGAAGCGGTTCGGTTTCTACGAGCGGCCGCCGATCGAGCTGCCGTCGGAGGAGGTGCTGATCAGCGGCCTCTACCAGAACGGGCGCCTCTACGACCCCGAGAGCCCGAGCGAGGTCGACCCCGGGCGCCTCGCCTTCGGCCAGGAGCGGCTCGTCGTCACACCGCTCCAGATGGCGCTGGTCGCCGCCGGAGTCGCCAACGGCGGCGGCGTCATGCAGCCGCGGCTCGTGGAGCGGATCGTCGCGCCCGACGGCGACGTGATCGAGCGCTTCGACGAGGAGGAATGGAAAACGGCGGTCGAGCCATCCACCGCGGCCGAGCTGACCGCGATGATGGTGCGAGCAGTGGAGTCCGGCACCGGGGTCGCCGCCCAGATCCCCGGCATCTCGGTGGCCGGCAAGACCGGAACCGCCGAGACCGGGGCCGAAGGCCGCAACAACACGTGGTTCATCGCGTTCGCGCCGGCGGAGCAGCCGGAGGTGGCGGTCGCGGTCGCCCTCACGGACCAGACGGGCACCGGCGGTGCCACTGCGGCTCCAATCGCCCGCGACATCATCGAAGCGGCCCTGGGGAGAAACCCCTAACCTCTCAGAGATTGGGCTATGGCCGGCGTTTCGGACACCCTCATCAACACGCTCTTCGACGGCCGCTACCGGATCGTCAGAAAGCTCGGCTCCGGAGGGATGGCCAACGTCTACCTGGCTGAGGACGAAGATCTCGGACGCCGGGTCGCGATCAAGATCCTGAACGAGCGCTACGCCGAGGACGACCTCTTCATCGAGCGGTTCAGGCGCGAGGCGAAGTCGGCCGCGGGACTGTCCCACCCGAACATCGTTTCGATCTACGACCGCGGCGAGGCCGAGGGGACGTACTACATCGCCATGGAGGTGATCGAAGGGCGAAGCCTCAAGGAGCTGATCCTCACCCGCGGCGCGCTCCCGATCGGCACGGCCATCTCGTACTCCAAGCAGCTGCTCGAGGCGCTCGGCTTCGCCCACCGGCACGGGATCATCCATCGCGACATCAAGCCTCACAACGTGCTCGTCTCCGCCGACCAACAGGCGAAGCCGAACGAGCCGCGGCTGAAGGTGACCGACTTCGGAATCGCGCGACACAGCGCCTCCCAGATGACCGAGGCGGGGTCGATCATGGGCACCGCCCAGTACCTCTCCCCGGAGCAGGCGCGCGGCGCGCCGGTGACGGCCGCTTCCGACCTCTACTCGGCGGGCATCGTGCTCTACGAGATGCTGTCCGGCAAGGTGCCGTTCACGGGCGACTCGGCAATCGAGATCGCCATGAAGCACGTCAACGACGTGCCGCCGCCGCCCTCCTCGCTCCGACCCGAGATCCCGTTCGAGCTCGACCAGATCGTCCTCCGAGCACTCGCCAAGGACCCGGGCGACCGCTACCAGACCGCAGAGGAGTTCATCGAGGACCTCGAGCGCGAAGAGGCCGGACTGCCGCTCTCGCGCGCCACGGCGGCTACGGCTGCCGCCCTCCTCGCCGGCTCGGCGACGGGAGAGGCGACGGAGCTCCTCTCGGAGAGCCCGACGCGCGTGGTGACCACGCCCCCACCGCCTCCGTCGGCGCCGACGCGCCCGCCGGACTACCCGCCCGCGAGCCCCTACGACGAGCCGCCGAAGCGACGCAGGCGCTGGGTGCCCTGGCTGCTCGTCGCGCTCCTGATCGCGGCCGCCGGCCTGGCCGGCTGGTGGGCGTACAACCAGATTCAGGAACAGCTCGAGGAACGGGCTCCCGTCGGCGTGCCGCTCGTGGAGGGGCTGCGCGAGGAACAGGCGATCGAGCTGATCGAGGAGGCCGGGCTCGACGCCGAGGTCGAGCAGCAGGCGAGCACCGACGTCGACGACGGCGTCGTGATCGAGCAGAGCCCGAGGGAGGGCACGCAGGTCGCGCCGGGAAGCACCGTGACGATCACGGTGTCGAGCGGGCCGAGGCGGGTTGAGGTGCCCGGGTTGGTAGGGCTCAGCTACGAGGAGGCGGTCGACGCCCTGGACGAGGTAGGCCTCGAGCCGCAGCGCGTCAACGTCTTCTCTCAGAGGCCGGTGGGCCAGGTGGTCAACCAGAACCCGAAGGAGGGGCAGCGGGTCGACGAGGGCACCGAGGTGGAGGTGCGCGTCTCGAGAGGAGTTCGGCAGGTGCAGGTTCCCGACATCCTCGGCCAATCCGAATCGAGCGCGCGGGACGAGCTCGATACAGCAGGCTTGAACGTCGCGGTCACGCAGGCGCCGAGCGACACGACGCCGGAGGGCCTCGTCTCCGCCCAGAGCCCGGGTGCGGGCAGCCAGGTGGACCAGGGCGCGACCGTCCAGATCACTATCTCGACAGGGCCAGAGCTCGTCACCGTTCCCGATGTGGTCGGAGACCCCCGCCTCGACGCGAGGGCAGCTATCCGGGCCGGCGACCTGCGGTCGACCGTCGTCTTCCAGGACGTCATCGACCCGGCCCAGGACGACATCGTCCTCGATCAGGACCCGGGCGGTGGCTCGCAGGCGCCACCGGGCTCGACCGTGACGATCGTCGTCGGCCGCCTCGTCAGCGACGAATAGGAGGCGGCATCGCGAAGCTGCGCGTAGCCGTGCTCATGGGGGGACGTTCCAGCGAGCACGAGATCTCGCTCGACTCCGCCCGCTCGGTGATCGAGGGCCTCGACTCGGAGCGCTACGAGGTCGTCCCGATCGAGATTCCGCGCGAAGGGCCGTGGCTACTCGACGCCAAGGAAGCGGCACGGCTCGACGTCGTCTTCCCAGTGCTCCACGGCCCCTTCGGCGAGGACGGCGCCGTGCAGGGGCTCCTGGAGCTCGCCGGCGTCGCCTACGTCGGCGCAGGGGTCGCCGGCTCGGCCCTCGCGATGGACAAGGACCTCTTCAAGTCGGTCATGCGCGACAAGGGGATTCCCGTCGCCCGCAGCGTGACGCTGCGCGCCGGCGAGGCGACGGAGAGCCCCATCGGGCTCCCCTGCGTCGTCAAGCCGGCGCGGCTCGGCTCGAGCGTCGGGATCAGCATGGTCAGGTCGGCGGCCGACTTCCCGGCGGCGCTGGAGCTCGCCTTCGCCCATGACGAGAAGATCCTCGTCGAAGAGCTCCTCGACGGCGTCGAGGTCGAGTGCAGCGTGCTCGGCAACGCCGATCCGGTCGCATCCGTCCCGGGCGAGATCGTCCCGCTCGCGAGCGACTGGTACGACTACGAGGCCAAGTACGCCGAGGGAGGCATGGAGCTCGTCATCCCGCCCCGCGTCCCGGCGGAGTCGGCGGCGCGCGTCCAGGAGCTGGCGGTCGCCGCTTTCGTCGCCGCCGACTGCGAGGGCATGGCCCGCGTCGACTTCTTCGTCAGGCCGGACGGGGAGGTCGTCGTCAACGAGCTGAACACGATTCCGGGCTTCACCGCGACGAGCGTGTACGCAAAGCTCTTCGAGGCGAGCGGCATCCCCTATCCGGAGCTGCTCGACCGCCTCGTCGCGCTGGCGCTCGAGCGGCGCGACCGGCGGGCCGCCCTCCGCTACTAGAAGCTCGATGTGAAACTCGAGCCGCCTTCCAGCCTCTCTAGGCCCGGGCACGTTGTAGCGCCGGGGATACGCTCCTCCGGTGGCGGACGGGTTGATCGTCATCGTTCCATACGACCCTGAGTGGCCACACCGCTTCGAGGTCGAACGTGCACTGCTGGAGCGAGTGCTCGCCCCATGGCTCGACGGCGGCATCCACCACATCGGCGCGACTTCCGTTCCCGGGCTCGCCGCGAAACCGATCATCGACATACTGGCCGGTGTTCGTGACTTCAAGGAGGCCCGGGAGGCGTTCGAGCCGCTGTGCGAGCAGTCCTACGTCCACACGCCCCACCGGCCGCGCATTGCGCACCACTTCTCAAAGCCCTCGGCGCGCTTGTCGGATTGCAGGTTCAGCCTCCACCTCACCGAGCCACGGAGCGACCTGTGGCGCGAGCGACTCGCCTTCCGCGACGCGCTTCGGGCCGACCGCGCCCTCGTCGCCGAGTACCAGGCATTGAAGCTCCAGCTTGCTCAGGAGCAGCGCACGGACGTCGCGGCGTACACGGACGGCAAGCGCGCCTTCGTCGCGCGCGTGCTGGCGAGCGCAGGGTCCAATGAGCCGGCGCTGGGTCGAGCTCAATGGAGGAAGACAGGCGAGCTACGAAGCGATCGGCAGCGGCCCTCCGCTGCTCATGTTCCCAGGCGGGCCGGGTGGGAACGCCGCCTACGTGCGACCGCAAGCGGAGCTGCTCGCCGACCGCTTCACGGCGTACCTCATTGATCCGCACGGCTCGGGCGGCTCGACGCGCCCAGCCGACCCCGCGGAGTACGGCTTCGAGGGTCACGCCCGCGTCTACGACGAGGGGCGGCGCGCGCTCGGGATCGAGCGCGCGAGCGTGTACGGGTTCTCGTTCGGGGGCGGCGTGGCGCTCGTGTACGCCGCGCTGCACCCACGGGCGACCGAGCTCTGCTTCTGCGTCTCCTTTGGCGGCAGCCGGGAAGGAGCTTCCGTCACGGAGGAGCGCGAACGAGCTCTCGCCCGCCATGCCAGCGCTCCGTGGTATCAGGAAGCGCGGGCTGCGCTAGACGGGGCGATCCCGGAGGACGTCGACGCGCTGCTCCGAACGTGACTCCGCTCTACTTCGCCTGGCCGGATCGGCCAGACGTCCGTCCGCGAGTCGAACGGCTTCGCCGTCTGTCCAGGCTGAACGTCGCCGCGCTCGACGCCTGGGAATCGCTGTCCTTCGCGCTCACGCAGCGGTCCCTGCGCGGGACCCGCCGTTTCACATCAGGCCTCTAGCTCGACGTGAACGCGCGCACCTCGTTCACGTGGGCGCGGGTGTTCGGCTCGGTGATCCAGACGACGTAGTAGCGGTATCTCTCGTCACGGGTGTCTACCTCCCACGTCGTGCGGCGGTCGGCTTCCAACTCGGTCGAGACGTCCACGAACCGACCGTCCCGGTCATTGCCGGCCAGGATCATGGCCGTGAAGCCGGGTGTGTCGGACACGACTACGACGCTGGAGAGCGCGATTCGGCTGCCGGCGTCGAGGACGATTCCGACGCCGTCCTTGTCGAAGCTTCGGTACTCCTCGGTCGTCCAGAAGGTAGCGATGTCGCGATCGGTCGCCTCCGGGACGGCCTCGGGATGCTCGGTGAAGTCGCCGCGCGGGTCGAAGTCCGCGACCGCCTGGAGCTGCACCGGCGTCGGGTCGCCGCCGGCCGGCCACGGGATCCCGTCCTCGAAGACGATCTCGAGCACGAGGAGGTTGCCGACCAGGATCACGGCCGCGAGCAGGAGGACCGCGGCGACCCGCAGGCCCGTCCGGCGCGCCGGCGTCTTCCTGGTGAGGGCCTCGTCACCCAGCCGTGGGAGCACCTCGGTCGCCGCCGCCGGCGGAGACTGCCGAGCCTGGTCGATCACACCCGTGTCCTCGTCGGGCTCTCGCTGCCGGGCTCCGTCCACCTTGGCCAGGCACGACTCCAGGGCAGCTGCCAGGGCGTCCATCGACCCGAACCGGTCCTGCGGCCGCTTGGCCATCGCGCGGGCGATGACCGCGTCCGGGCACTCCGGCACGTCTCCCCGCAAGGCTTGGACGCTCGGCACGGGGTCGTCGATGTGCCGCCTCGCGACCGCCATCAAGTTGTCGCCGGTGTACGGCACCCGGCCGGTGAGGAGCTCGAAGGTGACGACGCCGAGCGAGTACTGGTCGGAGCGCTCGTCGCCGCGCTGGCCGTTCGCCTGCTCCGGAGAGAGGTATTGCCCCGTTCCGAGGACCGTGCCGGTCTCCGTGAGCGCGTCGTCCGCGTCGAGCGCGCGCGCGATCCCGAAGTCCGTCACCTTCGCGGTGCCCCCGGCGGCGAGGAGGACGTTGTGCGGCTTGACGTCTCGATGGACGATGCCGAGCTCGTGCGCGAAGGAGAGAGCGCGCGCGATCTGACAGGCGAGATCGAGCGCCCGCCCCACCGGGAGCGGGCCCTCGCGCGCGATCACAGCCTTCAGGTTCTCGCCTGCGACGTGCTCGAAGACGATGAACTGCCGGCCCTCCCACTCGCCTCGATCGATCACCGTGACGACGTTCGGGTGGGCGAGCCGCGCGATGGCTCTGGCCTCGCGCCTGAAGCGCTCCACGTACTCGGGGTCGCGCGAGAAGTGCTCGTGGAGGACCTTGATGGCGACGCGGCGGTCGAGCACCGCGTCGTACGCGCGGTACACGCTCGACATCCCGCCCTCGCCGACGAGCTCCTCCAGCTCGTACCGGCCGACGATCAGTTCTCCGACGTGCACCGCCATAGTGTTCCTGCCGCTGGGCTCGGGGAGAGCGCTAGAGCGCTTCCGCCAGCGCTTCTTCCCACACGTCGAGCGCCTCGGCGAGCTCGGCGTCGCCGATCACGAGCGGGACGAGCACGCGGATGCAATTCGAGTAGATGCCCGCCTTCAGGAGTAGAAGCCCGCGGCGGAGAGCGCCCTCGGCGACCTTGCCGGCGAGATCGGCGTCGGGCTTCCCGTCACGTTCGACGGCGATGGCGAGCATCGCCCCGAGCCCGCGCACGTCCGCAACTTGGTCGAAGCGCTCGACCCAGTCTTCCATGCGGGCCCGCAACGTTTCCCCGATTGCCTCGGCGCGCTCGTTGAGCCCCTCGTCGGCGATGACGTCGAGGACGGCGTGGGCGGCCGCGATCGCAACGGGGTTGCCGACGTAGGTTCCTCCGATCGCGCTGTCGCCGGGCGCGTCCATGATCTCCGCCCGGCCGAGGACGCCCGAGAGCGGAAGCCCGGCGGCGATCGACTTGGCAACGGCCATCAGGTCCGGCTCGACGCCGAAGTGCTCGATCGCAAACGTCTTCCCCGTCCGGCAGAAGCCGGTTTGCACCTCGTCCACCACGAGCACGATTCCGTGCTCGTCGCAAAGCGCGCGGAGGCCGTGCACGAACTCGCGCGAGGGAACGACGAAGCCCCCCTCGCCCTGCACGGGCTCGACGACGATCGCCGCGACGTCCTCGGGGGCGACGCGTGTCTTGAAGGCGTATTCCAAGGCCTCGAGATCGTCGAAGGGCACGCGATAGGTCTCGGGAGCGAAGGGTCCGAGACCGGCTTTGTAGGGGTGCGTCTTGGAGGTGAGGCTGAGCGCGAGCAGCGTGCGGCCGTGGAAGGCGCCCTCGAAGGCGATCACGGCCGGCCGCTTCGTGTAGGCGCGGGCGAACTTGATCGAGTTCTCGATCGCCTCGGCGCCAGCGTTGAAGAACGCCGCCCGCGTCTCGCCGGAGATCGGCGTCAGGTCGAGCAGGCGCTCGGCGAGGCCGACGTAGTTCTCGTACGGGATGATCGTGAAGTCGGTGTGCGTGAAGAGCTCCGCGTGCTCGCGGATCGCCTCGACGACGCGCGGGTGGGAGTGGCCGACGTTCATGCAGCCGACCCCGCCGGCGAAGTCGACGAACGTGTTCCCGTCGACGTCGGTGAGGGTGGCGCCGCGCGCCTCCGCGATCACGAGCGGAAGGTAGATGGACAGCGGCTCGGCGATCACGCGCCCCTTACGGGCCAGGATCTCCGCGCTCCGAAGGCCCGGGAGGCTCGTCTTGATCTCGATCGTCCGTGTCGTGGCCACGGACGGAGCTTATAGATTGACGCTTCCACCATGGTCCTCTCCGACCGCACGATCCGCCGGCTGCTCCAGGAGGGCCGAATCGGCATCGACCCGTACGCCGAGGAGCTTCTGCAACCGTCGAGCGTGGACGTCCGGGTCGACCGCCTCTTCCGGGTCTTTCGCAACTCCCGCTACCCGTTCATCGACGTGAAGCAGGAGATGGAGGAGCTGACCGAGCTCGTCGAGGTGGACTCCGAGGAAGCATTCATCCTTCACCCAGGCGAGTTCGTGCTCGGCTCGACGCTGGAGCGGATCACGCTGCCGGACGACCTCGTGGCCCGACTCGAGGGCAAGAGCTCGCTCGGACGGCTCGGGCTCCTCATCCACTCGACCGCCGGCTTCATCGACCCCGGCTGGGACGGCCACGTCACGCTCGAGCTGTCCAACGTCGCCAACCTCCCGATCACGATCTACTACGGAATGAAGATCGGCCAGCTCTCCTTCGTGCAGCTCTCCGAGCCGGCCGAGCATCCCTATGGGACCGGGAGTTTGGGATCGAAGTACCAGGGGCAGGCAGGCCCTACGCCCAGCCGTTACTGGAAGAATTTCACCGCTGAATGATCCTGGTCGCCGGGGGAACCGGCTTCGTCGGCTCGCACGTCGTTCACGCCCTCCGCGCGGCGGAGCAGCCCGTTCGGGTGCTGGCCCGCAAGCCGGAGAAGCAGGAACAGCTCCGGGCGTGGGGCTGCGAGATCGTTCAAGGGGACCTGGCCGACGCCGACAGCCTGCGGCGCGCCGTCGAGGGAGCAGACGCGGTAATGCACTTCGTGTCCGGCCCGCCCTGGAATCCTGACCAGCACATCATCGTGCAGGGGACGCGCGACCTGGTGGAGGCGGCCAAGGAGGCCGGAACGAAGCGGCTCGTGCTCATGAGCGGCCTCGGCACCGAGGAGGGCCGCGACATCGCCCCGTACTACGGCGCGAAGTGGGAAGAGGAGCAGACGATCAAGTACTCCGGGCTCGAGCACGTCATCTTTCGCCCGAGCTTCGTCTTCGGGAGCGACGGGGGCCTGCTGGTGCGGCAGATCCGGCTCGTCCGCTACTCGCCGGTGACCCCGGTCCTCAGCCGCCACCGCATGCAGCCGATCTGGGTCGACGACGTGGCGACTTTCTTCACGAAGGCCGTCACCGCGGAGGAAGCCGCCAACCGGACGTTCGACCTCGGCGGCCCGGACCGCCTCACCTGGGCCGAGCTGAACGCGCTGATACGGAGGACGCTCGGCAAGCGGCGCCTCACCTTCACGATGCCCACTGCTCTCCTCAAGGCGGGAGCGACCGTGGGGCAGATCCTGCCGCCGCTCAAGGACGCGCCGGCGGCGGTGAGAATGCTGGACTTCGGCGACAGCGTCTGCGATCCGAGGCCGGCGAACGAAGCCTTCGGCGTGCAGCCGATCGGCATCGAGGATCAGGTGCGGCGCGCGGTCGCTCCCTAGCTTCGTTAAAGAAGAGAGGGGCCCTGTCAGGGGCCCCTCTCTCGGTAGATCGCCTGGAGTAGCAGGGGCGCTGGGACGTCCCCCACGCTGGCTAGGCGATTCCCCGTAGGTCTGGGGACACGCCCCTACCTGCGACTACCTCCACTGCCCGTACTGTCGGAAATCAAAGTCGGACCACCCCCTTTCCGTGGT
>JBOHAB010000052.1:0-14057 GCA_050697655.1 Gaiellaceae bacterium
GCGAGGATGGGAGCGCCTCGGTGCTCACGCGCTCCCTGGCGAGCGCGCCCGACGTCATGGAGACGCTCATGCCTTTCCTGGGAGCGATCATGGGCGAGAGCTCCCTGGATCTCGCTACCAAAGAGCTCGTGATCGTGCGGGTCTCGCAGCTCAACGGCTGCCGCTACTGCCTGGCGGCGCACTGCCCGGCCGCGCTCGACGCCGGCCTTTCGCCCGAACAGGTCGAGGCGCTCTGTGGCACCGGCCCACTCGATGCGATGTTCCCCCGCGAGCGGGCGATCGTCGCCTGGGTCGACCAGGTGACCCGCGACGCGCGCGGCGCAACGGACGAGCTCGTAGCCGCCACCTTGGAACACGTGCGCAACGATCAGCTGATCGAGCTCACCGTGCTCGCGGGGACGATCACGCTTCTGAACCAGTACTGCACGGCACTCGACCTCCCGCCACCGGCATGAAGGCGGAGCTCCAGATCGCAGTCGCTGAGGGGCGTATGGGCGACCGCCTCTGGCTCTACGCGACCTACCACTGCAATCTCGCCTGCGTCTACTGCCTGACCGAGTCCCACCCGCGAATCGCCGATCGCCGGACGCTCTCGCGCGAGACGATGGCCATGGCCGCGCAGGAGGCAAAGGAGCTCGGGTTCGGCTCCGTGGGAATCACGGGTGGAGAGGTCTTCATGCTCTCCGATTTCGCCGAGGCGATGATCGAGATCGCCGGGATTCTCCCGGTGGTCGCGCTGACGAACGGGACGCTCTTCACGGACAGGCTCCTCCCGCGGTTGGCGCCGCTTGCGGACCTGCCCGCGGCGTTCCAGATCTCCCTCGACTCGGACGAGGCGAGGCGGAACGACGCCTTTCGTGGCCCCGAGAACTTCGCCAAGGTGATGGACGCGATCCCGAGGCTCCTTGAGCGCGGGCTCGAGATTCGCATCGCCACGACGGTCGAATACCAGACGGAGGACGAGCTCGAGCGTGTGTGCGCGCTGCACCGAAGGCTGGGAATCCCGGACGAGCACCACATCGTGCGCCCGGTCGTCAAGCGGGGCCGAGCGGCCGTCGAGGGGATGGGAACGGAGCTCGGCCCGTCCGATGTCCTCCCCGAGCTCACCCTCACGACCGACGGGGCGTTCATGCATCCCTTCGCGCCGACCGTCCGCCACGGCGTCACCGACATCGACCTGCTCGTCTCTCGCCAGATCGCCCCGCTCGAGGTCCCTGCGCGACGGCTCCTGCGAATCGTTGCCGCGCAACCGCTGGGTGAGGACGTCGTCAGGAACATCAGGTGAGCGTAAGGCCGGGCCCCCGGTCGGGGGCCGCGCTCCTCGTCCTCCTGGGCGGTCTTCTCGTCGCCCTACAGGTCGTCCTGCGGGGCGACGGCGACATCTGGACCCAGGTGGTCGGACAGTGCGTCGCCTTCATGCTGTTCCTGCCGGCGGCCGCTCTCTGCTGGCGCGGGCTCGGAACTCACCGGGTCGGGGTCGTGCTCGTGCTCGTGTTCGCGCTCGCGTTCCGGGCGGCGGCCTTCGAGCCCGGCGAGACGCCGCCGCTCTCGACGGACGTTCACCGGTACGCGTGGGACGCGCGCGTCCAGGCGGCAGGGATCAATCCCTACCGCTACGCGCCGCGCGATCCCGCGCTCGCGCACCTACGGGACGAGGAAGTGTGGCCCGGCATCAATCTCAAGTCGTGGCGGACGGTGTATCCGCCGGGCGCGGAGGCGAGCTTTCTGACGGCACGCGGGATCTTCGGGACCGGTCTGCACTCGAGCACGTGGCTCTTCCTCCTCGCCGAAGCCGGCGCCGTCGCTCTCCTCCTGCTCGTCCTGCGGCGCGAGGGCGCACCCCTCGAGCGGGTCGCGCTCTACGCGTGGCATCCGCTGGCGGTCTCCGAGATCGCTGCCAACGGCCACGTCGATGCCCTGACCGGCCCCGCCCTGGCCGGGCTGCTCGCCGCCTGGCAGGCACGGCGCTTCGCCCTCGCCGGCGTCGCCCTGGCACTCGGGGCGCTCGTCAAGCTCGGCCCGGTGCTCCTCTTTCCCGCGCTTGCCCGCCGCGGAGGAAGACGCTTCCTGCTGGCAGGAGCTGCAGTGGGCGTGGCCGCCTACCTCCCCTACCTCAGCGTCGGGGCAGGCGTGGTCGGTTCGATCGGCCGCTATGTCGACCGTCAGCACTTCGGTGGGAGCCTCTGGCCGCTCCTCTCGGATCACCTGAGCGACACGGCGGCGAAGACACTGCTCGCGGTGGTTCTCGCCGCCGTGGTCGCCTTGGTCGCCTTGCGCGAGCACGCGGCCCTCGAGCAGGTCGCGCGCTCGGCGCTGCTCTTGCTCGGAACGCTGCTCCTGGTGCTCGGCTACGTCCAGCCGTGGCACGCGCTCTGGCTCGTTCCGTTCTTCGTGCTCACGGTGGCACCTGGCTGGCTCT
The DNA here is from genome assembly GCA_050697655.1 of Gaiellaceae bacterium. Taxonomy (GTDB): domain Bacteria; phylum Actinomycetota; class Thermoleophilia; order Gaiellales; family Gaiellaceae; genus JAIBJN01. Next base: position 2,420 of record JBOHAB010000052.1, read on the forward strand.
GGCTCACGGGCACGCTGCCGCTCCTGTACCTCTTCGACCTGGAGTGGAGCCTGCCCACATGGGTGCGAGTGGTTGTCTACGGCCCGCTCGCTCTCTGGGTGGCTTGGAGGGTCCTGGCCGCCCGGAGGCGGTCGATCCCGCTGGCGCCGCTAACCCGGCGGCCGCAGGTGGCCGCGGTCATCCCGGCGCTCAATGAGGGTGAGGCGCTCCCGCGCGTCCTCCGCGAGTTTCCCGCGGGAGTGGTCGACGAGGTGCTCGTGGTCGACGGCGGCTCTCGGGACGGCACGGTCGACGCGGCCCGGGAGGCCGGCGCACGCGTGCTCGTCGAGGCCCGCCGCGGCTACGGCCGCGCGTGCGCCGTGGGCGCGGCGAGTACCGACGCCGACGTGATCGTCTTCCTCGACGGCGACGGCAGCGACGACCCCGCCTACCTGCCCGACCTGCTCGAGCCGATCCTGGCGGGTGGTGCGGCACTCTCACTCGGCGCCCGGATAGAGCGCGAGCCCGGAGCGCTGTTTCCGCACCAGCTGCTCGGGAATCGCCTTGTCGCACTGCTCGTGCGGCTCGTCTACGGCGTGCGCCTGCGGGACATTCCGCCCATGCGAGCCGCGCGACGCGACGTGCTCGAGCGCCTCGCGCTGACGGAGATGACGTACGGCTGGCCTACCGAGATGATCGTGAAGACGGCCCGAACGGGGCTTCCGATCGCCGAGGTCGAGGTCGGTTGCCGCGCTCGGCGTGGGGGGGAGTCCAAGATCGCTGGCCGTGCCCTACCCTCGGCGCTGGCGGGGGCGCGCATGCTTGCCGTCGTCGCCCGCTACGCATGAGCGTCGCTCGCCTTCGGCTCGCTCCCCCCGCTGATGGGCCGGTTGGCCCATGAGCGTCTGGGGAATTACGGGGGGAAGCGGCTTCCTCGGGCTCCACCTGAGTCGGAAGCTGCTGCACGAGGGCCACGCCGTCCGCTCCCTCGACCTCGAACCGGCCGAGCTCCCGGCGGTCGAAGGGATCGTGGGCGACGTTCGCGATCCTGCCGCTGCCCGGCGGGTCTGCGGGGGCGCCGACGTCGTCGTTCACGCAGCCGCGGCCTTGCCGGTTCGCGGTTCGCGCCGCGCCATCCGGAGCGTCAACGTCGAAGGCACCGCCACCATCCTGGCGGCGGCGGCTGAGGCCGGCGTAGGCCGGGTCGTCTTCATCTCCTCGGCCGTCGTCCTTCCGGAGCCCGTCGAGGCTTACGGGGAGGCGAAGGCCGCTGCCGAGCTGGTGTGCGCCGATTTCGTCGCGCGCGGTCTGGGCGTGACGATCCTGCGTCCGCAGGCGTTCATCGGTCCTGAGCGGCTGGGCGTCTTCGGCATCTTGTTCCGGTGGATCGCGGAGGGTCGGCGCATCTATACGGTCGGACCGGGCTCAAACCGTTACCAGCTCCTCGACGTCGAGGATCTCGTCGAAGCGATCGTTCTCGCCGCGGCGACGCCTGTCGCGCGACACGTGTTCGCCCTCGGCGCCAAGCGCTTCGCCACGGTCGCCGAGGATCTCCAGGCGCTGATCGACCACGCGCGCTCGAACAGCATCCTCACTCCCCTCCCGGCCCGCCCGGCACGCGGTCTTCTGCGGGCGCTTCATCTCGCCGGGCTCTCGCCCCTCGGCGAGTGGCACTACCGGACGGCCGGCAGGGACTGCTTCGTCGACATCGCCGAAGCCGAGCGTGAGCTCGGCTGGTCGCCGCGCTTCTCGAACGGCCAGGCGCTCGCACGCGCGTACGACTGGTACGTTGCCCCCCGCCCGACAGAGCTCGGAACCGGGCGGACCCACCGGGCTCCCTGGAACGAGAAGGCGTTCGCCCTGCTGCGGAGACTGTCATGAGCCGGAGTGTCCTCGTCGTTGCCAAGGCGCCGATCCCGGGCCGGGCCAAGACGCGCCTCGTCCCGCCGCTGACGGCCGAGCAGGCCGCGGCGCTTCAGGAAGCGCTCCTGCTCGACACGCTCGCGGCGTGCCGCGCCGAGGCGCCCGAGCTGGCCATCCTCCATGCGGATCAGTCCGAGGCTCCGGCTCTTGCCCGGCTGGCGGGACCGGATGTGCCGCTCGTTCTCCAGGAAGGGCGCGGGCTGGGTGACGCCCTTCGCCTGGGTATGGCTCGGGGGCTTGCGGGCGGGCCGACCGCGCTCGTCTCCTCCGACATCCCCGGCCTTCCACCCGGCTCGTTGAGTCGTGCCTTCACCTTGCTGGAGGAGCGGAGCTGTGACGTCGTCCTCGGGCCGGCTCTCGACGGCGGCTACTGGCTCATCGCCATGCGAGAGCCTTCGGACGCCCCGTTCGAGGCGATCCCATGGTCGACCCCGGCGGCATGTGCCGTGACCGTGCAGCGGTGTGAAGAGGCAGGGCTCGAGGTGGCCACGATCGACCCTTGGCGCGACATCGATACGCCGGTCGATCTCGCTTTCGTCCTCCGGGACGCGGACCATCTGGCGGCACCGTGCACGCTCCGGGCGTTGCGGGCACTCGCGCTCGACGGCGCCGTGCCTGAACCGCCGGCAGTTCGGCTCGATCAAAGCCGCCTTGTGCTCGGATCCGCCTGGCGGACGGTGATCGAGGACCGGCTCGCAGGCGATCGGGACCGCATCTCGAGCTACACGTATCTGGCCGTTCCCCGGGCTGTGTTCGTCGTACCCGTGACGGACGCGGGTGAGGTCGTCCTCGTCCGGCAGTACCGCCATCCCGTGCGCGACTGGACGCTCGAGGTGCCGGCCGGTTCGGTCGAGGACGGCGAGACGCCCCTGGAGGCCGCCGAGCGTGAGCTCGCCGAGGAAGTCGGGGGTCGCGCGCGCGACTGGCGCCACCTGACGACCTTCTACTCGTCGAGTGCCCACCTGAGCCTTCGCTCGGACGCGTTCCTCGCCACCGGTGTCCTGCTCGGCACGCCCCAGCCTGGCGAGGACGAGGACGTCGTCGTCGTCCCCATGCCGGTGGACGAGGCGCTCGCTCGCGCCCGGGCCGGCGAGGTCCTCGAGGGCCAGAGCGCGCTCGCCCTCCTGCTCGCGGCGCCCCATCTCGATGCACCCCGCGAGTGACGAAGGAGGCTCGCGTGGCCCACGGATCCTGCGGCCGGTCGACCGGCACGGCGACGTCAGGTCCGGCTCGCCGCCGCCTCCGCGGTCATGAGCGGGTGCGCGCGGTGCTCCATCATCTCGTCGGGAGCGTCGGGCAAGGAACGTAGGGCCGTGCCAAACGCCTCGCTGAGGGACGGGAACCATTGGCAGAACTGACAGCAAACCGTCATTAGTCGTCGCGCCAAAAGCAGCCCCAGAAACCCGCTTGAACAAAGGGTTTCTGGGCGGAGGGGGCGGGATTCAAGCTGACGCCACCGATGCCAGCACCCCATCTACACCTCGTCGGCTCCCTTCCACCAAGCCAGATCCAGCGACGTGACCGACTCGGCGGACTGATCCACGAATACGCCCGAGCAGCATGACGATGGATTTACGTACCCGACAGGCTCTGCAAAAACCCTGCACGCCACCGCTTTTCTGGTCGGGGCGATTTGCACGTGGTCCAGCGTGCGGTGAGTATGGAGCCGTTTATGGAGCTTTCAGATCGGCGGGTGCGCCTCGCCGCGAGCGTCGACTCGTCTGAAACGTGGGCTTCCGCGGCATCGAAGCTCCGGCGGAGCCGCTCCTATCTGCTCGACCTCGTCACGAATGAAGATTCGGTCGCCTGACCGCGGGTCGCCCGGCGTACGCTCTTCCGCATGCCGCGCGTCGCGACGTCCTGATCGTCCCGACGGACCACCGCTTCACCGACCACTCCCAGCTGGAGCCCGCATCCGCATGCCGGCCGGGGTACGCCGGCCGCGGAATCACGATCGAACGCCTCGCCACGGACGAGGCCGACGCGGTTTCGACGCAGCCGAGCCGCCGCTTCACGCCGCTGGAGGTCGGTACCTCGTTTGCGGTGTGCCGTCAAGCGCCATGGGGACGAGGGCGTGCATCGTCAGACCGCCTCGACGTCGCGCGACGCGGCCTCCGCGCCGCTCGAGTCGAGCGCCTGGTCCATGACATGGATCGTGTTCCCCGATGCGTCCTCGTACGTGGCCAAGAAGCCACCCGGAATCTCCTGCGGCTCCTCTCGGACTCCGAGCTCGCTCGGCCGATCGGCGTGAAAGCTCTCAACGCTCTCGACGACGAAGATCGGCCCGGCGCCCGCGGTGGGCTCGATCTCGACGAGCATGAGCTGCACCTCAGTGCCTGGCAGCTTGAGACTCACGGTCGAGTCGCCCTCCCGCCATGCCTCGTCCCAGCCGAGCGCGTCGCGGTAGAGCGCCAGCGCCGACTTCAGGTCCTTGACCGGTGTGTACAGAAACTCGAGCTTCATCTCCGCCTCCGTAATTCGATTACGTCATAGCCTATAGCATTACAGAGTCGTGCGCGAGTGGGTTCCCGTCTCGACGTCGGCCAAGGGCCGGCTCGCCCTAAGGGCGCTCGAGGACTTCGGGCGGCGCGGCTTCGAGCCGGTCACCGTGGCCGCGCTGGCGGCGGCCGCCGGTGTCACCACCGGTTCCCTGTACCACCACTTCGGCAGCAAGCTCGGCCTGTACGGCTTCGTGCGCGCGGAGGCCGAGCAGCGCCTGCTCGACCGGATGGAGGGCGCCGCGGCGGCCCTTGGCGGAGACGGCTCCACGGGCGCCGTGCAGACGGCGCTCTTGGTCGGATTCGACTTCGCCCTTCGCCAGGGCTTCGTGCGCCTGCTCGGCGAGCCGCATCCTGTCCGCGCCGTCGATCCGGTCGCGGAGTTCCTCGCCCGGATCAGCGACGAGGGCCGCACGCCGATCGGCAGCATGCTTGCCGCGGCCTGGCGAGCGGCGCTCCTCGCGGTCGCCGACGGAGCACCGCCCGAGAGGGCGCGCGCCGGGCTGTCCGCGCTCGCGCTCGACGAGGCCGCCCTCAAGATTGTCAGCGAGCGCTAGATGTACTGACCACAGACGTGTGAGACGCGGCCGACCGGCGGCCGGCTCCGAGCGAGCCGTGCGGTCGTCGTCGGTTTTACCACCTCAGGTAGCCGGGAGCGCCTTGCTGCGGTGAGCGCTGGTCGGGTATGCGAAGCGGTAGGCCCACTCGCGCAGGAGCGTCTTGATCAACGCCTCCGCCTTTCCGTTCGTCCAGGGCGAGTAGGGCCGAGTGTAGCGCGCTCGACCTCGAGCTCGAGACAGGTGTCGCGCCAGAGGTGGGAGTGGTAGGCCTTGGCGTTGTCCGAGAGCACCCGCTCGATCGCGGTCCCCTGCTCGGCGGACCAGGCGACCGCCCGGCGCAGGAAGGCGGCGCACTCGTGCCTGCGCTCGCTCGGGTGAAGCGCCCTGGGTTTCTTGGAGGCTCCGCAGTGCCCCGGCTTCGGTGGAGTCGCGTTTCTTGGTCAGGCGACCGCTGCCATGGTGTTGTCGACTCGATCGGTGTTCGCATCCCGAGGCTCGAGTGGCGCCGGCGGCGGTTGTGGAAGATCTCGATGTATTCGAAGATCGCGTTCGCGAGCTCGACCGCGAGTTCTCCAGCGGCGGGTGTCGAGCAGCTCGACCTGCATCCGCGACCAGAACGCTTCGATCATCGCGTTGTCGTAGCAGTCGCCTACCGAGCCCATCGACGGTACGAGCCCCGACTGGCGGGCTCGTTCGGTGAACGCCCAGGACGTGAGCTGCCCGAGTTCAAGGGGTCGCTGTGGATCACGGTCTCGCCCCGCTGGGCATCGCGCTGCTCGACCGCCATCCCGAGCGCGTTCGGGGTGAGCGCCGCGGTGGGGTTGTGGCTGATCGACCAGCCGACCACGCGGCGGCTGAACGCGTCGAGGACGACCGCGCAGTAGATCTTGCCCTCGCGGGTCGGATGCTCGGTGATGTCAGTCACCCAGAGCTGGTTGGGCTGCTCACGGACGAAGATCCGGTCGACGAGATCCTCCGCCGTTGGTGCGCCGGGCAGGCCGCGTCGTTTCGGCGAACCGGTGCGACCCTGGATCGTGGCCCGCTGCATCAGCATCGCGACCGCGTTGTGGCCGACTTCGATGCCGCGGCCGAGCACCAGCTCGGCGTGCACCCGCTTGGCGCCGTAGCTGCCGTAGGAGGCGGCATGGATCTCGCGGATCAGGTCGGTCAGCCAGGCATGCCGCACCGCCCGCGCCGACGGCGGCCGGAACCGGCGTAGAAGTCCGCACACGATACGCCAAGCACGCGGCAGCAGACCTCGACCGGCGGCCCCTCGCCGGCCATCACCGCGATCGCCTCGAAGCGCGTTTTGGGCGCACCGACTCCTTCAACAGCTCCGCCGCCCGTCGATGCGCCGCCAGCTCCGTCTCGAGCTCTCTGATCCGCCGCCGAGCGGCCCGCAGTTCCTCACGCTCCTCCGAGCTCAACCCCGGCAACTCGCCGCGATCGATCAGCTCCTGCCGCCGCCAGCTGTAGATCGACTGATCGCTGACCTCAAGCAGCCGCGAACAGCGGCGATGGCCCCGGGAGGAGTCGAACCTCCGCACGCGGATTCGAAGTCCGCCGCTCTATCCACTGAGCTACGGGGCCTGAGACGAGTGTAGCCCGGCCGGGGGCTACGCTTTTGGGGGCGCTTGGAGGTCGACCTCCGCGGGCTCGCCTTGGCGCAGCTCGCGGCTGCGCTCGGCCTCGGCGTTGACCTCGGCTCCGAGCAGGAGCGCGAGGGCGGAGAGCCAGAGCCACGTCAGCATGATGATCACCGCGGCGAGCGATCCCCACGCCTTGTTGTAAGAGCCGAAGGCGCTCACGTAGAAGGCGAAGAGGCCCGACGCGACGAGCCACAAGACGACCGCCAACACGGCGCCCGGGGTGAGGAAGCGCCAGCGCGGATGGGCGACGTTCGGGCCGAGGTAGAGGACGGCGGCGAACGCCGCGAGCAGGCCGAGGATGAGTATCGGCCACTGGAGCCCCCACCAGAGCCAGCCGATCTCTCCCTCGAGGTCGAGCGCTCCGCCGAGCCAGTCGCTCAACGCCGGCCCGAGCACGAGCAGGCCGAACGAGAGCCCGAAGGCGATGAGAAGGCATGCGAGCATCGCGAGCGCTGTGAGCCGCTGCCGGGCGAAGCCCCGCGTCTCTTCACGGTCGTAGACGCGGTTGAGCCCGCGCATGAGCGCGTTCATGGCGCCAGCCGCGGTCCAGAGCGCGAGCAGGAAGCCGACGACGATCAGGACGAAGCCGCCGCTGCGATTCTCGATCGCCCTGTTCAGGCTGTCGCGCAGGAGCGTGAGCACCTCCTCGGGGACGACGCCGGAGATCCGGTCGAGCATCGACTCGATGGTGCCTGGCCCGGCCAGCTGGGTGAAGACGCCCACGGCGACGAGGAGGACCGCGGGGATCGCCAGGAAGGCGTAGTAGGAGAGCGTCGCAGCGATGTCGGTCACGTGGTCGGCGCGAGCCTCCTTGGCCCCGCGAACGAGGATCGCGCGCCAGTCCCGGAAGGAAAGGTCGCGAAGGCGAGGGTCGGCGAGCGGCGGCTCCTCCCGCTCGGGCTGCGGCGGTGTAGCGGTGTCCGGGAGCTCGGGGCGCGATTCCATGACTCTGGTTACCCGGGAGCTATCTTTCTCTCACCGCGGGCGTGGCGGAACTGGCAGACGCAACGGGTTTAGGTCCCGTTGGGCGAAAGCCCTTGGAGGTTCGAGTCCTCTCGCCCGCATCACGTTTCGCCCAGCTGCGCGGCGGCGAGCAGAAAGTCATGCGCATCTCTCTGCTCGGTTTGTCCTTGACTGCCCTCCTCCTCCTCGCTTCGGCCTGGTGAGCTCCAGGACACGCTCCCGCTCGACGAGCTTCGCGAGTACGAGGCCCGCCTCCGGGAGGGGAATGCCGAGCCACCGGACGAGGTGACCCAGGCGCTCGGGACGTGCACCGAAGGCCTGGGCGCCGGCTCGTAGCAGGCCGCGGACCGCGATGGTACGCGTGACTTGATATGGGCTTCGCCAGGACTCCCCGCGTCCACTGCGCCGGCAGGCGAGAATACGCGCGTGCGGGTCTCGGCAAAGGTCGACTACGCCCTGCGCGCGTCGCTCGAACTTGCGGCCGCCGGCGAGGGGCCGACCAAGGGCGAGCAGATCGCCCAGGCGCAGGACATTCCGCTGAAGTTCCTGGAGAACATCCTCCTCGAGCTGCGCCACCACGGGCTCGTCCAGAGCCAGCGGGGGGCGGAGGGCGGCTACTGGCTCGCACGCCCGCCCGAGGAGATCAGGCTCGCCGACGTGATCCGAGCCGTCGAGGGCCCGCTGGCCAACGTGCGCGGCTCGCGGCCCGAGACCGTCGAGTACTCCGGTCCGGCTGCTCGGCTGCAGGACGTTTGGATCGCCATGCGAGCCAACCTCCGCGCGGTGCTCGAGGAGGTGACGCTCGCCGACGTCGCCGCCGGGGAGCTCCCGGCCGCGATCGCCGCCATTACCTCAAACCCGTCGGCATGGGAGTCCCACTGAAGACAGTCGTCCGGCTGGGCCGGACGTAGACGATCTGATTCTCGAGGAGCTCCAGCTCCTCCACCTCGCTGCGGGTCACCTGGGCGGAGACGTGGCGGCCGTCGTCGAGGACGAGCTCGACGCGCACCTCGAAGCCGAGGTGGACGATCCGCTCGACCATCGCCTCGCTCGTCGTCCCGTTCGGCTCGAGCCGGAGCTCGAGGTCGTGCGGGCGGATCCATGCCTCGCCGAGGCGGTTGACCGGGCCGACGAAGCTCATCACGAACTCGTTGGCGGGGTGCTCGTAGAGGTCGCGCGGCCTGCCGCTCTGCTCGACCCGGCCCTCGTTCATGACGGTGACGCGGTCGGCGACGTCCATCGCCTCCTCCTGGTCGTGCGTGACGAGCACGGTCGTGACGTGCACCTCGTCGTGGAGGCGGCGCAGCCACGCTCGGAGCTCCTTGCGCACGCGCGCGTCGAGGGCGCCGAACGGCTCGTCCAGCAGCAAGACCTTGGGCTCCGCAGCCAGCGCGCGGGCAAGCGCCATCCGCTGGCGCTGGCCCCCGGAGAGCTGGCCCGGGTACCGATCGGCCAGGCCGTCGAGCTGGATGAGACCGAGGAGCTCGTCGACTCGCGCCTTGATCTCCCGCTTCGGGCGTTTCCGGATCGTGAGCCCGAAGGCGACGTTGTCGCGGACGGTCATGTGCTTGAAAGCGGCGTAGTGCTGGAAGACGAAGCCAACCTCCCGCTTCTGCGGCGGGACGCCGGTGACGTCGTTCCCGAGGATCGAGACATCGCCCTCATCGGGCTCCTCGAGCCCGGCGATGATCCGGAGCAGCGTGGACTTGCCGCTCCCGCTGGGCCCGAGCAGGGCTGTCAGCGAGCCTCCGGCGATGGCAAGCGAGACGTTGTCGACGGCGACAAAACCGTTGTCAAACCGCTTCGTTACCTGGCGGACGGCGATCGACATCCGCAACCTCCTTGTAGTGCTTGGGCTTGAAGAGACTCATGGCGATCAGGGTGAGCACGGCGAGGAGGGCGAGCACGAGCGACGTCGTGTACGCCGCCACCTCGTTGAAACGCAGGTACTCCTCGTCGACGTGGAGCGTGAGGGTCTCGGTCTTGCCGGCCAGCCGTCCCGAGACGACCGCGACGGCCCCGTACTCGCCGAGGGCGCGTGCGGTCGTGAGCACGATGCCGTAGGCAACGCCCCAGCGGATCGCCGGCAGGGTGATGCGCCGGAAGGTCTGGATGCGCGAGGCGCCGAGAGTCCACGCGGCCTCGTCCTGGTCGGTCCCGACCTCGCGGAGCACGGGGATGACCTCGCGGACGACGAACGGGAGCGTGACGAAGATGGTGGCGAGGACGATCCCCGGCGTCGAGAAGATGACCTGGATCCCGTTCTCGGTGAGCCAACCTCCGAGCCAGCTGTCCTGCCCGTACACGAGGATCAGCGCGAGCCCGACGACCACGGGGGAGAGCGCGAGCGGCAGGCCGATCAGCGAGTTCAGGAGCCAGGTCCCGTGCTTCGGAGGCCGGCGGACGAGCGCCATTGCGCACGCCACGCCGAAGATCGTGTTCACGGGAACGGCGATCCCGACGGCGATGATGGTGAGCTTGAAGGCCGAGACGAACGAGGGATCGGTCAGCGCCTCCCACACCGGCCCGAGACCGTCCCGGAACGTGTAGTAGACGATCATGGAGAAGGGGACCGCCACGATCACGGCGAGGTAGCCGAGCGCGACCGTTCGCAGCGCATAGCGCGATCCCGCCCGGCTACGCATCGTGCCTCCGGCTCCGCCGCTCGAGGACGTCGGCGACGGCGAGGACGACGAAGGAGAGGACGAGCAGCACCACCGAGACGGCGGCCGCCGCCTCGGGGTCGTCGCTCTCGATCGCCTTGAAGATCCAGACCGAGGCGACCTCGGTATCGAAGGGGATGTTTCCCGAGATGAGCACGATCGAGCCGAACTCCCCGACCGCCTTCCCGAAGGAGAGCGCGGCGCCAGAGAGCATCGCCGGCAAGAGATTCGGCAGGACGATGCGCCGGAAGATCGTGAACGGCCGCGCGCCGAGCGAGGCGGCCGCCTCCTCCATCTCGCGGTCGAGCTCGAGGAGGACCGGCTGCACCGCCCGGACCACGAACGGGAGCGTCACGAAGAGGAGCGCGACGACGACCGCTGCGCGCGTGTAGGAGACATCGACGCCGAGCGGGCTTCCCGGACCGTAGACGGCGAGGAGCGTCAGCCCGGCGACGATGGTCGGCAGGGCGAACGGCAGGTCGATGATCGCGTTGACGATGCCCTTGCCGCGGAAGTCGTCGCGCACGAGGACCCAGGCGATCAGGGTCCCCGTCACCGCGTTCACCAGCACGACCAGGAGCGATGCGACGAACGTGAGCTTGAGCGCGGCTACCGCCGTGGGCGAGGTGATTTCGTCCCAGAAGGCCGACAGCCCGCCCTCGAGGGACGAGGCCACGACCGCCGCGATCGGGATCAGGACGATGAGCGTGAGGTAGGCGGTCGAGAGCCCCAGGACCAAGCCGCCGGCGCGCCTGGGCCTCCCAGCGCGCGCCGGCAGCTCGACCGCATCGACGGTGCTACTCAGTTGGGACCCCCAGCTCGTTCTCGATGTCGAGGAAGATGCTCTCCTCGCGATCGAAGAAGCGCGTGCGGACGTCGGCCCACCCACCGAGGTCGGCGATCGTGAAGAGGCCCGGCGGCTCGGGAAGGTCGAACTCCGACTCGACGCCCTCGACGACCGGGCGGTAGCCCTTCGAGGCGAAGACCGCCTGCGCCTCGGGCGTATAGAGGTAGTCGACGAACGCCTGGGCCGCCTCCGGGCTCTCGCTCGTCGAGACGACCGCTACCGGATTCTCGATCAGGATCGTCTCGTCGGGCACGACGTACTCGAGCTCCTCGCCGGCCTGCTGGGCGAAAATCGCCTCGTTCTCGTAGGCGAGCATGACGTCTCCCTTGCCGCCCGCGAACGTCTGGAGCGCTTCGCGCGCACTCTTGTCCTGGACGGGGACGTGCTCGAGGAAGAGCTCGCGCAGGTAGGCGATAGCCTCCTCGTCCGGCTTGCCCTGCTCGAGCTGGGCGCCGTGGGCGGCCATGATGTTCCACTGGGCGCCGCCTGAGGTGAACGGGTTCGGAGTGATCACCTCGATGCCCTCCCGGAGCAGGTCGTCCCAGGTCTGGATGTT
>JBOHAB010000053.1:0-14004 GCA_050697655.1 Gaiellaceae bacterium
CCTCGGCGCGCGGCTGCGTCCCGTCGAGAGGCTCTTCGGCGGTCTCGAGCGCGTGTACGAGGTGCACCGCCTGAACGGGGAGGTCGCCTTCGCCCTCCTCGCCGGCCATGTGGTGCTCATTCTCGCGAGCCGCGCCACGATCTCGAGCTCGACGGCGCTCGACCTACTCCGTCCAGGAGCGGGGTGGACGGTGTTCGCGGGCGTGCTCGCCTTCTCCGGGATGGTCGTCGCGATCGTCTTGACGCTCTTCGTCCGCGTCGGCCACGAGCTCTTCGTCTACGTGCAGCGCTCGTTCGGCGTCGTCTTCCTCGGCGCCACCTACCACGTCTTCACGACGTCCGGCGCGCGCGACCAATCGGAGGCGCTGAACCTCTACATGGCGGCGCTCGCCACCCTTGGGATCGCAGCGTTCGTGTACCGGTCCGTGCTCGGGAACCTCCTCGTCCGGCGGCGCAAGTACCGCGTCGCCGCCGTGCACCGGCTGGACGAGTTCGTGACCGAGGTCGTGATGGAGCCGCGCGGCCGGCCGCTCGCGCACGCGCCCGGACAGTTCCTGTTCGTCAATTTCCGCGAGCCGTTCAGCGAACAGTTTCCGCCCTTCCTGCGGAACCAGCTCCACCCGTTCTCGATCACGTCGGCTCCGAACGAGCGGGCCCTGCGGATCACGGCGAAGGCCGTCGGCGACTACACCCACGCGCTGCGCACGCTCGAGGCGGGCGCGGAGGCGGTCGTCGAGGGTCCCTACGGCGCCTTCGCGCGCGACGTGCCGAACGAGCGCCAGATCTGGATCGCGGGCGGCATCGGCGTCACGCCCTTCCTGAGCATGGCTCGGAGCCAGAACGGCGATCCGCATGACATCGACTTCTACTACTGCGTCGAGCACGCGCCCGAGGCGCACTTCCTGGACGAGCTCCGTTCGATCGCGCGCGAGCGCGAGGACTTCCGCGTGGTCGTGGTGCCGCGTGAGACCGACGGTTTCCTCACGGCCGAGCGACTCGCGCGGGAGCACGAGGACCTCGGCAGGGCCGACGTGCTCGTGTGCGGCCCGCCCGCCATGATCGACAGCCTGCGCTCGCAGCTCGAGGCGCGGGGCCTCGCACGCGAGCGGTTCCACGCCGAGGAGTTCGGCTTCGCCAAAGTCGGGCGGCCGCCCGAAGCCGAGCAGGACGAGGTCTCGATCTCCGGCTTGCGGTCGGATCCCAAGCTGTTCCTCTCGCTCGCCGCCTTGGCGTTCGCCGGGCCGGCCCTGGCGCTCGCGGTGCTCGTTGGCGCCTATCTGCTGGAGAAGAGCCTGTGAGAAGCCGGACGGACGAGCGGCGGACAGCCGCGAGCGTCCTCGTCATCGGGACGGGCGCGGCGGGGCTGCGAGCGGCCATCGAGCTCGCCCAGCGCGGCGTGCAGGTGCTCTGCGTGGGCAAGCGCCGGCGCGACGACGCGCACACCGTGCTCGCCTCGGGCGGGATCAACGCCGCGCTCGGCACGATCGACCCCGAAGACAGCTGGGAGCAGCACGCGGCGGACACGCTGCGCGAGGGGTACTGGCTCTCGGACCCGGCGAGCGTGGAGCTCCTGTGCCGCGAGGCGCCCGCTGCGATCGAGGATCTCGTCCGCTGGGGAGCGCGCTTCGAGCAGGAGCGCGACGGGCGGCTGACCCAGCGTTTCTTCGGCGCCCACCGCTACCGGCGGACCTGCTTCACGGGCGACTACACCGGCCGCGAGATCCAGCGCGTCCTCGTCAGGCGGGCGACCGACATCGGCGTCGAGCTGCGGGACGACCTCTACGTTACGCGCCTGCTCGTCCACGACGGAGCGGTCTTCGGCGCGTACGGCTTCGACGTCGACGACGGAAGCCCGTGGCTGATCGTCGCCGATGCGATCGTGCTCGCAGCGGGTGGCCACACGCGCAACTGGCGTCGCTCCTCCTCGCGTCGCGACGAGAACACGGGCGATGCGATGCGCCTCGCGGCCGAGGCGGGCTGCCGGCTCCGCGACATGGAGCTGGTCCAGTTCCACCCGACCGGCATGGTCATCCCCGAGGAGTCCGCCGGCACGCTCGTCACCGAGGCAGTTCGCGGCGAGGGAGGGATCCTGCGGAACGCGGACGGCGAGCGCTTCATGGAGCGCTACGACCCGGCGCGGCTCGAGCTGTCGACGCGCGACCGGGTCGCGCTCGCGAACTACACGGAGATCGCCGAGGGCCGGGGCACGGAGCACGGCGGCGTCCTGCTCGACGTCTCGCACCTCGATCGTGACGTGATCCTGCGCCGCCTTCCGCGCATGTACCGGCAGTTCGTCGACCTCGCCATGCTCGACATCCGGACGACGCCGATGGAGGTCGCCCCGACGGCGCACTACTCCATGGGCGGCGTCCTCGTCGACCCCGAGACGCATGCGACGGACGTCGCCGGGCTGTATGCCGTCGGCGAGTGCGCGACGGGCGTACACGGCGCAAACCGGCTGGGAGGGAACTCGCTCGCGGAGTGCCTCGTCTTCGGACGCGTCGTGGGAGGCGAAGCGGCGAGCTGGTCGGCGGAGCTCGACGTGCAGGTCCGCGATCGCACCGCGATCGACGAGGCGCGCGAGGAGATCGGCGAGCTGCTCGCGCGGCGCGGCGACGAGTTTGCGCGTCCGCTTCAGCGCGCTCTTCGAGATCTCATGTCCGAGCGCTGTGGCGTCGTGCGCTCGGAGGACGGCCTGCGCGACGGGCTCGAGCGTCTGCGCCAGCTCGAGGAGCGCACGCGGGAGCTCGAGGTGCGCCTGGACATCGCGGGCTATGCCGACCTCGCGCACGCGTTCGACCTGCACGCCTCCCTGCTCGTGGCGCGGGCGACGCTCGCCTGTGCACTCGAGCGGCGCGAGACGCGCGGCGCCCACAACCGTCTCGACTTCCCCGAACAAGATCCCGCACTGCGGGTGAATCTCACCTGGACGCCAGAGGACGAGATCGAGCACGAGCCGATCGCGTCGCCGTCCGCGGCGGTCGCGGCGCTCGCGCACGGACCGGCGGTCGCCGTCGAAGGCCGCCTGCTGGAGTAGGGGACTGCGTGAGTGCCCATCTAGAGCTGTTTCACGAGACGCAGCTCGCGGACGTGCGTGCCGCCCAGCCCGCCACGCTCGCCAGTCAGATCAGGCCGGCACGCCTGCGTGGACGGCTTGGAGAATCACCTCGGCGATCTCGGCCGCGACCCATCGAGGCGTGGCCCGCGTCGAGCGAGATCGTTGTGGCGTTCATCCGGTCAGCGAACTCACGCTCGAGGTCCGGTGGGATCTTGCGATCCTCGCCGGACACCTGATACCAGCTTGGCGGCGTCCGCCAAGCGGGCGGCCCCACGCGCCGATGGCGGGACCAGCGCGCGGTTCGAGCTCGCGCACTTCCGTCGTCTGCGAGTCCGGGCTGCAGCACTCCTCGGCCAGCGTCGAGGACAACAGACGCGAGCTCTCGGAACAGATTTCGCGGACGTGCACGATTGCATTCACAATGGCCTGACGGGCATGTATGTCGCCGCGGATTTGGACCTGCGCCAGCGCACGGGAGGAGCTCCGAAACGACGTTGAAACGCTCGGCTGAATGCGGCTTCGGAGGCGTAACCGCTCTGCTCGGCGACCTTGCTTACCGATGCGGTGCCGGATCGCAGGAGGTCGGCAGCGTGGTCGAGTCGGTATTCGGTGGCGTAGGCGGCAGGCGGTTGCCCGAGTAGGCGCGTGAATCGTTCCGCGAAGGTCGAGCGTGACAGCGTGGCAAGACGGGCGAGCTCTTCGACTGACCAGCGGCGGCACGGTTCCCTGTGGATAGCGATCAACGCCTGGGCGAGCGCGGGGTCCATTGCCGCGGTCAACCAGCCCGGTGAGGAAGCATCGTGCGCGGACCATTCCCGCAGGGTATGGATGAACAGCAGATCCAGAATGCGGGAGATCATCACCGCCGCACCGGGACGCGGGTTGGTGACTTCGGCGAGCAGCAGTTGCAGGCTGACACTTAGCCAGTCGCGGCCGGGCTGGGCCGCGGAGACGACGATCGCCGCGGGTAGTACCGACAACAAGGGTCCGGCGAGTGCGTCTTCCACCGCGAAAGTACCGGTGACCCAGCGTGGCGTATCGGGAGCGGATACGTGGGCGTCATCGATGTAGCAGTCGGAGCCGGACAGAGCGCGTACCGCGGCGCCCTTACCGGCCCCGATCGAATGGCCGTCGCCGCGAGCGAGCAGCGCCAGATCGCCGGGACGGAGTGCGAACGCGGCTGCCCGGCCCGGCACCCGCAACCGAATCGTGTCGTCTTCGACGACGTGCAGAACCCGCCTCCCAGCTGGAATCGCGACGTTGAACGGCGGCTTGGGTGCGCATCGCACGACCGCGTCGCCCCGCAGCCGGACGGCGTGCAGGATCTCGGACAAGGCGTCCACGACCCCGACAGAGGCGAGCACGTCCGTCGCCCCCGGTGAATCGGCAAAGTTTTCGGTGGTATCGGTCATGGCGTTTGCTCCATCGTCCAAGTATCTTGGCCGTAGTCACGTTGGTCAAGGAGTCGAACGGCCAGCGAAGAGGAGATGTCGATCAACGAAAGGAAGCTTGAGATGGCTGACAAACCGACAGTCCTTCTCGTGCACGGGTTTTGGGGCGGCGCCGCCCATTGGGCGAAGACCATCGTCGAACTCAACACCCGGGGCTACGAATCGCTGTTCGCGGTGGAGAACCCGCTCACGTCGTTGGCCGATGACGCGGAGCGTACGCAGAAGATGATCAGGCAAGTGGACGGGCCGGTGCTGCTTGTCGGCCACTCCTACGGTGGCGCGGTGATCACCGAAGCCGGTGACGTGCCCAATGTCGTAGGCCTGGTCTACATCGCCGCGTTCGCGCCTGACGCCGGTGAAAGTCCCGGGCAGATCAGCCAGGAACTGCCGCCGGCAGCCTTCGAGAACCTCGCCCCCGACTCGGATGGGTACCTGTGGGTCAAGCAGGACAAGTTCCACGAGAGCTTCTGCCAGGACCTCACTGCCGACGAAGCGCTCGTAATGGCGGTCACGCAGAAGGCCCCGCTCGCCTCCACCTTCGGCGACAGCGTCACCGCACCGGCGTGGAAGACCAAGCCATCGTGGTACCAGGTGTCCACCGAGGACCGGATGATCAACCCGGACAACGAGCGACGCATGGCCCAACGAATGAGCCCACGCAAGATCATCGAACTCGACGCCAGCCACGCATCATTGGCATCGCAACCCGGGCCCGTGGTAGATCTGATCGACGAGGCCACGCGCGAACTCGCCTGACAACGGAACAGAGGTCGCGCCGCCGCAGCGGCCGGGACTGAACCTGGCCTTGGCTACGCGATGGTAAGGAGGGGTCGAACAGTTCTCTGCAGAGGTGCCTGCCCCAGTGGCGCATCAACTGGCGCACGAGCACAAAAAACCTGCAAATCGCCACATTCCTAGCGGTCTCGAAAACCGTTATCCGTCGTTAGGCGGATCGAGGGTTCGAATCCCTCCCCCTCCGCTTTTTCCTTTCCGGCCCCGCCGACGCGCTACTTGGCCTGCGCGGCGCGCCCTGTATTGGGCCTTCCTAGCTCGAGAGCCCGAGCGAGATCCGTGATCGACAGGAATCCCGCGAGGCGTCCGTCGTCGACGCCGAGGCCGCGGTGGACCTCGCTCGCAGACAGCTCTCGGCCAGCGCGTCGATTGCCTGTCCGTCCTCGTGGAGCAACGGGGACCTTCGCACGGAGATCATCGCCTCCCGCACGCGCCGCGTGTTCCACTCGCTGCGCGGAACCGTTGCAACCGAGCGAAACGCGAGGAGCCCGATCGGTTGTCCTTCCTCGAGCACCGGATACGTCGTGTAACGCCGCGACCACGCGACCTCGTCCATGAATTGGCCAAGGCTGAGGTCAGCGTCGACGGTCACGGGCTGACGGACCATCGGATCGCGCACCTTGAAGCCGTCGAAGGCCTGCTTGGTCGCGACGTAGCGGGCTTCCGCTGTCGCCGCCTGGAGCAGGAACCAGCCGACAAACGCGAGCCACGCCCCGCTGAACGCTCCGTCCACGATGAGCATAAAGACCCCGAGACCGATGAGGAGGAAGCCGACGCCACGGCCGACTCCGGAAGCCACCCACGTCGCCCATTGCAGATCGCCCCGTAGGTGCCAGAACGCCGAGCGAAGTACGCGGCGGCCATCCAGCGGTAGCGCCGGCAGCAGATTGAACGCGAGCAGAATGAGGTTCGTGAAGCCCAGCCAGGCGACGACCCCGTCGATCGCGTTCGGGAGTCCCGCGAAGGCGGCGACGACGACAAAAGAACCCCGAGCGCAAGTGAGACGACCGGCCCGGCGATCGCGATCCGGAACTCGGCGCCGGCGCTCGGAAAGCTGCTCTTGAACTGCGCCACACCGCCAAAGAGCCAGAGGTTGATGCCCTCGATCTCCACCCCTTCTCGCCTCGCCTGCAATGCGTGCCCGAGCTCGTGCAGCAGGAGCGAGACGAAGAAGAGAAGCGCGGCCACAACGGCCAACGCCACGTACTCGCCGTCAGAGAGCCAGGGTTCTGCGACGGGATCACGGCGACCGCGAGCGACCAGACGATGAGCGCGAACACGATCAGCCAACTCCAGGTTGACACCGATCCGGATGCCGGCGATCCGGCCCAACTGGAAGGTCGGGCTAACGAGGAAGAACTCTACGCCGAACGGGAGAGATGCCGCTAACGCGGCGGGGTCGCCGAGCATGACGACACCGTGGTCGTCGGCGAAACACAATCGGCACGGCGCGGTCGCTGACCTTCCGCCGCAAACACTCTCTCCGATGCCGGGTCCTTTCCCGACCGGGCAACTCCGGCTGAGCCCGCCACCGAGGCGCCCCGGGTGCGCGCACGGTCGTCTCGGCGAACTGCCTTCGGTCGAGCGGGCGTATCGTGGGGACATGGCGGAGCGCCGAAACACGACCGGCAGCGGCAAATGACCTTCGAGGGCCGCGTGGAGCTCCTCGCGCTGCCACAGTCGGAGTGGAAGGCGACGAAGACGACCTTGCACCTGTGGCTGCAGATCGTCGGGAAGATTCGCATGGCTTCGACCGCGACGCGGAATCACTGGTGGCACACAAGCCTCTACGTCGACGTCCGAGGCTTGACGACGAGACGCTCGCACGGGGCCGGCGGGGTCATCTTCGAGATCGCCGTCGACTTCGTCGACCACGAGCTTGTGGTGTCGACGAACCGGGGCGAGGTCGAGTCGTTCGATCTCCGTGACGGGCTGTCAGTGGCCGCCTTCGATCAAAAGCTGCACGCGACACTCGCACGCCTGGGCATCGACGTCCAGATTCGCGAGTCCCCCTACGGCGTCCCGATGACGACGCCGTTTCCAGAGGACGATCTTCTGGGCAGGCGACGAGAAGATGCGCGAGCCGAGCTACTACTCCTACGCCTCGCCCGAGCCACCCGACATGCGCTCACAGCCGCTTCGACCCGAAGAGGCCTACTGGGCGGGCGAGGGGAGCCCGCTCGTCCTTCTTCCCTACGAGAGCGTCAGGACGGCAGACGACCCCCGATCACCCTGCTCGCCTTCTTGGAGAGCGCCTACCGCGCCGGCGCTCGCGGGCCGGGATGGAACCGCAACGAGCTTGCGTCATCGTGGGCACCGCCCGTTCGGTTGAGCTGATCGACCTCCCTTGCGTCGTCGCAAGCGATAACGGCGGCAACGGACGTTGGGCGTTGTTCAACGCTCTCGCAACCGCCCCGGCTCGTCGGGCCGTAGGGCTGGAGCCGGTCGATCACACTCGCCGCCGCCGGGCTAAGGTGGTAGCCGCCCTCCCTGACCCTGACCGTCCGTGAAATCATACGTGTGAGACATCGTCCCGGAGGTGAGTTCTGTGAGTGAGGACGTAACCGAAGCGCTTGCGCGCATCTTCTCGGTCGATTCGGAGCTGTATCAGGGCCGCGGGTTCATGCGGCGGGTCGGGTTCGGGGAGCGGCCCGCTCTCGTGAACATCGACCTCGCGAATGCGTGGACCCGTCCGGGCAACGCGTTCACGTGCGACGGGATGGACGTCGTCATTCCCGGCGTTCAACGCCTCCTCGACGCGGCGCGTCCGAAGGGCATTCCGGTGGTTTTCACGACGACGGCTTACGCGGTCACCGAGGGCCCGAACACGGACATGGGCATCTGGCATCACAAGATTCCGGTCGAGGTTCTCCAACTGGGGACGGACGCCGTCGCCATCGACGAACGGATCGCGCCCGAGGCGGGCGAGCAGGTGATCGTGAAGAAGCGGGCGAGCGCGTTCCACGGCACCTACCTCGCCGGCTTCCTGCGCGCGCATGGTGTGGACACCGTGATCGTCACCGGGGTCACCATGGCCGGTTGCGTCCGGCACACCGTCGAGGACGCGATCGCCGAGGGCTTCCGTCCAATCGTCGTGCGCGAGTGTGTCGGCGACCGCGTAGCAGGAGCGGTCGAGTGGAATCTCTTCGACATCGACGCGAAGTTCGGAGACGTCGAGCCGCTCGAGCGCGTGCTCGAATACCTCGAGGCCCTCCGCTCCGGGCAAGACGCGCGGGCCGTCGCTGCGACGGACACGTAGATCCCAGAGGGCGATACTGCGGAAGGGTTTAAGCGGGGGCTTGCTCGGTGACGGCGGCAGCCTCCATCATCGCGGCGAGCATCTCCGGCTTCGGAACGTTCGGGGACGGGTAGGCCCGGCGACTGTGTGTAAGCCCGAGACCGAGCATGAACTCGGCCAGCTTGTACGTGAGGGGGCCTGGGTTGATCAAGGGGACCGGCAGCTCCTTCTGGAGGTACGGGACCGCCTGGTGCATGGTCGTCGAGCCCATGCAGATGACCTCGGCTCCGTCGACGTCGATGCATTGCATCGCAGCGTCGCGAAGCTTCGGAAAGACCTCTTCCTCCTTGCCGCCGAGCAGGTTCTCGACATCCGGGGGTGTGTTGATCGAGCGGATGGAGGCGCACTTGTCCGCGAGCCCGTATTCGGCGAGGCCCTTCTTGTAGAGGCCGATCCACGGATCCCACTGGGTCAGGACAGAGAACTTGTTGCCCAGCATGAGCGCCGTCAAGTACGAGGCGCGACCCGGCCCGATCACGGGGATATCGAGAACCGACCGTAGGGCGTTCATCCCCGAATCACTCATCGTGTCGATGCATACCGCGTCGTACCCGTCCTCCGCCGCAGTGCTGCCCGCCTCGAAGAGCGCCACGTCCGCAAGAACCCAGTCGTGGTGGCTGTCGAAGAGCGCCGGGCCCGCCTTGACGCCGCGGTAGTCGAACTCGATGTCAGGGCCCAGCTGGACCGCCTGCATCTGTGCCTCGCGGTTCGCGAGCCCGCCTTCGCCGAACGCAAACGGGACGATGACAAGAACCTTGGCCATCGTGACCTCCAAGTAGTCGGGACGAGGCGCGATTGTAAGAGGTATTCGCCGAGCGGAGCGGCTAGCGCGCGCCGGCCGAATCGATCTCGTCTGCCGATACCGCACCTCCGGCGTAAGCCTCTCGCAGCCGTCCTGTCGCGTCGGCGTCCACCGCCCACGTGTCCGTGTCGATGACGATGCCGTAGTCGCGCTCGGCGAGCTCGAGCGTGGTGAAGCCGTCGAGGACGTCGGAGAGCACGAGCTCGGGATCGCGTTCGAGGGGGTTGCCGTAGCCACCTGAGTTGGGCACGCAGATCTCGATCGTGCAGCCGGCCGGGAGCGTCCTGCCCGTGAACTTGGAGGGCCAGTACTCCTCGGTGCCGTCCGGGAAGGTGACCTTGCCGTAGGCGAGCCTCCCGTCGTGGCCGCCGAAGATGCCCCACGGCGGGTCGGCGTCGACGCGGTCGCCCTCGCACGTCACGATCGTGTCCTCGAGGAAGCGGTTGACACGCACCATGCCGATGCCGCCGCGCCACTTGCCCGCCGCGCAGGGATCGTCCCGCAGCTCGTAGCGCTCCGTCCGCATCGGGAAGCGCCACTCGAGCTCCTCGATCGGATTGTTGCGCGTGTTCGCTATGAGACAGTCGACCGAGTCGAGCCCGTCGCGACCGGGGCGGCCGCCGTACGAGCCCTCGTCGACCTCGAGGTACACCCAGTACTCGCCCTCCTCCTCGATGAAGCCCGAATAGGAGATGAAGTGAAGGTGTGCGGAGTTTCCGGCCGTGATCTGATTCGGCAGCACCGGCGCAAGGGCGCGAAGCGCGAGGTCGACGCCTCGCTGCACCTGGCAGAAGCGGGCGAAGCACGCGCGCGGGTAGTTCGGATTGAAGATCGACCCCTTCGGCGCGATGACGTGCACCGGCGCCAGCATCCCCTCGTTCTGGGGCACGAACACGGGGTAGGTCGCCTCGTCCAGGAAGATCATCCGCGTGATGAACGTCATCGCGGACACCGTCGTGCCCTCGAACGGGCAGTTGTAGCCCGTCGGCACCTCGTCGCTCGAGCCGGTGAGGTCGAACGTGATCTCGTCCCCTTCGATCTCCACGGCCACCTTGACCGGAAGGCGCTTGCCACGGTTGACGCCGTCGTCGTCGAGCCAACCGACTTCGGTCTCGTAGCGGCCGTCGGGGACCCTTGCAATCTCCTGGCGCAGCATGCGCTCGGAGTACTGAAGCCATGCCCCCGCGACGCCGAGCACGGTCTCTTCCCCGTAGCCCGAGAGGAGCTGCACGTACCGCTTCCTGGCGAGCTCGCAGGCCGCAATCATCGCGCGGATGTCGCCGTTGTTGAAGCTCGGCGTGCGGACGTTCTCGAGGATGTGCTTCCAGAGCCCTTCTTGCCACACGCCCTTCTCCTGCAGCTTGACGGCCCGGTAGATGTTCCCCTCCGACCAGTTGTCGACGAGGTCGATCGCGAGCCCCGGGTAGGCGCCGCCGATGTCGAGCACGTGCGCCGAGGCCCCGGAGAAGCCGACGAGCTCGCCCTCGAAGAAGATCGGGATGACGATGGCGACATCCGGGGAGTGAGTGGCGCCGCCGTAAGGATCGTTGTGGAGGATGACGTCGCCCTCGTGGATGTCGTCGCCCAGAATCTTGATCACGTTCTTGACGATCTTCGGCATCGCACCCATGAACATCGGCGTCGAGTCGGACTCGGCAAGCTCGTTGCCGTCGCGGTCGAAGATGCCGGCGCCGAGATCCTCGGATTCGCGGATGATCGAGGAGTACGACATCCGGTAGAGCACCCCGGCCATCTCCTTGGCAATCGCGGCGAAGGCACCGCCGATCACGCGCATGAGGATCGGGGTGGCGAGCGCCGCTCCGCGCGCCGTCTCGCTTCGCTCGCAGGAGGTGCAGTCGATGACGATGTTCCCGTGGCGGTCGATCTCAGCCTCGAGCATGGGCGGGATCACGGTGGTCGTGTCGTACTGGTCGATGATCGCTGGGCCGGAAATGCGGTCGCCTGCTCGTAGGAGCTCGCGCTCGTAGAACGGCGTGGGATGGCGCTCGGCCTTGCCGTCAACGTCGAAGACCACCTCACGCTCGAGCGTGCGCGCACGCACCGGGTCTCCGTCTCCACCCTGGAGCTCGGTCGGCTCGAGCTCGTCGACGCGACCGATCGCGACCACGCGAACGTTGATGATCTCGATGGCCGCGTCGAAGCGATGCCCGTACTCGGCCTCGTGGGCGGCGTGGAAGCGCTCCTCGAGCTCGTCGACCCAGGCGGCCGAGACGCTGCCCGGGGACACCTCCGTGCGCACCTCGTAGCCTTGGCCGGAGTAGCGGCAGTCGGCGAGCCGGCGGACGAGGCGCCGCTCCTCGGACACGCCGTCGGAATCGAGCTGTGCGGCCGCCTGCGTCTCGAGCTCGTCGAAGCGTGCCTGCAGCCGCTGGTGGTCGAGGCTCTTGAGCGGATGGCGGTCGGTGGCTACGAACTCACGCTGGAGGTCGGTGGCGAGTAGGCCGGTCGCCGCAACGATGCCGGGGTAGGGCGGCACGACGACGCGTGGGATGTCGAGCTCGAGCGCGATGTCGCAAGCGAACATGGGCCCGCCGCCCCCGGCGGCGACAAGCGTGAACTCGCGCGGGTCGTACCCCCGACGCACCGAGTTGAGCTCGATCGCCTGCGTCATCCCGTACTTCTGGATCTGCAGCGCCCCGAGCGCGGCCTCCTCCACCGACATGCCGAGCCGCTCAGCCACCGTCCGCATCGCCTGCTCGGCGAGGTCGCGGTCGAGCTTCATCGAGCCGCCTAGCAAGCCGCGGTCGGGGCGCAGCCGGCCGAGGAGGAGCTGCGCATCCGTAGAGGTCGGCTCCGTGCCTCCGCGTGCATAGCAGGCGGGGCCCGGGTCTGCACCCGCGGACTGCGGGCCGACGCGGAAGACCCTTCCGGGATCGACGTGGGCGATGGAGCCGCCGCCGGCGCCGATCGTGTCGATATCGACCATCGGCACCATCGCCTGGTAGTCGCCGATCTTCGTGTCGAGCAGATGGCGCATGCGCAGCTGGCCGCTGGCCGCGACGCCGATGTCGGCCGAGGTGCCGCCGATGTCGAGCGTGACGACGTTGTCATAGCCGGCCAGCCGGCCGGCCCAGATGCCCCCGATCAGGCCCGCGACCGGGCCCGACATGAGCAGGTTCACAGGCCGCTGCGTGGCCGACTCCACGGTCGCCATGCCACCGGAGGACTGCATCATCTGAACCTCGTGAAGGAGGCCCTCGTCCCGCATCGACTCGTCGAAGCGGGCGACGTAACGCGAGACCTTGGGCCCAACGTAGGCGTTCAGGCAGACCGTCGAGAAGCGCTCGAACTCGCGGTAGAGCGGAAGCACCTCGTGCGAGACCGACAGGTAGGCCTCCGGGTACTCCTCGAGCACGATCTCCTTGATGCGCCGCTCGTGCTCCGGGTTCAGGTACGAGTGGATGAGGCAGACGGACACGGCCTCGACACCGGCGTCCCTGAGCTGGCGCACCCGCTCTCTCGCCTCCGCTTCGTCGAGCGGGGTGAGCACGTCGCCGCTAGGCACGGTGATGCGTTCCTTGACGGTGAGGCGGTGGCGGCGTTTCACGAGAGGCCGGGACTGCCACGGCAGCTCCTGCTGTAGCGAGAAGTTGTACGGCTTCTTGTGCCGGGCAATGTGGAGGATGTCCCGCATCCCCTCGGTCGTGATCAGTCCGACCTCGGCGCCGCTGTGCGTGAGGGCGATGTTGGTCGCGACCGTCGTCCCGTGGAGGAGGTTGTCGACCTCGGCCAGCGCCACACCGGCCTTCCCGCACAGCTTGCGGATGCCCTCGACGGTACCCCGCGCCGGGTCATCCGGCGTCGACTGCACCTTGTCGACCGTGACGCGACCCGCCGCCTCGTCCACGAGGATGAGGTCGGTGAAAGTCCCTCCGACATCGACGCCGATCCGCTTCATGGCTCCTCCTGCTGTGATCGGGTTGCAACACTGGCCAAGGTCGGGATGATCGCGCGCCCGACGAGCTCCATCTGCTCGAAGGTGCCGTTCAGGTAGGCGCAGGAGATCTCGTCGACCCCCAGGCCTGCAAGCGTGCGCGCCCCCGCGAGCACCCGCTCGGGCGGGCCGGCGAGCGCGAAGCCGTCGACTAGCTCGCCGGTCAGGTACTCCGTATGCTGGGCGGAGGAGTCGAGGTGGCCCTCGTAGTAGTCGTAGGTGCCACGGGCCTTCACGAGGCCGGTCATCGTCTCGGGCATGCCGTGCTCGGGGTTGCGCCGCATCGTGTCTTCGACGTGGTTGGCGCAGGCAGCCGGCGCCCAGCGGCACCTCGCCCACGCCTCCTCCTGGTCGTCGGAGACCCACATCGCGGTGAGCACGGAGATGCTGACCGCGTCAGGGTCGCGGCCGGCCTCCCGCGCACCGCCGCGCACGTGCTCGATCGCCCACGCCACCGAGTCGGGGTTAACGCCGACGTAGAGCATCACGCGGTCCGCCAGCGCGCCGGCCGCGCGCAGGTTCCTCGGGCCGGTCGCAGGCATCATGATCGGGATGCGGGGATCCTCCTCGACCCAGCGCAGGTGGACGTCCGCACCGTTGATCGTGACGTGCCGTCCGGCCACGAGGTCACGCAGGAGCGGAACAGCCT
>JBOHAB010000054.1:0-13922 GCA_050697655.1 Gaiellaceae bacterium
GCGCCGAGCTCGTCCACGAAGGCATCGTCGGCGCCGAGTTCCGCGCGCGGGTCGTCGGCGACGCGGAGGTAGCCGGCCGCGCCGCGGTGATCACGGAGGTCGAGGGCAGTGCGTACCGCACGGGCGCCCACGAGTTCACGCTCGACCCGAACGACCCCCTGGGCGAAGGCTTCCTCCTCCGCTGACGACGCGCCCCCTTCGGCCACGCCCCAGTGCCTGGCACCGGGACGTGTCGAACGGCCACGCCCCAGTGCCTGGCACCGGGACGTGTCGAAAGGTGACTAGCGCGCGCCGCGGAGGAGCGGGCGCGTGAGGCACGTCGGGCCGCCGTCGCCGGGGCGCGAGATGTGCTCGCCCTGGTAGACGCGGACGTCGACGCCGGCTTGCTCCATGCGCCGTCGCGTCTCGTCGTTCCCTGCGAGCGCGACGGCGACGCGCGGGCCCAGTGCGAGCACGTTCGGGCCCATCGACTCGAACTCCTCGTCCGGGGCCTCCACCAGCTCGATTCCCCGCTCCTGGAGGAGCTCCACGAGGCGGACGGGCATCAGCGGCGGATAGGCGACGGCCAGATCGGCGTCGAGCGGGGAGAGAAAGGACATGAGGTGCATGACCTCATCAGGGCCGTGATAGTGCGGCAGGTCGAAGACGATCAGCTCGACGTCCGGGAGCAGCTCGCGCAACGCCTCGACGCCCGCGTCGTTCGTCCGGTAGCCCCTCCCGACCAGGAGCGTCCGCTCGTCGAGCCAGATCGTGTCGCCGCCTTCCGCAAGCGCCGGCGCCTCCAGCTTCCCCGCGATCGGAACTCCCGCCGCCGCGAGGTCCTCGGCCATCGCATCCGGCTCGTCCCGCCTGCCCTCCTTGCCGGGCCGGAGCAGAACGGCGCCGGCCTCGGACACGATCGCCGGGTCGTAGGTGTAGATCGCGTCGGGGTTCGGCTCCCCGCGGCCCTCGCAGAAAACGACCTCCGTACCGTCCGCGGCGAGCAGCTCTCTGAAGGCCGCGTGCTCCTCGGCCATTGCGCCGGGGTCCGGCTGAAAGCGCCAGCCGTACGCCTCCCACGCGGCTGCGTCCTCGGGCCGCGGCGCGCGCACCAACACACGCCGGAGCGCGGCCGTCATGCTCTGACAGCCAAACTGGCGGGCGGTAACCTCCATCGCGTGGAGACTACAGCGCGCCTCGCGGGGCTCGAAGCGGGCGGCGGCTGCGCCGCGAAGTACTCGGCGGCCCGTCTCGAGGAGCTGCTTGCGGGCTTCCTGCCCAGCGCGCCGGAGAACCTGCTCGTCGGGCTCGCGCCCGCCGACGACGCGGCCGTCTACAAGCTCGACGACGAGCGGGCGCTCATCTTCACCACCGACTTCTTCCCGCCGCTGGTGGACGATCCGTCGCTCTTCGGCGCCGTCGCGGCCGCGAACGCCCTCAACGACGTCTTCGCCATGGGCGGGAAGCCGCTCCTGGCCCTCTCGATCGCCGCCTTCCCGGAGGAGCTCCCGGTCGAGACCGTTCGCGCGATCTTCGATGCGGCGGCGGCCAAGGTGGAGGAGGCGGGCGCCGTCCTCGCCGGTGGGCACACGATCCGCGACCCGGAGCCGAAGTACGGGCTCGCCGTCGTCGGCACGGTCCACCCCGCGGCGCTCTGGCGCAAGAGCGACGCCCGGCCCGGGGACGCCCTTTTCCTGACGAAGCCTCTCGGTACCGGGCTCGTTCTCGCCGCGGCCGCCAAGGGCGTGGTCGGAGAGGAAGAGGTGGCCGAGGCGGCCCGGTTCATGACCGAGCTGAACGGCCGCGCCGCGGACCTGGTCCGCGGCTTCGAGCCCGGCGCGGTCACGGACGTCACCGGCTTCGGCCTCTTCGGGCACGCTCACGAGGTAGCCGAGCGAAGCGGCGTCCGCCTCGTGCTCGACGCCGCCGCCCTGCCGGCCCTCCCGGGCGCGCTGGCCGCGGCTGCCGAGGGGATTCGCACCGGCGGCGACCCGCGCAACCGCGAGTTCGCCGGCGGCGCGGTCGCTCTCGTCGGGACCTCGGCCGAAGTCGCCGCCCTCGGCTACGACCCGCAGACCGCCGGTGGCCTGCTCGCTTCCCTCCCGGCCGACAAGGCGCCCGTGCTCGAGGCGCACTTCCGGGCGGAGGGCGCCTTCCTCGCGCGCATCGGCAGGGTCGAGGAGGGGAGCGGGGTGACCGTCACCTGATGGAGGCCGGCGCGCGCTCGACGCGGCTGCGCTCCCTCACGATCTCGCCGGCGGCCTTCGAGTGGTTCGCCTACGCGGCGCTGGCGGCGCTCTTCCTCATCGTCGTCTCGGGCGCGACCGTGCGCCTCACGGGCTCCGGTCTCGGCTGCGAGAACTGGCCGAACTGCGGCGAGACCTTCCTGCCGCCCAAGGAGTACAACGCGATGATCGAGTTCGGCAACCGAGTCGCGGGGTTCGTCGTCGGCGTGACGACGCTTGCCGCAGCCGGCGCGGCCTTCCGCGTGCCGGGCATGCCTCGCTGGCTTCTCTGGAGCGCCGTCGCCCTGCCCTTCACGGTCCTCGCCCAGGGCGTGTTGGGAGGCATCACCGTCCTGCTGGAGCTGCATCCGCTGATCGTGATGGGCCACTTCCTGCTTTCGCTCGTCGCACTGGGCGTCGTCGTGGTGGTGGTGCAGGGGGCGCGTGACCTCGCCCGCGGGGCCGCTGCCGAGGAGCCGCTCGGCGCTGCCTGGCTCGCGCTCGCGCTCGTTCCCGCCGCGGCCGCCCTCGTCGTCTCGGGCACTCTCGTCACCGCGGCCGGCCCGCATTCGGGCGGAGAAGAGATCGTCCGCTTCGGGAACCTGATCGAGGCCGTGCACATCCACATCGGCGCGACGGCAGTCTTCGGGGTCGCGTTCCTCGGCGTGCTCGCGCTCCTGTTCGCCGAGCGGCGCCGCGCAGCGGTCGAGCTCAGGCTCGCCGGGATCGTGCTCGTGCTCCTGCTCGCGCAGATGGTCGTCGGCGAGATCCAGTGGCGCGAGGCGTTGCCGTGGGGGCTCGTGCTGCTCCACGTCACGCTCGCCACGGCGGTCTGGGTGGTCGTCGTCGCGCTGGCCGTCCGCATCGTTCTCAGGCGCCGAGCCCGACTCCCCTAAACTGACCTAATCGCAGGGCATCTCCGCATCGAGAGCCGACCGACGCTCCGCCGCCCCGTGCTCGTGGCTGCCTTTCGCGGGTGGAACGACGGCGCTCAGGGCGCATCGCTTGCTGCGAGCTTCCTGGCGCAGGCCTGGAGCGCCGAGCGGTTCGCCGACGTCGACCCGGAGGAGTTCTACGA
Organism: Gaiellaceae bacterium; assembly: GCA_050697655.1. Lineage (GTDB taxonomy): Bacteria > Actinomycetota > Thermoleophilia > Gaiellales > Gaiellaceae > JAIBJN01. The sequence goes on from JBOHAB010000054.1 coordinate 3,283, forward strand.
CTTCCAGGCGGTTCGGCCGCACGTTCGCCTCGAAGAGGGCGTCACCCGGAGGATCGACTGGCCGGAGAACGTCTTCTACTGCGCCGCCGTGCCCGAGGCGGATCGCGACGCCGTCATCCTCCTGGGCGTCGAGCCGAACACGCGCTGGCGCACGTTCACCGAGGAGATCACGGGGCTCGCGGTCGACTTCGGCGTCGAGCTGGTCGTGACGCTCGGGGCACTCCTGGCCGACGTGCCTCACACCCGACCGGCACCCGTGACGGGCTCGGCGACCGATCCGGCTCTGGTCGAGGAGCTCGGGTTGGCCTCGTCGCGCTACGAGGGGCCGACGGGAATCGTCGGCATCCTCCACGACGCGTGCCGGGTCGCGGGCGTCCCCTCGGCCAGTCTCTGGGCGGCGGTGCCGCACTACGTCTCGCTGGCGGCGAGCCCGAAGGCCGCGCTCGCGCTCTCCGAACGGCTCGGCGCGCTCCTCGACGTCTCCCTCGACCTCACCGACCTCCAGCGGGCCGCCGAGGCCTACGAGCTGCAGGTCAGCGCCGCGGTGGCCCAGGACGAGGAGACCGAGGCGTACGTCCACGAGCTCGAGACCCGGCGGGACGCCCTCGGCGAGGAACTGGACGTTCCCTCCGGCGACTCGCTCGCCGAGGAGCTAACGCGCTTCCTCAAGGAGCACGAGGAGCGAACCCGCGAGCGCGACGACGACACCCAAACCTAACCAAAGGTAAAGGCGTAGGCCTCCGTGCCGGGGGAGAAGCGGAGGTCGAGGACGTGGTCGCTCTTCTCGCCGGGGATGCGCGCCAGCGTGTAGAGGTCGTCCTGGGTCACGGTCGCGGTGCCGAGGCGCTCGCCGTCGAGCGTGACCTCGACGGTCTCGTGGTCGCCTTCGGTACCGAGCACGAGGAAGACGTTGCTGCCCGTGAAGTGGAGCCGGAGCCGAGCGTCCTCGCCGGCGACGATGCGCTCGCCTTCGACCGTCCAGCGGCCGCCGTAGGCGAGCGCGTCCAGCGGGACGAACTGCGGGATCTCGTATTCGGCCTCGCGGTCCGGCACGATGCGTGAGCCGACGAAGCGGTCGATGCGCTCGTACCCGAGGTAGCTCTCCGGCGTCTGTGCGCCTGTCGGCGTCTCGTCCTCGATCTCCTCGGAGACGAGCTCGCCGGAGTCTTCCGCGAGGAGACGACGTATGACGCGCTCGCTCTCCTCGTAGTCACCTTCGCCGAAGTGGGCGTAGCGAATATGCCCGCGGCGATCGACGAAGTACTTGGCAGGCCAGTACCGGTTCAGCCACGCCTGCCACGTCCCGTAGTCCGGGTCGAGCGCGACCGGGTATTCGATCCCATGCTCGCGGACAGCGCGGCGGACGTTGTCGGGCTCCCGCTCGAAGGCGAACTCGGGCGTGTGCACCCCGACGATGACGAGGCCCTCGTCGCGGTAGGCCTCGTCCCAGGCGGTCACATGCGGCAGCGTCCGCAGGCAGTTGATGCAGGAGTACGTCCAGAAGTCGATGACCACGACTTTGCCGCGAAGCTCCTCCATCGTCAGCGGCTCCGAGTTGATCCAGCCTTCGATCGCCTGGAACTCGGGCGCGACGCCGAAGTCGTCCAGCCGTTCCTCCTCTGCGAGCCCGGGGCCGCCGACGAGCTCCTCCAGCTCTCCCTGGGCGGCGGCGCTCTCCTCCAGGCTCTGGAGAGCGCGCGTGTACTCGGGCACGCGGGTCTGCAGATCCTTGTCCACTCCGTACACCATGAGCCCGGCGACGACGAGGATGGCGACGCCGAGCGCCCGCCGGATCGCGGGCCCGTGGGCGCGCACCGGCTTCAGGTTCATGCCTCGCCGAGCCGCAAGGGCGACTCCGAAGAGGACGAGGCCGGCGCCCAGCCCGTACGCAAGCGTGATCAGGAACGCCTGGAGGCTGAAGCTCTGCGTGGCTGCGACCGTCGCCACGGCCGCGATCACGGGCCCGGCGCACGGGGTGAACAGGAGCCCGAGGCTGAGGCCGAGCACGAATCCGCCGCTCGTGTCGCCGGGCTGTCGCCTGGCGAACGCGTAGAAGGGCCGCCCGAGCAGCTCGCCGAGCCGCGGCCAGACGAGGGCGATGCCGACGACGACGACGACCGCGATCGCCACGTTCCGGAGCAGGTCGTCGGGGAGGCCGAGGGCCGAGAGGAGCGCTGCTGCCGTCAGCGTGAAGACGGTGAAGCTGACGACGAGGCCGGCGACGATCGCGAAGGGTCTACGTGGACCGCCGGTCGCCCCTCCCGCAAGCACGATCGGGAGCACCGGGAGGACGCACGGCGAGACGGCCGTGACGATGCCCGCGACGAAGGCGACGCCGAGCAGCAGCACCATCCTCGAACGATGCTAGCCGTCCGATCTGAACGGAGTCTTACGTTGAGCTACGCGCTCTTCTCGACGGGCGCCGGCTCGGGCGGCTTGCCGTTTGCAGACTGCTTGCGACCCTGAGTCTGAGGCTGCGCGTCCCCGCCCTTGCGCTTTCTCTTGCGCCGGCGTCTGCGGGACTTGCTCGACGGCTGCTTCGGGGCGGGGAGGTTGTCGGCGAGGGCGTTCGCAACCTCCGGCACGGTGCCGATCCGCTCGCGGACGCCGTCGATGAGGCGCTGCGCGGTCGGCGTGTACGCCTCGGCGGAGGCGAGGAGCGCCGCCGCCACGTGCGTCGGCTGCTCGAGGGCGACGTTGACCAGCCTGGCGGCATTCTCTTCATGGCGGTGCCCGCGGGAGTTGGTGAGCGCTCCCAGAAGGCGCTTCGCCTCGGGGAGGTCGGCGCTCGCACGCCGGTCCTGAATCTTGCGCGTGGCGCGGGCGAGCCGCCAGGTCCACCGCGCGGCGATGTCGGGCGGCGCCTCGACCTTCCCCTCGCCGATCGCCCGCAGGAGGACGCGGACGCCCTGGACGCGGTCCTTGTCCCAGGTCGGGGCGGAGGTCACCATCGTGACGAGGTCGTCGAAGTCCGCTCGGTCGACGGAGACGGCGACACGGTCGCCCAGCGCGGAGAGGCGGAGTCGGCGGTTGGGGTTCTCCGCCGCACAGCTGAGGAGAAAGGCTTCGCGGCACTCGCGGCTTGCGCGCGCCAGCTTCTCAGCGAAGGCCTGACGTTCCTCGAAGCGAACCTGCCGGCCTGCGATCCGGGCCCAGAGGAGCTGCTCGTCATCGGCGAGGCGGCCCGGGTCGACGCGCTCCCACTCGCGAGTGATCACGGTGACACGCCGGCGCGGATCGGGGGTCACGGGGACGAGCCACGGCGCCGGCGAGAGCTTCCGTTTCGCCCGTCGCTGGATGCGGCGTCGCGGCGCCGGCGTCACGCGCGCGCCCGGCCGGTAGAAGTCGGAGTCGAGCAAGCTGTGGATCGTGATCGTGCGGTCGTTGTGCGTGGCAGCGTCGTCCACGAAGTCGACGACGACGCCGGCTTCCTTGCGAGGGGCGAGGCGCATGATGCGGCCGATGCGCTGCTGGTAGACGCGGCGGCTCGCCGTCGGGGCGAGGTGCATGCAGACCGTGGCGCGCGGCGAGTTCCAGCCCTCGGCCAGAAGCTGCGCGTTGACGAGGACGTTGATGTCTCCGCGCTCGTAGGCCGCAAGGGTCTCCGCGAGCCTGACCGGGGGCGTGCGGCCGCTGACCGCTTCGGCCCTCAAGCCCGCCGCACGGAACTCTCGCGCGAGGTTGTACGCGTGCTCGACTCCTGCTGCGTAGACGATGCCGGCAGCTGCGTCGAAGCGGTCGCGGTAGAGGCTCGCGGCCGCCTGGTTGAAGATCTCCTGGTCGAGCACCTTCGCCAGGAGCTCTTGATCGTAGTCGCCGCCGATGATCGGGACGGAGGAGATGGCGGCCGCAGGTCGTACACGCAGCGAGCGGAGAGGCGCGATCAGCCCGCGTCGAGCTGCGTCTCCGAGCGGGAGGTCGTCCACCGAGGCCGGGAAGACGTCTGAAACCTGCTTGGCGATCAGTTGCTCGGTAGCGGTCATGCCGATGTAGATCGGCTCGGTGAAGCGGCGGATCGCCGCGCTCGTCTTCTCGCCGAGCGCCGTGTGGGCTTCGTCGCAGATGACGAGCTGGTACGCCGTGCGCGAGAGCGAGTCGACGTGGCGCGCAAACCAGGCATAGGTCTGGATCGTCAGAGGGTTCTGCTGCAGCGGCTCCTGACCCTGGAGCACGGCCGGGCGCAGCCGGCCGCCGTAGCCCTCGGTCGTCAGGTCCCGTGTGAACTGGTCGACGAGCAACCGCCTGTGCGTGAGGATGAGCACGCCCATCGTCCTGGCGGCCTCGACGAAGCCCGCTGCGGCGATCGTCTTGCCGGAGGCAGTCGGATGGCGGAAGCGAAACCGGCGGACGGCGCCGATGTCGTCGTCGACGCCGAGCTCCTCGCCGTCCTCGCCGGGCTCGGCTTCCACCTCGGCGTCTTCCTCGAGCTCTTCCTCTTCCTCGACCCGCTCCTCGACCAGGACGGCGGTGGCCGGGCCGTTGCCGTTCTCGGCCTCCTGCTCGTGCCGGGCGATCAGCTCCGCGAGCATGCCCGCGAGCGCGTCGATCTGATGGCGCCGGAGCTCCGTCCGGGAGGCGAGCCGCGGCGGCTTGTCGGTCAGGACGCGCTCGAGCCCGAGCATGAGCGCGTACTCGACCTTCCACTCGGGGGACGGGAAGCGGCGGCCGGCCTCCAGCTCGGCGAGGGCGGCGTCGAGCGCCCGCCGGCGAGCGCGGCCCTCGGCGAGCACCTCGTCAGGGGCCTCGCCGGGGTGGAGGAACGACTCGCCGGACCAGGTCTCCACCCGGAGGGCGAGCGCTGTCAAAGCGTTCGTTTCCTCCGACGTAACAGTCGGATGGTCTATCGCCTCTTGCATGGACGCAGCGCCGTGCGCTGCCTGCTTACGAGAGATGTGCGCGAGTGAAACTCGCGCGGCGCGCTCATAGTACCGGATCGAAGGCGACGACGGCAGGTACGAGTACGCTCCTCCGCGTGGATTGGGAGCAGCACGCCGAGCGGGAGGAGGGACGGTACGCGGACGGCCTCGCCCGCCTCCCGACCGATCCCGACGGACGGCAGAAGCAGCTCGTCCGTGTGGCGATGGCGGCCACCGGCGCCGGTCTCGCGCGGCTGATGCAAGGCCGCCGGGCGGAGGCCGCGGGCTGGCTTGCACGCTCGGCCGAGCGCTTTCGCGAGAGCTGGGTCGACGCGCCGCCCGGGAGCTGGGGAAGGCTGCTCGGCGCGGTCAAGGCTCGCGTGCTTGCCGGCGACTGGGACGGCGCCGTCGCAGATGCGGAATGGGCGCTCGCGCAGCGGCCGGCCGAGAGCGGGTCGCCCATCGGGCGGTACGCGACCGTTCTCGCGCTCGTCGTTCTCGGCCGCGACGACGAGGCGGAGCCGCTCGCCGAGGGCCTGAGGGCCGAGCCGGAGGAGGCCTTTCCGCGCCCGGTTGCGGACGCGCTCTTCGGTCTCGCAGCGGCCGACCCGGACGTCTACCGCGACGGCGTCGGCAGGGTGCTCGTCTCCTTCGAGGAGCGCGACGCCCACCTCGAGGACATCCCGGTCGCCGATACGGTAATGGTGCTCGAGGCGCTCGCCGCGCGCCGCGACCTCGCCGCCGGGCTCAGCTCGCCCCTGCTACCCGACCAGTAGACCCGTGGCGTACATGATCGCCAGGCCCGCGAGGAAGCCACCGACCGCGTAGCCGGACGTCAGGCCTCCCGGTGCCCGCCGCGCGACGTAGCGGCCGACTTCGACGACGACCTGCAGCGCCGCTCCGGCCGCGACGGCGAAGAAGACGACGCTGAGCACGTCGCTCGTGACGTAGCCGCCGATCCAGGCGCCGAGGATCGTAGGCGCGCCCGCCAGCATGACGAGCGCGGCGAGACGGCCGAGCCCAACCCGGTCGCCCTCGGCGGCCGGAGCCGCGATTCCGAGACCCTCGGTGACGTTGTGGAGCATGAACCCGACGATCAGGAACGTGCCGAGCGTCAGCTCGCCGAGCGCGAAGGACGTCCCGACGGCGAGCCCCTCGCCGAGATTGTGGACGCCGATCCCGACGGCGACGAGCAACGCCAGTGCGAGCCCGCTCAGGGCGCCGCCGTGCGCGGCGCCGGCCCGGGCGAGTCGCTGTGAGAGATAGGTGAGCGCCAGGTAGCTCGCGGCCACGCCGAGCACGACGAGCCCGGTCCCGCCGAGAGCGCCGGGAAGCACTGCCTGGAGCTCGAGCGCCTCCGAGAGCGCCTCGACCGCGAGGAACGTGAGGAGCCCGCCCGTCAGGGCCATGAAGGCGGCCAGCCACTCGGGGCGCGCGCGTCTGAGCGAGGGGAGCCAGAGGAGCCCGAGGGCGACGGGGACGATGCCGACGAGCGCGCCGATGATCGCGTAGCCGAGGAATCCACCGGCATCGGGCTGCGGCGTCGCGACGGCGGCGGGGATCTCCTCGGTCGTCTGGATCCCGGTCGAGCTCGTGACGCCTACCGCGATCGGCTCGTCTTCGACCCAGTCGTAGGGGACGACGATCGTCGCCGAGCGCAGGCGGCCGAGCGTCGTCGGCCCGTCGACGGTGTAGGGGACGATCGCGTCGTCGACGGTGACCGTCGCGATCGTGAGGTCCTCCCTTTGGGGGTTCGTCACCCGGATCGAGATCTCGCCGGGTGAAAACTCGACGCGGCGGACGTCGAACTCGTCGGCCGGGGGCGGGTTCTCGCCGACGAGCTCGAGGAGCGAGCCGCCACGCGCGGAGAAGAGCGAGACGACGGCGACGAGCAGGACGATCGGAACGAGCGCCCAGAGCCGCCACCGAATCGGCTCGCGCGAGCGAGCCTGATCGTCGGCGACGGAGCGAGCTTCCACTAGTCGGACACCTCGAAGAAGCCCATCCAGCCGAGCTCGGCGAACTCGGACTGGTGCGCGTGGAACATGAAGCGGCCGGTGTTGGCGAAGTCGATCTCGATGATCCCGCGCTCGCCCTGGCAGAGCATGATCGTGTCGGTGTACTCGAAGCGGTCGGTCGTGCCCGTCGGGTAGTAGCGGAAGAAGTCGCCGTGGAGGTGGATCGAGTTGATCAGGTCGAACTCGGTCAGGTTGGCGATGTAGATGCGCACGGTCTGCGAGCGCTTCACCTTGATCGGGTAGCGGGCGTAGTAGAACGCCGGCCCGTTGACCGCGTAGAAGTTGTTCTCGCCGTCGCCGTCGGTGTCGAAGCCGTTCATGACCATGACCAGCTCCTGGGCGGGCGGTCGCGGCTCCGGCGGGTCGATGATGAAGGCGCCGTAGAGCCCCTTGTGGATGTGCTTCTTCAGCGGCGTCGCGTGGCAGTGGTAGAGGTGCATCCCGTACGGGCGCGCCGGGAACTCGTACGTGAAGCTCTCGCCGGGAGCGACGATCTCGAAGACGCCGTCCATGTTCGCGGGATGGATCCCGTGGAAGTGGATGGTGTGCGGATGTCCGCTCGCGTTCTCGAACTCGACGCGGAGGATGTCGTCCTCGGTTGCCCGGATGACGGGGCCGGGAACGGTGCCGTTGTACGTCCAGGCCGGGTAGAAGACGCCTTTGGCGACCTCGATGTCGCGCTCCTGCGCCAGCAACGTGTACTCGCGGACCCGGCCCGGCTGGTGCGGAAGGGCGGGGGGTGGATAGGTCAGCGCGTCGAGGTCGTTCGGGCCGCCCGGCGCCGGTACCTCGAGGCCGATCATCGCCGCGTGGCCGAGCTCGGCGCGCGCGCCGTGCAGATGCGTCGCCTCGAGCTCCTCTTTGCGCCCGCCCAGCGCCAGGCCCGCGAACGGGGCTGCGGCCACGACGGGCGCGACGCCCGCGATCAGCTGGCGGCGGCTGAGGCCTCGACTCTTAGACACGTCTAAATCATAGTTTAGACGCTGGGCTGCCCGCAAGAGCGAGGGCCGGGTCGCAGATTGACCCGGCCCTCGGCCGAACTTCGTGCTTGCGCGTGGCTCAGCGCACGCGGAAGACCCAGAGGCCGGTGTTCATGTCGGATGCGACCACGTAGCCGGAGCCGATGTCGACGCCCCAGATCTCGACGAACTCCTCGCCGGGATAGAAGACGCCGAGCGGATCCTCCGCCTTCTCGGGCGGGATGAACTGCCCGATCATTTTCGGCCTGGCGGGGTCGGCGATGTTCCAGACGACGACGCCCTCCGTGTACCAGGACGTGTAGAGCCTCTTGCCCGTGATCTTCGGGTCGTGGATCGTGAAGTCGCCGGGCCCCGGCGGCGGGAACTGGTGGGTGCTCGGCAGCTTGAGCGTCGCGAGCTCCACCGGGTTCGCCTTGTCCGAGATGTCGTAGATGTGGCCGTAGCCCCACCCGGTCTCTACCTCCGGGTTCGGCGTCGGGTCGAAGTCCTCGTCCGCCTGGACGAGGATGTTGCCCTGCCAGTTCGTCCACGCCGAGTGGGCGTTCCCCTCGTCGCCTGCGCCGAACTCCGTGCGACCGAGGAACACCGGTTGGGACGGGTCGCTGACGTCGAGCATGACCGTCCCGAAGTCCCAGTAGGAGACGTAGGCGACCCGGCTGTCCACGTACACCGAGTGCACGAAGTTGACCGCGAACGAGCCGATGCCGTCCAGCGGGGTGACGCCCATGTCGCGCCAGGCGCTCCAATCTCCGACCTGCACGGGGTTCCGCGGGTTGGAGACGTCGATGATCCTGAACTCGGGGTTGACCTCGTTCGGATCCTCGCCCTCCTCGAAGGCGACGACTTCGTGGAAGTTCGCCGCCTCGTAGACGAACGCCTTGCGCCCACGCGCCTCGAGCCACAGCTCGTGCACGCCGAAGATGCCGTCCTGGCGGAGCGAGAGCAGCTCGGGATCGCTCGGGTCGCTGACGTCGTAGAGCCCGATGCCGGTGAAGCCGCCGGGAGCGCAGTCCTGGAAGCTGACGACCGCGAGGTCGCCCTTGAACGAGCGAGACCTCACCTTCCGCACCTGCACCTTCTCCGTCCACGACTTGGCGAGCCTCGGGTCGGAGGCGCCGTCCGCGAACGTGGAGACGAGGTCGGGGCTCTTCGGGTTGGACAGGTCGTAGGCGCGGACACCGAGCGCGCGGCAGAACTCGCCGCTCTCACTGAAGAGGCCCCAGCTGCCCATGTAGGCGAAGCCCTTGTGCAGGAAGACGTCACCGCTCGGCCCGCCCGGATCGTGGTGGCCGAGGACCTTGATCCTGACGGAGTCGCGGGAGGCAGCCGTCGCCCGGCCGGGCTTTCCCGGCCTGGCTTCCGCGTCCCAGTGGACGCCCTTCTTCTTCAGATGGTGTGGTCGCATGGTGTCGTCCACGGCCGCGGACGAGACGCCGCCGACGACGAGTGCCGCGGCGACCATGAGAATCGCTGCGCGAATGAGCTTCATCTGACCTCCCGTTAGGTCGTTGCCCCAGTCCCGCGCTGGACGGGCAACCTACCACCGGACATGTCCGAAGTGAAGATCCGGATCTGCGACGAGACGGCCTTCGGGTTCGGCTGGATCGCTTCGGAGCCGAAGCTCCTCCAGCGGGCGTCCCACGCACTGGCTGCCGACGGGCGCGCCTGGCTCGTCGACCCGGTGGACGGCCCAGGGGTTGAGGAGCGCATCCGCGCGCTCGGCGAGCCTGCCGCGGTGCTCCAGCTCCTCGACCGTCACCCGCGTGACTGCGCGGTTCTGGCGAGACGGCTGGGCGTCCCGCACCTGCGGCTGCCGTTCGGCGGCATTCCCGGCTCGCCCTTCGAGGTGCGTGTTGTCATGAGCGTGCCCAAGTGGCGCGAGCTGGCACTCTGGTGGGAGGCCGAGCGCGTGCTCGTCTGCGTCGAGGCGCTCGGCACGGTTCCCTACTTCCGGGCGCCGGACGAGCCGCTCGGCGTCCACCCGGCCCTGCGGCTCTACCAGCCCCGGGGCCTTCGAGACATGGCCATGTGCCTGGCACCGAGGCATGTCCTCGTGGGCCACGGGGAAGGAATCCATGGCGACGGCGCCGCGGCCGCGCTCGCGAACGCCGTGTCCGGCGCCCGGCGCGCCGCGCCGCGCTGGCTCCGCCAGCAGCTGAGAAGGAGGAAGCCCGATGAGATCTGACCTCGCCCCCGGCAACCCGTTTCCCGACCTGCGCTTGCCCGACACGACCGGCACGGAGCTGTCCCTCGGCGAGATCGCGGGCGGCCAGCCGCTCGTCCTGGCGTTCGTCCGCGGGTGGTGGTGCCCGAAGGAGCAGGTGCGGCTCCGCAACCTCGTCGGCCTGCAGGACGAGCTCCAGCGCGAGTTCGGCAAGCTCGCGGCCGTCACCGTCGACGAGCCCTACGTCAACGGCGCCTTCCGCGCGGGGCTGGGCGGCGCATTCCCGTTCCTCTCCGACGTCGACCGCGAGGTCGCCGAGGAGCTCGACCTGATCGAGCTGACCGACGAGACGCACCGACCGTTCCTGCCGTACACGTTCCTCCTCGACTCACGACTCGTCGTCTCGAGAATCTGGTGCGGCTTCTGGTATTGGGGAAACCCGACGCCGGACGAGCTCTGCCTCGGGCTGCGCGAGATCGTCGCCGCCGAGCAGCCGAGCTACGAGGCCCAGGCCGTCTGGGAGGCCGGCGGAGCGGCGCCTCCGGACGCCGGAATCGACGCGCCCGTCGTCTGGATCCGCACGAATTCCCAGGGCCACGAGCTCTGGCGCGGCGTCCACGAG
>JBOHAB010000055.1:0-13886 GCA_050697655.1 Gaiellaceae bacterium
CCTCGCCCGTGACCTCGGCGAGGCGGACGAGCGCCCAGGCGACACGGGCGTCGTAGGCGTGGGGGATCCCGTGGTGCTCGTGCTCGCCCTGCCAGGTCCCGTCGGCGCTCTGAGCCTTCTCCAGCCACTCACCCGCACGACGTGCGGCTGCGAGGAAGAGCTCGGTGCCGAGCTCCTCGTAGAGGTCGAGCCAGCCGAAGATGACCATGCCCGTGTTGAAGGCGATCGAGCGGCCCGGGGGCGTGCGCAGCATGCCCTGCATCACGCCGCCGTCCGGATTCTGCACGTCGACCTCCCATTCGCCCATCTCCCGGGCGCGCTGGACGAGCGACGGGTCGCCCGTGCGGGCTGCATGATCGAGCAGGGTCCCGATGACGTAGCCCGTCGTCTCCGGGAAGGCAGGCAGCCAGCCGCGCAGGAGGTGGTAGCCGGTCGACGAGCCCTGCCTGCCGGTGACGTCGTGCGTGAGGCAGAGCCAGTCGATCGCCGCGTCGAGCGCGCCGTCGGGCACCGCTCCGCCGCGAGGAGGGCTGACGGCGCCGCGAACCGTGTCGCCCACGGCCAGCGTCGGCAACGCGATCGAGCGCCGCAGGAGATCCGCGGGCACGGCCGTTACCCCGCTCGGCGGCTGAAAAGCTCGCGCACGAGCAGGCCGCCGAAGCGGGCGTTCGTGCGTAGATACCGTGGTCCCAGGCGCAGCGGCTCCTGGGCGAAGCGGTAGAACCACTCGAGGCCCAGGCGCTGCATGAAGGCGGGGGCCCGCTTCGTCAGCCCCGCGACGACGTCGATCGATCCCCCGACCCCCATGGAGAAGGGGACGCCGAGCGCGGCGGCATGCTCGGCGAGCCAGTACTCCTTCCGCGGCGAGCTCATGGCCACGAAGAGGATGTGCGGCTCGGCTGCCCGAACCGTCTCACAGACGGCGGCGCTGTCGGCGTCGGCGAAGTAGCCGTGGTGGTAGCCGGCGATCGTGAGCCGTGGATACGTCTCGGCCAGCCTGGCGACCGCCGTCTCCAGGACCTCCTGCTTGGCGCCGAGGACGAAGACGCGGTAGCCGCGCTCCTCGGCGAGCGCGAGCAGGCGAAACATCAGGTCGATGCCGGCGACGCGCTCCGGCAAGGGATCGCGGAGGAGTTTCGAGGCCCAGACGACCGGCTGGCCGTCGACGCTCACCAGGTCACAGCGCTCGACGATCCCCCGCAGGCGCTCGTCGTCGCGCAGGGCGACGATCTTGGCCACGTTCACGGACACGTGCTGGACGGGCCCGCCCGAGTCGATCAGCTCGGCGCAGCGGCGCACCGTCTCGTCCATGTCCAGTCGGTCGATGTCCACGTCGAGGATCCGGGCCCGGCTTTGCATCTGATCGGCCGTTACCGAGAGGTGGAGCTCCGTGGTCGTGGTCACGCCGACGTCGCCATCGCCCCGACAGACCCGTACGCGTCCGCGATCACGTCGGCGGCGCGCTCGGCCGCGTGCCCGTCCCAGAGCGGGATGGCGCAGGGAGCAGGCGGCTCGTCCGAGGGGCGGAGTGCCGCGATCGCTGCGGGGTTGTCGCCGATCAGGGTGTTCGTGCCCTGGCTGATCGTGATCGGGCGCTCGGTATTCGGCCGGAGCGTGTAGCACGGAACGCCGAGCGCCGCGGCCTCCTCTTGCACGCCGCCCGAGTCGGTGACGATCATGCCGGCGCCGCATTCGAGCGAGAGGAAGTCGAGGTAGCCCAGCGGCTCGAGGCAGGTGACGCCGGCTGACTCGAGGCGTTCGAGGCTGCCGAGGGCCTCGAGACGCGCCCTCGTCCGCGGGTGAACGGGGAAGAGCACGGGAACGTGCTCTCCGAGTCGGGTGAGCGCGTCGACGATCGCCCGCAGCCGTCCCTCGTGGTCGACGTTCGAGGGCCGGTGGAGCGTGACGAGCGCGTACTTCTTCTCCGCCGCTCCGTGCGCCGTCCAGACGCTGCGGTCACGCGCTTCCCGCTCGAGTCGTCGAAGGGTGTCGATCATCGTGTTGCCGACGTAGTGGATCCGGTCTCCGTCGATCCCTTCCGCCAGGAGGTTCTCGTTGGCGTCGGGGCTGTGCGTGAAAAGGAGCTCGGAGAGGCGGTCGGTGAGCACGCGGTTCTGCTCTTCCGGCATCGTCCAGTCGCGGGAGCGCAGGCCGGACTCGACATGCGCCACAGGGACGCCGAGCTTGGAGGCGGCCAGCGAGCAGGCGAGTGTCGCGTTGACGTCGCCGCTCACGACGACGAGGTCGGGGCGCTCCTCGAGGAGGACGCGCTCGAAGGCGATCAGGGTGAAGCCGGTCTGCTCGCCGTGCGACCCGGAGCCGATCCCCAGGAAGCGGTCCGGCTTGGGGAAACCGAGGTCGTCGAGGATCTCGGCGGACATGCGCTCGTCGTAGTGCTGGCCCGTGTGGACGACGAGCTGGCGGAAGAGGCCCAGCCGCCCCACCGCCTCGATGACAGGGGCCATCTTGACGAAGTTCGGCCGGGCTCCGACTGCGAAGACGACTGTGCTCATGAGAAGTACCCGGGCTAAGTGTGGCGCAGAAAGCGCGTTGTGACTAGCAGGCCCTTGCCCGGTAGAGGGCGGGGATCGTGCGGAGGATCAGCTTGGTGTCGTTGAGGAGCGACCACGTGGTCACGTAGACGTAGTCGAGCCTGACCATCTCCTCGAAGGGGATGTCGTCGCGGCCGAGCACCTGCCAGAGCCCCGTGATGCCGGGCTTCAGGTTGAGCCGCTGCCGGCGCCAGTCGACGACGTGGAGATCCTCCTCGAGGATCAACGGGCGCGGCCCGACGAGGCTCATCTCACCCCGCACGACGTTCCAGAGTTGAGGCAGCTCGTCGATCGAGAAGCGCCTGAGCACACTTCCGCTGCGCGTGACCCTGGGGTCGTCGGGGATCTTGAACATCCGCGAGTCGCCGTTTACGTGCTTGTTCAGCCCTGCGAGCTCCTGCTTGCGCTCGTCGGCGTCGACGGCCATCGTCCGGAACTTGAGGATCTCGAATGCCTGGTCGCCGCGCCCCATGCGGAGCTGGCGGAAGAACACCGGACCTCGGGAGTCGAGCTTGATCCAGACGGCGACGACGAGAAAGAGCGGCGCCAGGAAGGCGAGCCCGGCGAGCGAGAGCGTCAGGTCCATCGTCCGCTTCAGGAGATGCGAGGAGCGCGAGAGCCTCTGCGGAGGCAGTCCGATCAGCGGCAGGCCCTCGGCGGTGTGGATGCCGACGTTGGTGCCGATGACCTCGAAGAACCGCGGAACGACGTCGATCTGGATGTCGAGGTCCTTGAGCGAGCGGATGGCGTCGAGCATCTCCTCGTTGGAGTGGTTCGAGAAGGCGATGATCACGCGCTCGACGTCGAGGATCTGCACCATCTGCGGCAGCTGCTGGAGGCCGCCGAGGAAGGCGATGCTCGACAGGCTCTCGGCCCGCTCCTTGGGCTGCTCGTCTACGAAGCCGACGATGTTGAGGCCGTACTCGGGGTGCTGGAAGAGCTTCTTGGCCACCTGCTGGCCGACCTCGCCGGCGCCCACGATGATCGTGTTCTGCACGTAGGCGAGGTTCTTCCGTGCGAGCCCGCGCGCGACCGCTCGCGACACGGTGATGGCGGTGATGGCGAAGAGCCAGAAGCCGAGCAAGCGCGCAAACCCCGGATCGGCCCGGTGCGTGACCGCCGCGAAGGCGAAGAAGAGCCAGCTGCCCACCGTGACGAGTTGGAGCACGCCGACGAGATCGTCCGCGGTCGAGTGGTCGGTGCGCTCTTCGTCCTGGGCGTAGAGGCCGTAGAGCTTCGCCACGACCACCCAGGCCGGCAGGCTCAGGCAGAAGACGAGCAGCTCGACCGGCAGGCTGATCGTGTCGGAGCGTGCAGGCCGATCGAAGACGAGCGTGGCCGCGAGGAAAGCGAGCGTCAGCCCGGCGAGGTCGGCGAGCACGAGCATTCGGCGGACGAGCCAACCGCGGCGCATGCGCGCAGCCATCGAGCGCCGCCGCTCGAGGATGTGCAGCGTCCGTTCGTCCAGCGAGGTCGGGACGTCAGTCGTCGCGTGCGCTTCGACGTAGGGCTCGACCGCGCTCATCTACCTCGCACGCCCCCCCGGGGTCCGTGCCGCTCCCACACTTGCCGCATTTACCACTCCCTAGTGCCTTCGGGACGTACGCCAGACGCCCGCTTTGCCCCGGATGTCCGTGGGCCTCTTTGAAGCTAACAGCCATGTCTTCGTGGCAGCAATGAACGAATGGACGGCCTGAACCTGTGTTTTCTTCCCGAAACCTGGACCTTTGGCTAGGAACCTCCCAGCGTCGCCGCCGGAGGGTCGATCGGATAGAGATAGCGTCGATGGCGAACGCGGACCTCTGGGAAGGCGTCGACCGGATCCTCGGGTGCGCCGACGAGCGGGCGCTCGTTTTCCACAGGCTGGAAACCCTGGCTGCGCGCCGCCTGCGGCTGCTCGACCGTGAGGTGCCGGAAGAGCTCGTCGAGTCGGAGCGGCTCGGGGCGGCCTTCACGCTCGCGGCGACCGCGCACCTGACCCGCGTGCGGGCGGCCGTCGACGGTCCGGTCCTGGTCGTCAAGGGGCCTGGGCTGGCGGCGCTCTATCCGGATCCCGCGCTTCGAATCGCCCGCGACCTCGACCTCGTCGCCCCCGATCCGGGAGCAGCGCAGACCGCTCTCCTCGCGGCGGGCTTCGTCGAGACGGGCGACCCCGAGCTCTACGCCCGGGCGCCGCACCTACGCCCCCTCACCTGGCCGGGCATGCCGGTGGAGGTCGAAATTCACGCCCGGCCGAACTGGCCTCCGTGGCTCGAGGCGCCTGCGAGCGCGGAGCTGCTCGAGGGCGCGGAGCCGTCGGCCTCAGGTGTCGAAGGGGTGCTGGCTCCCGCGCCCGAGCGGCACGTCCTCGTCGTGGCGGCGCACGCCTGGATGCACGGGCCGCTGCAGAGGCTCCGAGACCTGCTCGACGTCGCCCTGCTGGCTCAGAAGGCCGACCAGAGCGAGGTCGAGCGCGTGGCGCAGGCCTGGGACGTACTCAAGCTGTGGCGGACGACCGCGGCAATCGCAGACGCGCTCTTCCTCGGCGAGCCCGCTCCTCGCGCGCTCCGCGGCTGGGCGAAGAACCTCGCGGAGGCGCGGGAACGGACGGTCCTCGAGCAGCACCTCGCGCGCTGGCGCTGCTGGTACGACGCGTTCCCGCCGCCGCTCGCCGCGCGCGCGACGCTGCACGAGCTCCGCGAGGACGTCACGCCCAAGCCCGGCGAGACCTGGGGAAGCAAGCTGCGCCGCTCCCGCCGCGCCCTCCGGAACGCGTCCGTCCGCCGCTCCGAGCACGACCGCGCCGCCAAGTAGCAGACTGTTACTTGAAGCGGGCGAGCTCCTCGTGGTAGCCCTTGCCCGGCGGTGGGCCGACGTCGGCGCCGGCGAGCTCGACCCAGGCGTGGGCGTCCTTGTCGGCGGGCTTCTCCGGCAGGCCGATCACGAGCTGGGCGCCATCTCCCTGCTCGCGCAGGAGGCGGTAGAGCACGAGCGCGCTGACCAGGCAGCGCGGCCGGCGCGAGCCCAGCCTGAGACTGCGGTCGACGGCGCGCGCGAGCTGGGCTGGGGAGCGGGGGGCGCGCCTGCCCCCGGTCTCTCCGAGCCGGGCGACGTACGTGGGGAGCGGCTCGCGGCGGAGGCCGACGAGGACGCGTGGGTAGAGCGACCAGATCTTGAGCGCGAGCCCCGCCTTGCCCGGGAGGGAGAGCGGGGTCTCAGAACCCATTTCGGAATGATGCGACACCCGGCTTCATTTCGAAAGGGGTTCTGAAACACCGGCGAGCACCATGGAGACGTGGTCGTCGAGCGCGCCGAGGTCGAGCGGGCGGCTGAGGCGGTAGGCAGGCACCGTCGAGGCAAGGTCGGCGACCCCCGCGAACGAGCGGCTCACGTCCTCCTCCGTCGGGAGCCGGAAGCTCAGGGCCCAGAGGTCGCGGATCGCCTCGGGCTGCTCGACGGTCTCGAGCGCCGTCGCCTCGGACTCGTCGAGAAAGACCACGGCCCGGAGCGGGACCGGGGTGCAGTTGCCCGGGTCCTCGAGCGCGTAGTGGACGCGGTCCGGGTCCTCGCCGAGCCGGCGGGCGGCGGGGAGCTCGAGCACGCCGGCGACGTCGTGGCGGACGCGCAGCATCGCCGGCCCGGGGACGACGGCCGGCTCGGGGCCGAGACGAATGCAGGACGTGTCCTCGCTGAGCACGCGCCGGCCGGCGCGGTGGAAGGCCGCGGCCATCGTCGTCTTCCCGTAGGTTCGCGGTGCGGCCACGAGCACGGCTCCGCCGTCCGCCTCGACCGCAGCGGCATGGAGGGGTAGGTCGCCGCGCTCGCGAAAGCAGAGGAGGGCGGGGATGCCCCAAAGTCGTTCCTCCGTACGGAGGCCGCCGTCGGCGGGAACCTCGATCAGGCGCTTCCGAGGGTCCACCGAGAACCAGCCGGCCTCGCCGATCCGCAGGCGGAAGCCGAGCCCGTCCGAGTAGAGCTCGGCCTCGAGCGGGAGCTCGGCCGTCGGCCGCCACTCGACGAGGAGGCGATCGTCCGGGCGGGCGCCCGCCCGGGCCGACGCCGTGACCTCGAGCGGGTCTCCGGTCCCTTCACGCAGGTAGGCGAAAGGGAGCGTCGAGCGCACCTCGAACCCGTAGCAGGCTCCGAGGGCGGTCATTCGAACAGCCCCAGGAAGGCGTGGGCGCGTGCGAGGTCGTACGCCCAGAGGAGCTCGACGACGTCCATGTCGCGAGCCTCGACCCTGGTCGCGAGGAGCTCGTAGTCAACACCGTGGATCCGGAGCTCGAAGTCGAGCGCGAGCCGGCGGATTCCTTCGTAGTCGGCGGTCCTGAGCGCGAAGTCGTTGAAGAACGTCTTGTCCGTGCGGTCGAGGAGCTCATCGGGGAGGCGGCCGCGGAGGCTCTCGCGCAGGAGGCTCTTTGGCACCGCGTCGGGAAACTTGATCTCGGCGGGAAGCGAGAGCACGAACTCCCAGAGGTCGACGTCGACGAGCGGGCGGCGCACGTGGACGCCGCAGACCGCTGCGCAGAGGGCGTCCGCGTCGAAGGAGTACGCCCCGACGCCGACGAGCGGGTCGAGCTGGTGCTCGAGCCAGCGGCGCCGTGCCGGCCGGGCGAGGTCGGGTCGCGGGCCGGGCGAGCCGGCGACCTCGCGGTCGACCCAGGCCGGCAGCTGGCGAAAGTCCTCTCGCCGTCGCAGCCTCCTGTAGCCGTGCGCTAGACGCGGTGAGACGAGGGAGGGCCCGGCGCGCTTGGCGATGATCCGCCAGGGAGCGCCGCGGGCGCGCTGGTCTCGCGTCCAGGCGAGCGCGGCGCGCAGCCGGCCGTGGAGGACGAGGTGGCCGATCAGGTGCTGGCCGAAGGTGAACACCCACTCGGCCATCTCCCCGGTGAGCACGTTGCCGGCACCCAGCTCCCGCGCGATCGTGTAGTTCTCGGCCAGTTCCGGAATCGACATCGTGTCGACCGGCCCGTCGAGGACGTCCACCCAGTGCTCGACGTCGTCGAGGGGACGCGAGGACGGGGTGTACGCGTGCAGGCGCAGGTCGAGGTAGTCGCTGACGAGATCGATCCAGCGCGACTCGTCCACGCCCGGGTCGTCGGGATAGACGGACGAGACGGCGAGCAGCGGCTCCCCGGTCAGCTCGCGGGTCTCCGGGGCCGCGAACGCCGCTATCGCGGGGGAGTCGATGCCGCCGCTTAGCGAGATCGCGTCGGCCCCGGTCAGGGTCCGCGCGACCGCGCGCTCGACGAGCTCCGCAAGCCGCTCGCGCGCCTCGGGGAGGCCGATGCGGGCGGATTCGAGCAGGCGCTCGGGATCCCAGTAGCGCGCGACCTCGGCGAGGCGGCCGGGAGTGAGGAGAGCCGTCGACGCCCGCGGGAAGCGGTCGACGCCGCGCAACATCGTCCGGCGGGCGTCGAAGCGGCCGAAGAACATCGCCTCGACGGACTCGATGTCCGGCTCCCGCTCGATGCCCGCGCCGGCCGCCACCTGCTTCCCCTCGGTGGCGGCGACGAAGCAGTCCCGGTCCTCGTGTTGGAAGAGCGGCGCCAGGCCGAGGTGATCGCGGAAGACCACGAGCTCGGTGCCGTCCGTCCAGGCGCCGGCGAAGACGCCGCGGAAGCGGGCCGGCGCTTCCCGGCCCCGGGCGTCGAAGGCGGCGAGAACCGCCTCAGCCGGCCCTGACTCGCCACCGGGCAGCTCCGGGAGGTCGTCGAGCGAGCCGGTGACGACGGCTGCCTGCCCGTTCTGGGCCGCCGCCCAGGCGTCCGGCCGACCGGGATCGTTCGACACCCCCAGCCCGACGCTGCCGCTGACGAGCACCTCGCGCTCCTCGCCGCGATGCGGCGCCGCACGCAGCGTTCGCTCGACCGCGTGCGCGGCAGGCTCTCGAGCGGAGCGAATGACGGCGATCGAGCCCACTAGTGCTCCTTCGAGTAATGCTGCCAGGCGCGCATTGCTTGGAGGGGCACTGCTAAGAGGCGATCAGGTCGCGCGCGCGCAGGTCGTCCAGGAAGCGCTCGACCTCGGCGTCGAGGTCGGCGGGCGCGTCGTCGAGCTGCTCGCGCAGCGCGGCGACCAAGGCGGGCCGGGCGCGCTCGCCGTCGATCAGGTCCCAGATCAGGATCCCCGTCGTGTTGAGCCCGTGGTAGGCGCCCGTCTCCAGGTGCAAGAGCACGGCGCCGCCTTCGCCGGCGAGCCCCCGGTAGGCCACCTGCGGGTTCTTGCGGATCGCTCCGTCCATTAATAGAGGCCCAGCGTGCCTTGGCGCCGCTCGCGGCGGAGTGCGGCGCGGAAGGCCGCCGCTCCGAAGGCGAGCGAGACGGCGGAGAGCGGTATCAGGATGGTCACGGCCTTGCCGACGCCCTCCCAGCCGGTACCGCCGAGGAGCGGCTCCCGCATTCCGTCGACGGCGATCGTGATCGGGTTCAGCTCGGCCAGCGTGGTCACCCAGCCCGGGAGCAGGTCAAGAGGGTAGTACGCCCCGGAGAAGAGGATGAGGACGGTCATGGCGATGCCGACGATGCCCGCGCCGCGGCGGAAGGTCATCGTCGCGCCCGCGCTGGCGACGCCGAGCCCCCACACGAAGGGGATGAACACGACCAGCACGACGATAGCCGGGAGGAGGCCGCTCGCATGGAAGTCGAGCCCGAAGGCGAGCGCGATCGCGACGAGGAAGACCGCCGTGCGGATCGGGATGTAGATGAGGTCGTAGACGACGGCGCCGAGCTGCACGGTCGCCGGGCTTGTCGGCGTCATCAGGAGCGACTCGAGCGTGCCGGCGAGCTGCTCCTGCTGGATGCCTGCCGCGACGCGGCCGAGGGCGAGGGTCATGAACGCAGAGATGGCGATCCCGACCGCCACGAACGCCAGGTACGTCGTCGGCTCGCCTCCGAAGCTGGGCAGCTTCGAAGGGTCGACCATGAGCCCGACGAAGTAGAACATCAGGGCCTGGAACGCCAGGCCGATCCAATCGGTGAGGAACGGGAGCCGGTAGCTCCAGGCGACGAGGAAGTCGCGCCGGACGAACGCGGGCAGCTTGCGAAGCTCGCCGGCAAGCGTCGTCACGCGTCCCCCCTCGCGAGGTTGAGGTAGGCGTTCTCGATCTCGGAGACCTCCTCGCGACAGCCGAGGATCTCAACCCCGCGCGAGGTCAGGGCCGCGAGCACGCTGCCGAGCACTGCGCCCTCCGCCAGGTGGAGCACGAAATCGGCCGGGTCGCCGTCGTCGGCGGCCGCGATCGTCGTGCCACCCCCGACCGCGGCCTCGAGGAGGGGCTCGAGCCCGGCGCCGTCGGCGCGCCCGTTCCCGAGGCGGAGGACATACCGGCGGGGAGTGGCGACCGCGATCAGCTGGGAGACCGTTCCCTGAAACGCCGCCTGTCCCTCCCGGAGCAGCGTGACCCCGTCGGCAAACCCGCGGATCTCCTCGATCCGCTGCGTCGCCCACACGACCGCTGCCCCCTCGTCGGCGAGCCCGCGGACGAGCTCGCGCATGCGTGCTGCCGCCTCTGGGTCGAGGTCGTGCGTCGCCTCGTCGATCAGGAGGACGCTCGGTGCGGTCAGGAGCGCGCGGGCGATCGAGAGGCGCTTCTGCATGCCGTGCGAGTAGAAGCCGGAGCGAAGGCGGGCGGCATCCGTGAGGTCGACGAGCTCCAGGAGCTCCCACGCGCGGGCGGTGGCCTCGCGCTTGGACATGCCGTGAAGGCGTCCGAAGAAAACGAGGTTCTCGAGGCCGGAGATGCGCAGGTAGAGCGAGCGGTCGCCGGAGGGGACGAGGCCCATGCACGCTCGCAGCTCGCGCGGACAGTCCCACGTGTCGACGCCGAGCACCCGCGCCACGCCCGCGTCCGGCTTCACGAGCCCGGTGAGGGTGCGCACGAGCGTGGTCTTCCCGGCGCCGTTCGGTCCGAGCAGCGCCTCGATCCTGCCTCCGTGGACGGCGAGCGAGACGTCGCTCAGGGCCCGGCGCGGGCCGAAGCTCCGGGAGACGGCGCTCGCCTCGACGACCGCGGGAGCGGCCGGCGACGAGCGAGGGCCGCTCAGCGGCCTACGAAGGGCAGGAGTACTCGCAGAACTTGTCGAGGTGACAGATCCGCCAGTCACCCTGCTTGTTCTGGTGCGGGTTGGGGTCGGGCGTGCAAATGGAACTCGGAATCTGCGCACGAGCAAAAGTGTGCGCGCTGATCGAACCGTAGTCCACCACTTGCGGTGGCGTGAAGACTGTCGTCATGTTCGCCATCCTTAACGCCTAGGGTGATCCTCCCGAAGGACCTGTCGTAAATAGTGCTCTTTCCGGCTCGCGCTCGCAACTACCCGTACGGTCAGGTCCTAGCCGCGCGCCCTGAACGCGTCCGCGATCGCGAGGGCGGCGAACACCCTCGCTACGAGCCTCGTCTCCCGCGGGCGCGCCAGCTGGGAGACCGCGAGCGCGCCCGCCGCCCAGAGGGCGACGCAGTGGGGACATGTCACAAGCTCGCCGAGCGCGCGGCGGATCCCCTCTCCGGCGGGTTGCACTGCGGCTGGGCCTTCGGCGAAGGGCCGGCGGAGGAAGACGGTGACGCGGTCCTCCGCCACGATCGTTCCCAGCTTGGCGCTCGCAAGGCCGAGGGCGACGAGATCGACCGCGGAGGTCGGCTCCGACAACCGCTCGCGCCCGACCTGCGCGGCGGTCAGAAGTCCGGTCCAGAAGACCGCCGAGAGTGCGGCATACGGCACCTCGGACCGCGCCAAGGGCACCGCTCAGAGCTCGACGACGAGGCCGTCGTGGGCGATGGGCACGCCGTCGGGCCCGGGCAGCTCGACCGGGCGGTGAGTGAGGAGGATGGGGCCGTCGGCGGCGGCGAGAGCTTCCTCGGCAGAGAGATGCCCCCTGGGCAGGCCGTCCTTGGTCGAGTCGGCGAGCGTGGCCTCGCAGAGGAAGAGGTCGGCGCCGCGCGCGAGGCCGGCGAGCTCTTCCGTAGGAGCCGAGTCCCCGGAGTAGGCGAGCGTCGTCCCGTCGTGACGGACGCGGAAGCCGTACGACTCCAGGTCGTAGTGCGGCAGCCTGCACGCCTGCACCTCGAAGCCCACGGTCGCGAAAGGGACGTCGCGCTCGAACTCGCTCATCTGGAAGGCGTTCTCGAACATCGCGTCATTCCCCCAATGGGAGGCGAACTCCTCGAGCTGGCGCCGGCCGCCGGGCGGCAACCAGAGCGCGCAGTCGATCCGATGCTGCTGCGGCCCGTAAGCGTTCAGCCACGCCCAGGGGACGAGGTCGCCCCAGTGGTCGAGGTGGAAGTGCGTGATCGCGATCGAGCTGGGGAAGAGCTCGAGCTCGCGCAGCCGCCCGAGGACGCCCGGCCCGCAGTCGAGCAGGAGGGCGCCGTCCCCCTCCACCAGGTATCCGGACTGGGCGCTTCCCGGGTTCGGCCAGGCCGGGGAGGAGCCGATGACGGTCAGGCGCACCTCCATATACTGGCGCAACGATGGCCAGGAAGATCCGGGTCGTGATCGCCAAGCCGGGGCTCGACGGCCACGACCGGGGTGCGAAGATCATCGCGCGGGCGCTCAGGGACGCCGGCATGGAGGTGATCTACACGGGCCTCCATCAGACCCCGGAGCAGATCGTCGAGACCGCGATCCAGGAGGACGCGGACGCCGTGGGAATCTCCATCCTCTCCGGCGCGCACATGACGCTCGTGCCGCGGATTCTCGAGGGGCTCGAGGAGAACGGAGTCGAGGACGTCCTCGTCGTCGTCGGTGGCACGATCCCGCGGGAGGACGTCGTCGCGTTGAAGGAGCGAGGCGTGGCCGAGGTCTTCACCCCCGGCGCGCCGGTCTCCGAGATCGTCCACTTCCTGCGGGCGAACGTCCCTACAGCGGCATGATCGACGTCGGGCGCGTCGGCGGCACCGCCGTGGTCACCGTCGACCGGCCCGAAGCCATGAACGCGCTCGACCTCGAGCACGCCGAGGCTCTGCGTAACACTCTGGCCGAGCTGGCCGCCGACGACGCCGTCCGGGTCGTCGTGCTCACGGGCGCAGGCGAGAGGGCCTTCATCGCCGGTGCGGACATCAAGTACATGCAGGCGCTCGGCGTCCTCGAGGCGCGCCGCTGGGGCGAGCTCGGGCACGCCTGCGGCAACCTGCTCGAGACGATGCCGAAGCCGACGATCGCCGCGGTCAACGGCTTCGCCCTCGGCGGCGGCTGTGAGCTGGCGCTCGCCTGCGACCTGCGCATCGCCTCGTCGAATGCGCGGCTGGGCCAGCCGGAGATCGACCTCGGCGTCCTCCCGGGCTGGGGCGGCTCGGTTCGCCTCGCCCGCACGACGACGCTCGGCTTCGCCAAGGAGCTCATCCTCACCGGCCGGCCCGCCGACGCGCAGGAGGCACTCGAGCACGGCCTCGTCAACGCCGTCTACGCGCCGGAGGAGCTGCGCGAGAAGACCCTCGAGCTGTGCCGCAGCCTCGAGGCGAAGAGCCCGGTCGCGCTCGCGTACGCAAAGGAGGCGGTGAACCTCGCGCTCCAGGGCCCGCACCGGACGAATCTCGACTCCGAGGCGCGCCTGTTCGCGATGCTGTTCGCGAGCGAGGACCAGAAGGAAGGCATGGCCGCATTCGTCGAGAAGCGGCCGCCCGAGTTCCGCGGCCGCTAGAACCTGCAAGTAACACAGTGTTACTTGGGCAGTGGTTGGTACCCTGGGGTCAGCGGGAGCCTCTGGACGGAGGCTGAGAGGAGGCCGCGAGGCCTCGACCGCCACCACCTGATCTGGGTCATGCCAGCGAAGGGACGCGAATGAGCCTGGGAACCCCCGATTCACTCGTCATTGCCGGGCGCGAGTTCGGCTCGCGGCTGCTCACGGGCACCGGAAAGTACGACACGTTCGAGACGATGCGCGAGGCGCTGGCCGCCTCCGGCTCCGAGATCGTCACGGTCGCCGTCCGCAGGATCGACTTCGACGCCCGCGACGAGGACATCACCGCGTTCTTCCCCGAGCACGTGCTCCTACTCCCGAACACGTCGGGGTGCGAGACGGCCGAGGACGCGGTGCGAACGGCGCGGCTCGCCCGCGCCGGCGGCCTGCCGGACTGGGTGAAGCTCGAGGTCATTCCCGACCCGCGCTACCTGCTTCCCGACCCGGTCGAGACGCTGCGCGCCGCGGCCACGCTCGTCGAGGAAGGATTCACGGTGCTGCCCTACGTGCAGCCCGACCCCGTTCTCCAAAAGAAGCTCGAGGAGGTCGGCTGTGCGACGGTGATGCCGCTGGCCGCCCCGATCGGAAGCGGGCGCGGGCTGAAGCTCCGCGACTCGATCCGCATCATGGTCGAGCAGGCCGAGGTGCCGCTCGTCGTCGACGCAGGCCTCGGCTCACCCT
>JBOHAB010000056.1:0-13873 GCA_050697655.1 Gaiellaceae bacterium
GAGCTCGGCGGGGACGTCGAGCCCCGCAGGCCAGGCCACCGCCACCGCGCCCTGGACGAGCTCGAGCGCCGCGAGCGTGTGGTGCGAGAGGCCGCGGTGCCGCTCGCGCTCGTCGGCTGTCGAGACACGCGGCGCCAGAACCGGGGTGCCGCCGAGAGCGCCCGCCGCGTTGGCGGCCTCGGCCGCGACGAGTGCTCCGTGGCCGAAACGGGAGCCGGTGCCGACGATCCCCGGGCCGATCGCGCAAACGACCGTGTCAAAGCCGGCGGCCGCGCAGGTGAGCAGCGCCGACGCAGCCGAGACACACGCGAGCTCACCGGCGACGCAGGGGCCGACCGCCACGGTCGTCTCGAGGTAGCCGTCCGAGCGCAACGCCCGCACGGTGTCCGAGAGCGGGAGCGGCAGTGCCCCGCCGGGCAGCTGGACGTAGGCGACGCGAAGCTCCTGCCCGAGACCCGCGCAGACCGGCGCTACCTGGCTGTGGAGCGAGCAGCAGACGACCGGCAGGCCGGCGAGCTCGCCCACGCCGTCCTCGGGCCACGACTCCTCCTCGTGCGCGACTGCGTGCTGGAGCGGTGTGTACGGAAGCTTCATCACGTGCGCTTCCGTCTCCGCCGGGAGCCGAAGTCCGCGCGTGAGGTTCGCGTGCAGCACGTCGAAGCCTCCACTCCCGAGGCCGAGCTCGACGGACTGGTCGTTGACGAGGACGTCGTCGCCCAGTGCGACCGGGCCCGTCAGCGCCGGATACGCGACACACGAGCGCTCGTCCACCTCGAGCCTGACGAGACCGTCGTGACGCTCCACGATCGCAGTCACCGTTCCCCGCCGAAGCGTGATCGGCACCAGCTAGTACCTCTTCAGGTAATGCTGGCTAGCTTCTGCGTCGCGAGCACCAAGTCTGAGTCCGCACTCGCCCGCGGCCAAGGCTGGGAGCCTTGGTAAGGGCGAGGGTGGTCTCAGGCGCCGCGTGGTCGCGGGGCAGAAGCAGGCGTGTATTGCCTGGAGGGGCACTAGCCTTCGCTCGCTGCGGCGACCAGCTCGAGCGTGACGGCGACCATCGCCTCCAGGTCGGCGACGGCAATTTGCTCGTCCGCCGTGTGCACGTTCGCCATGCCGTTGGCGACGTTCACGCAGTGCAGGCCGCGCTCGTTGAAGACGTTCGCGTCGGCGCCGCCGCCGACCTCCACCTCGGTCGGCTCGAAGCCAGCGCGCTCCAATGCGGACCTGGCGAGCGCCAGCGCCGGGTCGTCGGGAGCCAGGCGATAGCCCCGGTACTTGTCCTCGACCGTCGTCTCCACCTCGCACTCGGTCACGGCCGCGGCGAAGGAGAGGGAGTCGAGAATCTCCTGTACGAGACTCGCGAGCTTCCGCTCGCTCCGGGAGCGAACATCGACCGCAAGCCGGCAATGCGCCGGCACGACATTGAGCGCGCTCCCACCCTCGATCAGGCCGACGTTGGCGGTCGTCTCGTCGTCGATGCGAGCGAGGCGAAGGTCCGAGATCGCCCTGGCGGCGGCGACGATCGCGGAGCGCCCGTCCTCCGGGTTGATTCCCGCATGCGCCGGCCGACCGGTGAAGGTCACGTCGATCACGCGCCCAGACGGTGCCGCCACGACTATCTCGCCGACTGCTCCCGAGTAGTCGTAGACGAAGCCCAGACGCGCGGCGAGCCGTGAGGGGTCGAACGCGAACGCCCCTTCGAGCCCGGTCTCCTCCCTGGTGGTGAAGAGGAGCTCGACGCCCGCGTGCGGCCGCCCCCCGGCGAGGAGCAGCCGCGTGGCCTCGAGCACCACGGCCACGGCTGCCTTGTCGTCCGCGCCGAGGATCGTCGCTGCCGAGTTCGTGACGACCCCGTCCTCGACCACGGGCTCGATCGGCCCGGAGACGGGAACCGTGTCGAGGTGGGCGCAGAGAAAGATCGGCTCGCCCGTCGCCCCATCGGTCGGCGGCAGATGCGCGAGGAGATTCCCCGCGGGATCGGCTTCCGACTCGATGCCGAGGTCCCGTAGGTACGCGCGGACGCGCGCGGCGACGGCCTCTTCCTCCCCCGACGGGCTGGGAATGGCCGCGAGCTCGACGAAGAGCGGCAGAACCTCGGAGGCCCAGGTGGTCGCCACGGGGACGATTCTAGGCGGACGCCTGTGGACGAGCCGGCACGCATCCGGCACGCATTCGCTTCCCACGCGTGCGAGCTTCGACGTTAGGCTTGAAAGCGGGTGGTGGGCCGGGGTGCCCCAAGCGGCAAGCTAGCGGCTCGCAGCCTCCGCGACCCGGCCTCGCTCGCGGGCTCGGGTCAGCGCGGCTCCCACGAAGTCCCTGAAGAGCGGCGCCGGACGGGTCGGGCGCGACTTGAACTCCGGATGGAACTGGCTCGCGACGAACCACGGGTGATCGGGGAGCTCGACGACCTCCACCAGCCGGCCGGCCTGGAACGTGCCGGAGACGACGAGGCCGTGCTCGACGAGCCGCGGGCGGAAGTGGTTGTTCACCTCGTAGCGGTGTCGGTGGCGCTCGTGGATGACCTGGTCGCCGTACGCCGCATGCGCCTTCGTGCCCTCGACGAGATCGACGGCGTCCGCGCCGAGGCGCATGGTGCCGCCGAGGTCCTCGATCTCCTTCTGCTCGGGCAGGAGGTCGATCACCGGGTACGGCGTCTCCGGGTCCATCTCCGTCGAGTTGGCGCCGTCGAGTCCGCAGACGTGGCGGGCGAACTCCGAGACCGCCACCTGCATGCCGAGACAGATCCCGAGATACGGAATCCCCTGCTCGCGCGCGACCCGGCAGGCGGTGATCTTGCCTTCCCACCCGCGGGAGCCGAAGCCTCCGGGGACGAGCACGCCGTCGACGCCCTCGAGCTCGGCTGCGGCCTCCTCGAGGCTCATGCCCTCGGCGTCGAACCAGCGTACGTTGACGCCGACGCCGTGGTGGATGCCGGAGTGCTTGAGCGCCTCGTGGACCGAGAGGTAGGCGTCGTGGAGCTTGACGTACTTGCCGACGAGGGCAATCTCGACCTCCCCGTCGCGCCGGGCGATCTGCGTCGCGAGCTCATCCCACTCGCCGAGGTCCGGCTCGACGTCGGGCAGCCCGAGCTTGCGGATGACGAGCGAGTCGAGCCCCTCCTCCCGGAGCGCCTGCGGCACGAGGTAGACGTCGCTGACGTCTTCGTTTGCGACGACGGCCTCGGGGTCGACGTCGGCGAAGAGGGCGATCTTCTCGCGGATGTCCCGCGAGAGCCGGTCCTTCGAGCGGCAGATGACGACGTCCGGGTGGATACCGATGCGGCGCAGCTCGTTCACCGAATGCTGGGTCGGCTTCGTCTTGAGCTCGCCGGCGGTCTCGATGAATGGGACGAAGGTGACGTGCAGGTAGGCGACGTTCTCCGGGCCTACCTCGCGGCGGAATTGGCGGATCGCCTCGAGGAACGGGAGCGACTCGATGTCTCCGACCGTCCCGCCGATCTCCGAGATGACGACGTCGGTATCGCTCACGTCCGCGACGCGCCTGATTCGCGCCTTGATCTCGTTCGTGATGTGCGGGATCACCTGGACGGTGGAGCCGAGGTACTCGCCCTTGCGTTCCTTGCGGATGACCGCGTACCAGATCGAGCCTGAAGTGTGGTTCGCGTTGCGGGAGAGGTTCTCGTCGACGAAGCGCTCGTAATGCCCGATGTCGAGGTCGGTCTCGGCGCCGTCCTCGGTGACGAAGACCTCGCCGTGCTGGAACGGGCTCATCGTTCCGGGGTCGACGTTCAGGTACGGGTCGAACTTCTGCACCTGGACGCGAAAGCCACGCGCCTTCAGCAGACGACCGAGCGAGGCGGCGCTGATGCCCTTTCCGAGCGACGAGACCACGCCGCCCGTCACGAAAACGTACTTGGTCGGGCGTTCCCTCACGCGTGCCGCCCCAGTCGATCGAGCTCGCGCAGCCCGGGCGTCCGCTCGATGAGACGGCCGATCGACGTGCGCTCTCCGAGGAGGTTCAGGCCGGCGAGCGTTCCGATCGCGGCCCAACGTGCCTGTCCGTGGAAGCGTTCCACGGACTTCAAGCCTAGCACGGCGCCGAACGCATTCGATCCCGCATCCCCCAGCATGGTCCTCTCGGCCAGATCGTAGGGAAGAAGCAGGACGGCCCGGCCGAGGGGCGCGCCGAGCGGCAGGGCGGCCAGGAGGTAGCCCTTGAGACATCGGCCCGGACGCGTGTCCAGCTGGTTCAGGAGGTTCGCGCCGAGGGCGAAGAGCAGCGCGCCGCTCGGGCTCCGGGTCCGCCAGAGCCCGATCAGGGGGACCCCCACAGCCTTGAGCACGCCGGTCGTCCGCCGGGCCCGGAAGTGCTCGCGGAGACCGCGCTCCCTCCCGCTGAACGCGTCGTCGAGGAGGCCGAGGAGCATGACGAGCGTGATCCCTGGATCGCTCAGGTTGGCGGTCGTCCACCCGACGAGCGGAAGCCGGAGGCCGCGGTAGTTGACGCTCAGCGGGCCAGCGGCAAGGACGGCGTCGAGCAGCTGGCGGCCCCTGTGCAGGAAGCCGGCGGCGTCGCGGCCCGTGGCGCGGTGGTCGAGGTCGAGCTCGACCTCCTCGAGCGTCAGGCCGGCTCGGAGGGCGTCGATGGTCATGCGGACCTCGCACCCGAAGCCGGAGGCGAGCGGAAAGCAAGCCGCTCGGGCGCGAGGGCTGACGAGCCGCTGGCCGGAGAGGGGCTCGCGCGGGGCCACGCCCGTTCGCAGCCACACGAGCCCGCGGCTGACGCGCTTGGCGAGCCCGAAGCCCCCTCCCACCCGCCTGCTGAAGGCGGCTACCGCCAGATCGGCCGCGCTCTTGCCGAGCGGGAGGAGCGACCCGCGGAGGTCCGCGTCGGCGAGTAGAAGCTGCCCCGGCGGCGCCGCCCGCTCGCCGGCCGAGAGCGCCTCCCCCTTGCCCAGCCGCTCGAGGCGGATCACCGCGGCGCCGGCCGCCTGCGCACGAGCGGCCGTCCCGTCCTCGGATCGCCCGTCGACGACGATCACCTCGGCTTCGGGGAAGTCCCGCCGGAGCGCGGCGACGGTCTCCGCGATCCGCGCTTCCTCGTTTCGCGCGGGAACGAGGACGGTGAGCCCGTCGGGCCCGGAGGAGCTACTCACCCTCGGTCGTGACGGGCTCGATCGGGGGGACGACACCGTCGGTCGCGGTGTCTCTGAGACCGTAGTGACCGGGCTCGGCGCCCGCGAGCAAGAGGGCGAGGGCGAGGTGGCCCTCCGGGGCATCCACGTTGTCGACGCTCGAGAGCCCACGCTTGCGGTAGAAGTCGATCAGGTCGCTCGCCTCGTCGGACGCCGCGGCGCCAACGACAGGGACGCCTGTGCCGTCGAGGCCGCTGACAAGGCCGTCCATCAGGGTCCCCGTCGCCTCGGTCGCCGACTCCTCGTCCTCGTCGCCCTCCTCCGGCGGCGTCCAGTTGAGGACGACGACCACCGAGTCCATCGGGTTCGCGATCGTCCCCGAGCGCTCCTCGACCAGACTCGTTGCGAGGGTGTCCCAGAGCGGAGTCTCCTCGGCCTCGACCAGCTCCCGCCCGAGCTCGCGCCCGAGATCCGAAAAATCACCCCCGTCGTCGGCGAACGCCGCTAGGAGCTCGTCGTCTTCGAGCAGCGCCTGCAGGTCGGCGCCGTCGACGGGCACGTCGAGCGCGATCACGCTGGCGGGCGCGCCGCTGCCGGCGTCTGTCAGCGTGTCTTCCACCTCGGCACGGACGTTCCCGTCCGCCGGCCCGAGGAAGACGATCGCGACGTTCTGACCCTCCAGCCGCCGGTCCATGAGCGTCGGATAGGCGCGGGTGAAGAGCTCGTCGGCTCCCTCGCCCATCGCCGTCGCCGCGTCGGCCTGCGCGCGTGCGGACTCGAGCTCCTGCTGGAGCTGCTCGACGTCCTCCTCCAGATTCTGGCGCTCGGCATCCTCCCCGACGTCAGTCAGCTTGCCGGAGACCGCAACGCCGAGCAGGATGCCGACCGCCAGCGCGACGAAGACGGCCGCCAGCGAGGCCACGTGGTAGCGAAGGCCGAACATTCGTCAGAGAGCGTAGATGCTGGGAGGTTTCTAGAGCGTCGCGGCCGTCTGGCAGAGGTCGCGCAGGCGGGTGAGCGCCCGCTCCGGGAGGCCGCGGGCGCCCTCGGCCATTAGGCGAAGCCACGAGCCGGAGACGAACGTGGTCGCCCGCGTGCGCCCGGTGCCTGCGTTGTCGAGCAGGACTCCCGCCTCGAGGTCCTGCTTGACGTCATGCCAGCGGAGCTCCCACCCCTCGACCACCTTCGTGATCACGATCAGCCCCTCTCCCTCGGGACGGCGGAGGAACCCGGGGCTCGTGCTGCGGATCACCTGCCAGCGCGCGTTCTCGGTGAGCCCTTTCCGGTCCGGCTTGACACCGGTGTAGGCGGGCCACCAGTCGGGGAGGTGGTACGGCTCGGCCACGAGCGCCCAGACCTCACGACGCTCGGACTGGACCTCGCCCTCCGCCTCGATGAGGCTCATTCGATGCCGACGAGCGACCGCAGGCGCTCGACGAGCGTCGAGACGAGATCTCGGAGCTCCGGAGAGGCGATCAGGACTGTCGTGATCGCGGCGAGCGCGGCGAGCACGAACACGAGCACCATCCCCACGCCCACGCGCGGGCGGAAGAGTCGCGACACGCCCCGGGCGTCGACGAGCTTCTCGCCGACCTTGAGGCGCGTGAGGAAGGTGGAGGACATCCCCGCTCGGTCGCGCTCCAGGAACTCGATCAGATTGAAGCGGGTGCCGACGGCGACGATCAGCTCGGCGCCCTTCTCGTAGGCGAGCAGCATCGCGGCGTCCTCGGAGATCCCCGGGGTGGGCAAGACGGTGGAGGGCAGCCCGAGCCGGTCGAGACGCTGCCGGCCCGGCGCGCGCCCGTCCGGGTACGCGTGCACGACCAGCTCGGCGCCGGAGAGGAGCGTCTTGTCGGTCACGGAGTCCATGTCCCCGACGATCACGTCGGGCTTGTACCCCGCCGCCACGAGCGCGTCAGCGCCGCCGTCGACGCCGACGAGGACCGGCCTGAAGTCACCGATGTACGGGGCGACGATCGAGAGGTCGCGCTTGGTCTCGGCGCTCCGCGCGACGACGAGCGCGTGCCGGTCGCGGAACCGCGTCTTGAGCTGCGGCATCTGCAGGCCCTCCGAGAGGAGCGCCGTTTCCTCCCGCAGGTGGCGGAGCGTGTTCTCGGCGAAGGCCGCGAGCGCGTCGCTGACGCGGCCGCGCTGCTCGAAGAGGTCGTGGGCCAGCTCGTCGGCGCCCCGCTCCCTGCCCGCGACGAGGCGCGAGCCGTTGCGGAAGAGACTCGCTCCGCGGACGACGAGCGCTTCGCCGTCCTTCACCTCCTCGAAGAGCTCGGCGCCCGGCGCGTCGATCAGGCAGACGCCGCCCTCGACGAGCGCGAGCGGCCCGGCATTCGGATAGGCGCCGGTCGAGGACGGCGAGACGTTGACGACGACGCGCACCCCGCTCTCGAGCAGCTCCTCGGCCGAGATCAGGTCGAGGTTGGGGTGGTCGATGATCGCGATGTCGTCAGGGCCGAGGCGCTTGACGAGGTGCTTCGTACGCTTGTCCAGCCTCGCGGTTCCGTTGAACTCGACGAAGGTCAACTCGGGCGCACCATGGAGAGAAACTCGGCACCGCCCAGCATACGTTCCAGTTCTTCCCGCCGCTCGGATTCCGAAAGCCTCTGGATCCGGGTGTGGGTGGGGTCGCCCGGCACCTTCTCCACCCTGAAATGGGCCTCGGCGGCGCTCGCGATCTGCGGCAGGTGCGTGATCGTGAGAAGCTGCGCCCGCTCGGCCAGCCGGGCGAGCGCGTCCGCGACTGCATGGGCCGTCCGGCCGCCGATGCCCGCGTCGATCTCGTCGAAGACGACCGTCGGCTCACCCGCCGCGGCGTGGGCGACGGCGCGAAGGGCGAGCGCGATGCGCGAGAGCTCGCCGCCCGAAGCGGTCTCCGCAGCGGGAGCGAACGGGAGGCCGGGGTTGGGGCGGACGAGGAAGGAGACGCCGTCGCGGCCGGTGGGGCCCGGATCGCGCTCGGCCAGCTCGACCCGGAACTCGCCGTCGCCCATGCCGAGCCCGCGAAGCTCCGCAGCGACTGCTTCGGCGAAGGGCTTCGCCGCCTGGGCCCGCGCGGCCGCAAGCGCGGTCGCGAGGGACTCGACGCGTTCCTCGGCCGCAGCGACGGCGCGCTCGGCGTCCTCCAGAGGGTCGACGCCCGCCTCGACCTGCTCCAGCTCGGCCCGGGCTTGCCCGGCGCGGGCGAGCAGCTCCTCCGTGTCGGGAGCGCCGAAACGCCGGCGCGCCTCGGCGATCCGCTCGAGCTCGGCCTCGACCGTCTCCACCCTACCGGGCTCGGCTTCGAGCGAGGCCAGGAAGCCGCGGAGGGTCGAGGCGCCCTCACGGACGCGAATCTCGGCCTCGCCCAGGTCGGCGGCGACCTCGCCGAGCTCGGGCGCGAGCGCGGCGGCAGCCTCGAGCGCCCGGATCGCCTCCGCCACCCTCGTCGCCGCGCCGGGGACCTCCGCCTGCTCGGGATCGAGCGCCTCGACACCGGCGGCCGCGGCCTCCGCCAGCTCGGTCAGGTGCCGCAAGCGCTCGCGCTCGGCCAGGAGGCGCTCCTCGTCTCCAGGCGCGATCCCCTCGGTGCGGGAAACGAGTTCGGCGAGCTCCGCGAGGTGCTCGGCCCTGCCGGCGGCCGCCCCGGCAAGCTCGTCGCGGCGGCGACGCGCGGCCAGCAGCTCTCGCCAGGCGTGCTGCAGCTCGGAGCGGCGACGAAGCTGCTCCTCACCGGCGAACGCGTCGAGGACGTCCAGCTGGTGCAAGGGCCGGGCGAGGCGGCGCTGCTCGAACTGACCGGACATGGCGAGGACCCGCTCGACCAGCGCCGCCAGGTCCTCGCGCGGCACGGCGCGTCCCCACGCATAGGCACGGGTCCGGCCGTCCGCGAACACCCGCCGTGCGGCGACGAGCCCCTCCTCCCCGGCCGGCCGCAGGTCGGCGATCGCCTCGAGCTCCAGGTCGTCCAGAATTCCCTCCGGGAGGTCGAGCTCGGCCTCGACGTAGGCCTCTTGCGCCTCCGGGCCGAGGTAGCCCGCCTCGCCGGGGGCTCCGAGCAGGAGACCGATCGCCTGCGCGAGGATCGTCTTGCCTGCGCCAGTCTCGCCCGTCACCGCATTGAGGCCAGGCGCGAACACGAGGTCAGCCTCGCGGATGAGGACGAAGCTCTCGATTCGGAGGCGGCGAAGCAGGGGCGCTCTCCCTTAGGGAAAGACCTCGTGGTAGCGCGTGAAGAACGTCACCTGCGGAAGCAGGGCGAGCCGGCAATGATCCGGCCCGACAACCACCACGATCTCCTCGTCACGTTCCAGCTCGCCCACGGCGTGGCCGTCCACGAGCACCGTCACCGGCAGCTCCTTCGAGCGGTTCGTGATCCGGAGGTCGAGGCCGCGGGGGACGACGAGCGCTCTCGCACGGAGCGAATGCGGGGCGACGAAGGTCATCGCCATCGCCTCCAGACCCCACATCAGCACCGGCCCGCCGTTCGAGAGGTTGTAGGCGGTCGAGCCGGAAGGCGTGCAGCAGATCATCCCGTCGCAGGGCTGGTCGCCCAGGTTCTCGCCTGCCACTTCCCAGCCGAGCTCGACCATCCGCCCCGGCCGCGAGCTGGTGACGACGACGTCGTTGACGGCCGCGTGCATGTCTCCACCTAGGCGAGCCTCGAGCGTGCAGAGGTCGACCACCCGGACCTCGCCGGCGAGCGCGAGCGCGAGGGCCGAGTCGAGCTCGTCCCCGTCGACGGTCGTGAGGAACCCGACCCTGCCGAAGTTGATCCCGAGCACCGGCGTTCCGCTCCCGAGTGTCGTTCGCAGCGCGCGCAGCATCGTCCCGTCCCCGCCCAGCACGAGCAGCAGGTCGAGCCCGTCGTCCTCCGGAGCTCCGACCTCGATGCCGCTCGCAGCAGCCGCCTCCTCGACGCGCGTGCGGGCCTCCGCGACAACCTCGGGCCGTCCCGGCGTCGCCATGATGCCGATGCGGCTAGGCGCCCCGCTCACGAGTCTCCCGAGGCGTCGGCGAGGTAGACGAAGAACTCCTGGTTCCCCTTGGGGCCGCGCAGCGCGGACGGCTCAACGCCGAGCACCCGGGCGCCCCAGCCGGGCACGCGCGCGAGTACGTCGTCGAGAACCCGCTCGTGCACCCCCGGGTCGCGGACAACGCCGCCCTTGCCGACGTCGGCCGGGCCGGCCTCGAACTGCGGCTTGACGAGGACGAGCGCACGCCAGCCCGGCTCGGCGCAGGCAAGCGCCGGTGGAAGCGCCTTGGCGAGGGCGATGAAGGAGACGTCGCAGACCACGAACGCCGGCCGAAACGGCAGCTGCTCGCGGCGTAGGTCGCGCACGTTTGTCCGTTCGATCACGCTCACGCGCGGATCCTCCCGGAGCTTCGGGTGGAGCTGGCCGTAGCCGACGTCGAGCGCGATCACCCGCGCAGCTCCCGCCTGGAGGAGGCAGTCCGTGAACCCGCCCGTCGAGGCGCCGACGTCGAGGCAGTCCTCGCCGGCGACGTCGACGGCGAAGGCCGCGAGGGCAGCGGCCAGCTTGTCGCCGCCGCGCGAGACGAAGCGCGCTCCCTCGGCGACCTCCAGCTCGGCGTCGTCGGAGACCTGCTCCCCGGCCTTCGAATGGCCTTTGACGCGTCCTGCCAGGACGAGCGCCTGCGCCTGCGAGCGGCTCTCGGCGAGCCCCCGCTCGACCAGCAGGACATCCAGGCGCTTCTTGGCCGTCATGGCGGAGAGCGTACCCCGTCACCCAGTCGGCGAACTGTCACGAATGAGCGCGGGTGAGCCTCGTATCGATCGTCGTCCAGGGCGCGCTCGCCAGGCCACGGCGCAGCTCCTGCTCGTCGGCAAAGGTCTCGCGGAGCACGCGGCCCTCGCAGGCGACCGTGACGGCGTCCTCGCGGAAAGGCCAGGGCGCGACAGTCACATGCTCGGGATCGCCGTCGACCGGGGCAAGCGTGTGTCCTGCAGCACTCCGCTCTGCGATGAGGCCGTGCAGGAGAGCCAGCGAGAGGCCGTCCCAGACGAAGATCAGCTCGCGGTTCCGCTCGACGGCGTCGGTCGTCGCGTGCGGGCCGTAACGGGGGTCGCCGCGGAGCGAGTCGAGGATGCGCGCCTGGAAGTCGGCCTCGCGCTCGAGGTAGTCGGCGAGCGCGCGCTGCACGTCCTCTCCGCCCTTGGTCGGGAACCGCTCTTCGAGCAGCGTGCCGTGCAGCGAGACGAGGAGCGCCGCGTAGCGCGACTGCGGCAGGAGGAGCTCCCCGGCTCCGGACCAGAGCTCGAAGCGGCGGAGGCGCGGCAACGCCGAGAACGTGTACGGCAGCCCTGTCTCCGCGTCGAGCTCGGGCGAGCGCTCCCAGTCGGCCCACGCGATGTCGTGCTGCTCGGCCCCGAGGCACACCTCCTCCCACGGCTCGAACGGATCAGCCCAGGCGCGCGCGATCTGGCCAGAGACCCAGGCGTGCGCCGGCTGGCCGATCACGATCGTGCCGTCGGCGGCCGGCCGGTGGAGCATCAGATGTTCGGCCGGCGGTCGGCGTGCTCGTCGGGGGCGGCTGCGACCAAGTGGGGCGCCGCGATCGGCCGCAGGCCGTACCGGTCGGTACGGACAAGGGCGAGCGCGACGATCCGACGCCGCGTCGCAGCCGTCAACCGTGGGTGCGCTGATCGCCGGTCGAGCATCAGGAATGCCGGTCGCGGATGGTGTCCACCAGCTCGGCGAGCACTGACGTGTCTGCCGGGAGGCTCGTCAGCCGCTCGTTGACCCGCACCCGCGCCTCGTCCGCCAGCTCGCGGGCGCGCTCGAGCCCGTGCAGCGAGACGTATGTGACCTTGCCGGCCGCCTCGTCCTTTCCGGGCGTCTTCCCTAGTTCTTCCGCCGTTCCGGTCGCGTCGAGGATGTCGTCGACGATCTGGAAGAGCACGCCCAGCTCGTCCCCGAAGGCGCGCCAGGTGGCTCGCTCCGCCTCGGGAAGCTGGGCCACGGCGGTGGCCGTGGTCACGCCGGCGCGGAGCAGCCGGCCGGTCTTGAGCGCGTGGAGCTGCCTGAGCCCGTCGGTGTCGAGCCCGCCGTCGGTGGTCACGTCGAGGTACTGGCCCCCGATCATGCCGAGCGTCGCCTCTGCGAGCTCGCGCGCGACGTCGGGCGACGGGTAGCGGAGCGCGAGGCGGAACGCCTCTGCGAGGAGAGCGTCGCCGGCGAGGATGGCAACGTCCTCGCCGAAGCGAACGTGCGAGCTCGCCTGTCCGCGACGCAGGTCGTCGTCGTCGAGGGCGGGCAGGTCGTCGTGGACAAGGCTGAACGTGTGCACGAGCTCGAGCGAGCAGCCCGCGGGCAAGAGCTCGGCGGCGTCGCGGCCGAGCGCCTCGCCGGTAGCCAGGCAGAGCACCGGGCGAATTCTCTTGCCGCCGCCGAGCAGCGAGTAGCGAAGCGCCTCTTCCAGCTTCCCGAGCTCCCGCGCGAACGGCAGCTCCGCGAGAAAGCGCTCGGTCAGCTCGCGCAGCGCTTCAGGCCGATGCATCGGCCTCCCTGCGCGCACGCTCCACTTCCGCCTGCACCTCCTTGGCCAGGTCGGCGAGCTCCTGGAGGATCTGCACCGCGCGCTCGGGTTCGTCGGCCGTCTCCAGCTCGGCTCGGGCCGACTCGACCTTCTCGAGCAGGTCTTCCAGTCGGGCGACCGCGTCGGGCTCGCTCACGTGCGTGCCTCCCTGGCCACCCTGCCGAGGATCCCGTTCACGAGCCGGCCGGCGTCTTCGCTCGCGTACCGCTTGGCTAGCGAAACCGCCTCGTCGATAGCCACCTCGAGCGGAACGTCCCCGCGCTCGAGCTCGAAGAGCCCCATCCGGACGATGTTCCTCTCGACGACGCCGAGTCGATCGGCCGGCCACTCGTCCGAGGCTGCGGTGATGCGCGCATCGAGCTCGTCGGCCTGCGCAGCGACGCCCTCGGCCAGCTCCAGGGCGAACGGGTCGACATCGCCTCCGTGGAGGCTCACGAGCGGCTGTCCGGTCAAGTCCCACTGGTAGAGGAGCTCGAGCGCCGTCCGGCGGGCGGCCCGGCGGCTCGTCACGACGACTCCACGGCGAGCGAGCCGAACGACGCGCCGGCTTCCCCGATGAACGCCGTCGTATACCGCCCGCTCGCAAACGGCTCGCTGTCCAGGATGTCCATCGCCAGCTCTCGGGTCGTAGGAACCCCCTCGAGCTCGAATTCTGTCAGCGCCCGGCGCGCCCGGCGAACCGCGGCCGGGCGATCCTCTCCCCACGCGAGCACCTTGGCGACGAGAGAGTCGTAGAAGGGCGGGATCACGTAGCCGTCGACGACGTGGGTGTCGACCCGAACGCCAGGGCCGAGCGGCGGCCGGAAACGGGTGACGGTCCCCGGCGAGGGCAGGAAGTCGCGCCTCGGATCCTCGGCGTTGATGCGGAGCTCGATCGCATGCCCGCGGAGCACGGCGCGACCGGTCTGCGGCAGGCCTTCCGCGGCGGCGATGCGAAGCTGCGCCTGCGCGAGGTCGATCCCGGTGATCAGCTCGGTGACCGGATGCTCGACCTGGAGCCGCGTGTTCATCTCGATGAAATAGAAGTGGCCGGCCTCGTCGAGAAGGAACTCGATCGTGCCCGCGCCCCGGTAGCGAAGTGCCTCCGTGGCGCGCCGGGCGGCGTCCTCCATCTCGGCACGGAGCTCTCCGTCGACCGCGGGCGAAGGCCCCTCCTCCACGAGCTTCTGGTGGCGTCGCTGGATGGAACAGTCGCGCTCGCCGAGCGTCAGCACGCCGCCCTCCCCGTCT
>JBOHAB010000057.1:0-13783 GCA_050697655.1 Gaiellaceae bacterium
TGCCCGTGTCCCGTGTTCTGGCAGCCGAGGCCGCCCGCGAAGTCGATGTAGGAGCGGCCGTCGACGTCCTCGATTCGGGCGCCTTCGGCGCGGGAGACGACGAGCGGCGGCGTGGCGACGCCGGCGGCGACGTAGCGTTCGCGTGCGTCCTGAACGGCGTCGGTAGCGCTGCGCTCCCGTAAGACCATGGGGTGAGTCTACTCGCGCCTTGCGTCGGCCACCTTGGCCCCCGCGGCCGAATCGAGGCCGCTATCCTCGCCGCCGTGTCCGCGACGTCAGTAGCGGTTTTTCTCTCGATCGTGGCGGGGCTCGCGGGGTCTGTTCAGGTGGCCGTGAGCGGAGCGTTCGGCAAGCGGATCGGCGTGCTCGAGGCGACGGCCTTCGGCTCGATCGGGGCGGCGCTGATCGTCTGCGCCGTCCTCCTGATCGCGCGCCAGGGATTCGGGAACCTCGGCGCCAGCGTGCGGGAGCCACCCTGGCTTTGGATCGGAGGCGTGATGGGCGCGATCGTCGTCACCACGATCACCTTCACGGCGCCGCGAATCGGGACGTTCGCCACCATCGGCCTCCTGATCGCCGGTCAGCTGGCGATGGGCGTCTTGATCGACGCCTTCGGCCTCTTCGGCCTGGAGAAGATCCCGGTCACCCCGGAGCGCCTGATCGGCCTCGTGCTCCTAGCCCTGGGTGCGGCGCTGGTGCTCAAGCGCTAGCTCTCTAGAGGCCCCATGGGTTTGTCGGGCGGTCGCCCGTCGAGAGCAGGACCGCCTTCGTCTCCAGGTACATCTGCAGCGTCTCGAGGGCCTGCTCGCGCCCGAAGCCGGACTGCTTGTAGCCGCCGAAGGGGATCCCGGGAAAGGCGCCGTACGGGAGGTTGATCGTGAACGTCCCGGACTTGATTCTGCGCGCAAGCCGGTGTCCGCGCGCCGGGTCGCCGGTCCACACCGTCGCCATCAGGCCGTAGCGGACGTCGTTGGCAATCCGGATCGCGTCCGCCTCGTCCTCGAAGGGGATGATGGCGAGCACCGGGCCGAAGATCTCCTCCTGCGCGACCGTCTGGCCGTTCTCGACGCCGGCGAGCACGGTCGGGGGATAGAAGGCCCCGTCGCCGGCCACGGGCTCGCCCCCGGTCACGATCTCGGCGCCCTCGCCGCGGCCTGTCTCCACGAGCCCGTGCACCTTCTCGCGGTGACTCTCCGAGATGAGGGAGCCCATGTGCGTCTCTGGGTCGAGCGGGTCGCCGACCTTGACCGCGCCCGCCTTGTCTGCGACCCGCCCGACGACTTCGTCGTAGACGCTCTGCTCGACGAGGAGCCGCGAGCGTGCCTCACAACTCTGCCCAGCCGAGTAGTAGATCCCGTACGCCGTCGAGGCGACCGCGTCCTCGAGGTCGGCGTCGGCGAAGACGAGGGCAGGGCTCTTGCCTCCGAGCTCGAGGCTGACGCGCTTCACCGGATCGGCGCAGAGGCGCATGATCTCCGACCCGGTCGCGGTCGAGCCCGTGAACGACACCTTGTCCACTCCCGGGTGGGAGACCAGGTAGGCCCCGGTGGTCGGACCGTCACCCGGCACGACGTTGACGACGCCCGCAGGAATCCCGACCTCGGCAGCCAGCTCCGCCAGGCGCAGCGCCGTCAGCGGCGTCGCCGGATCCGGCTTGAGCACGGTCGTGCAGCCGGCGGCGAGCGCCGGCGCCAGCTTCCAGCCCGCCAGCATGATCGGGTAGTTCCAGGGGACGATCTGCGCGGTGACGCCGACCGGCTCCTTGAGCGAGTAGGAGAGGATCGAGCGGCCGAACGGCCGGGTTCCTCCCTCGATCGAGCCGATCGCCGAGGCCATGTAGCGGAAGCTCTCGGCCGCGACGATCACCTCGGGCTTGGTCGAGCTGACCGCCTTGCCGACGTTCCGGGTCTCGAGCTCGGTCAGCTCCTTTCGGTTCGCGACGATCGCGTCGGCGAGCGCATGCAGCAGTCGCGAGCGCTCGTTCGGCGGCGTCTTGGCCCAGTCACCCTCGAGCGCCGCCCGCGCAGCCGCGACCGCCCGGTCGACGTCAGCGGTTCCGGCTGTAGCCGCCTGGACGAGAGGCTTGCCCGTCGCGGGCTCGACGAGATCGCGGACGTCTCCGTCGGCAGGCTCTGCAATCTCCCCGTCGATGAAGAGGCCGTACTCTCGCCGTGTCGCCACCGCCATCGGGGAGGACGATACCGTGGCCGCGTCCTCCGAGTGCCGTACAGTCGAGGACGTGTCCCAGGGGAGGGTGATCTTCTACGGCTTCGCCGTGGTCTATCTGTTCGGCGTCGTCGCCCAGTTCTTCCTCGCCGGCCTCGGCGTCTTCGGGACGACGTCCTACGACGCCCACAAAGGGCTCGGGTTCATCCTGGGACTGATCGCGATCGTGCTCCTCGTGCTCGCTCTCGCCTCCAAGCTGCCGCGCCCGCTTTCAGGTCTCGCGCTCCTGCTCGTCCTCCTCAACATCGGCCAGATCGTCCTCATCCAGATCGACATCGGAGAGATCAAGGCGCTCCACCTCGTCAACGCGCTGGCGATCGCGCTCGTCGCCAACATGCTCGTCCAGCGCTCGAGGCGCTACCTGGCCGCGAAGCTCGCGACGCCCTAGCGGGCTCGTTCGAAGAGAGCCGCCTGGCCCTGGCCCACGCCGACGCAGAGCGTCGCGAGGCCGTAGCGGCCGCCGCGCCGGCGAAGCTCGTGCAGGAGCGTGACGACGAGGCGTGCGCCACTCATCCCGAGTGGATGCCCGATGGCGATGGCGCCGCCGTTGACGTTCACGAGCGCCGGATCGAGCCCGAGCTCACGGATGACCTGGAGGCTCTGCGAGGCGAACGCCTCGTTCAGCTCGACCAGGTCGAGCTCGCCCGGATCGACGCCGGCCCTGGTGAGCAGCTTCCGAACGGCGGGGATCGGGCCGACGCCCATGATCCGGGGGTCGACGCCCGCCACCGCGCTGGCGACGAAGTGCCCGAGGGGCTCGATGCCGAGCGCGGCCGCCTTCTCCGCGCTGGCGACGACGAGGGCCGCGGCGCCGTCGTTGATCCCGCTCGAGTTCCCGGCGGTGACGGTGCCGTCCGCCCGGAAAGCGGGCTTCAGCGACGCGAGCTTCTCGAGTGAGGTGTCCGGGCGTGCATGCTCGTCACGCGTGAGGTCGCCGACCGGTACGAGCTCGTCGTCGAAGCGGCCGGCCTCGACGGCGGCAGCGTGCCGACGCTGGCTTTCGAGCGCGAAGGCGTCCTGGTCCTCCCTGGTGACCGTGAAGCGCTCGGCGACGTTCTCGCCGGTCTCACCCATCGACTCGAGCGGGAACATCTCCTCCATCCGCGGATTCGGGAAGCGCCAGCCGAGTGTCGTGTCCCACGACGTTGAGTTGCCGCGCGGGAAGGCTTGCTCCGGCTTCTCCGTGACGAAGGGCGCGCGCGTCATCGACTCGGCCCCGCCCGCGACGAAGAGCTCGCCGTCTCCGGCCTTGACGGCGTGACAGGCCGAGACGACCGCGGAAAGCCCGGAGGCGCAGAGCCGGTTGACCGTGACGCCCGCCACCTCCTGAGGAAGCCCGGCGAGCAGCGCCGCCATGCGGGCGACGTTGCGGTTGTCCTCGCCTGCCTGGTTGGCGGCGCCGAAGTAGACGTCCTCGATCTCTCCTGCGGGAACGCCGGCCCGCTCGACGGCCTCACGGATGACGAGGGCCGCGAGATCATCCGGCCGCTCGCCGGCGAGGGCGCCGCCGTAACGACCCACGGGCGTGCGGACGGCTGACAGGACGACGGCCTCGGGCACGACCTGAGTCTAGTGACGCGGGCTGCGTCAGACTCGAGCTGAGCGCCTCCGTGCCGACCATTTTCGGCCCAATCTCGCATCGGTCTTGGCACCTTCGGCTCCACACACGCGCGAATCTCGGCGTTACGCTGAGAAGCGGGTGGTGGGAGAGGGGTGCCCCTACGTAAGAGGCGATTCGACGCGGCTAAGTGACGAACTCGACCCGCACGGGGCGCTCGAATGCCCCCGCTTCCTCGCCGCGGCGGAGGAGCTCCGCCACCGCCTGACGCCCTTCCTCCCCGTAGTCCTCCGTCAGCTCGTTGACGTACATGCCCACGAACTTGTCCGCAAGCTCGGTGCTGAGCCCGCGGCCGTATTGGAGCGCGTAGGCGAGCGCCTCGTCGCGGTTGGCCAACCCGGCCCGGATGGAGTCGCGGAGGACTTCGGACAGCTCGGGAAGCACGTCGTTGCCCAGGTCGCGGCGGGCGACGTTGATCCCGAGGGGCAGAGGCAAGCCGGTCTCGAGCAGCCACCACTCGCCGAGGTCGACCACGCGATGCAGGCCCCGGGAGGCGTACGTCAGCTGACCTTCGTGGATGAGGAGGCCAGCCTCGGCTCGGCCCGCCTCGACCTCGTCCATGATCTCGTCGAAGGCCACCTCGCGATAGCGAAAGCCTCCGCCGACGTACAGGCTCAGGACGAGGAACGCCGTCGTCATGCGGCCCGGGACGGCAACCTCGACGTCCGCGAGGTCGGCCTTCTCGAGCGGGCGCTTCGAGACGACGACAGGGCCGTAGCCCGAGCCAATGCTCGCCCCGTGCGGGAGGATGACGTAGCGGTCCTGGACGAACGGATACGTGTGGAGGGAGATCGCCGTGACCTCGAGCCGGCCCTCGAGCGCCCATTCGTTCAGCGTCTGGATCCCTTCGAGCACGTGCTCGAACTCGAAACCGCGAGCGTCCACGCGACCGGCGGCGAGACCCCAGAACATGAACGCGTCGTCCGGGTCGGGACTATGTCCAAGACGAATGTGCAGAGGGCGCGAGGCTAGCAAGCCCGTCTGCTCAGCCGTCCTCCCAACGGGCCCGCACTAGAATTTGAGACGTGTCTAAAAGTAAGCCCGACCTCTCCGCGGCGATCCAGGACTACCTGAAGGAGATCTACAAGCTCCAGTCCGAAGGGACCCGTCCGACGACCAGCGCGATCGCGCGGCGGATCGGCGTCGCCCCCTCGTCGGTGACGTCGATGCTGAAGAAGCTCGCCGTCCTCGGGCTCGCCGAGCACTCCCCTTACCGCGGCGTCGAGCTCTCCGAAGCTGGGAGGAAGATCGCGCTCGAGGTCATCCGGCATCACCGCCTGCTCGAGCAGTACCTGGCGGAGACGCTCGGCGTCCCGATCGACGCGGTGCACGCCGAGGCGGACAAGCTCGAGCACGTCCTCTCCGAGGAGCTCGAGGCGCGAATCGACGAGCAGCTCGGCTACCCGACGCACGACCCGCACGGCGACCCGATCCCGGACGCGGGGCTTCGCATGGAGACGAAGCGCCTGCGCTCCCTGGATGCGCTCGAGCCCGGCGAGCA
This sequence comes from Gaiellaceae bacterium, assembly GCA_050697655.1. Taxonomy (GTDB): domain Bacteria; phylum Actinomycetota; class Thermoleophilia; order Gaiellales; family Gaiellaceae; genus JAIBJN01. Next base: position 5,346 of record JBOHAB010000057.1, read on the forward strand.
GGCGACCATTCGCCGAGTGCCGGACTCGGACTCCGAGCTACTTCGCTACCTGGCCGGCCTGCAGCTGGTGCCCGGCGGGCTCGTGACGATGCGCCGCGCGGAGCCGTTCGACGGCCCGGTCACGATCGCCGTCGAGGGCCGCGAGCACGCCATCTCGCACGAGCTCGCGATGCGGATCGGCATCACGTAGCTCCGTTCTACGCTTTCGGCACGATCCGCGCGAAACGCGTGCGCTTTTCCCCGCTACGCTTGAAAGCGGGTGGAGGCACGGGGTGGCCCCTGGTGGAGGGGCGCTTGGAACCTCGCGCGGCCTCCGAAGCCTGGCTCAGGGCTTGTGCCCGAAGAACCAGCGTTCCAGCGGTTTCAGGAGCTCGTCCTCGGCGAACAAGGGCACGGGCTCGGTGAGCCCCTCTTCGGCCGACACCTCGAGGTCGTCCCTGAGCGCCGTGTTCGCGGCGGCGAGCGCGTCTCCCATCTCGTAGCCCTCGAACACGTAGTCGTCAGCGCGTGGCTGCGGGGTCCTGCGGTTGCCGATGTCGATCGCCCTTCCAACTGCCCAGAGGGCGCCCGGCCGCCGCTCGATCCAGATCAGAATCTCTTCGCGGCCTCCGTCTTCTCCCAGCCCTTGCAAGGTCCGCGCGGCAAATCGCATGCCTTCGGGCTCCACTACCACGCAAGGATACAATCGCTCCGTGGGGTTCTTCTCCAAGCTCTTCGGCAAGGGTGACGAGACCCGGACGGAGCCCAGCCGGGGGATCTCGAAGGAAGAGGCTCTCGCATCCTACGTCGTCCGCGAGCACCGCCAGGGACGCTCGCTCGAGGACATCCTCGACGACCCCTATCTCAAGAACAGGGCGACTGACGAGCAGCGCCTGCGCCTCCTCGAGCGGCCCGAGGTCATCAGGGCAGTAGGCGAGGACACGGCGGCGATGGCCGCCGAGCGCGTCCGCGAGCACTAGGCAGTTGACCGCCGAGCGCCTCCGCGGCGAGCGGGTGACGCTCCGCCCGCTGGAGACCGCAGATGTCCCGCGTCTCGCCGAGATCGCGGCCGAGCCGGAGGTCGCGCGCTGGTGGCTGGGGCTGACCGAGCAGGACCTCCTCGAGAAGGCCGGCCCCGAGGAGGACGCCTTGGTCTTCACCGTCGAGCTCGACGGCGAGCCGATCGGGCTCGTCGAGGCCGGCGAGGAGCTCGATCCCGACTACCGGCATGCCAACATCGACCTCTTCCTGGGGACTGCCTGGCAAGGGCAGGGGCTCGGGGTCGACACGGTGCGGACGCTCGCCCGGTGGCTCTTCGAGCGACGCGGCCACCATCGCATCACGATCGACCCGGCCCTCGCGAACGAGCGGGCGATCCGGGCCTACGAGCGCGTCGGGTTCAAGCGCGTCGGCGTCATGCGTCGCTACGAGCGAGGCGTCGACGGCGACTGGCACGACGGCCTCCTGCTGGATCTCCTTCCCGAGGACCTTCGTTAGAGGGCACTCCCGACGCCGCGCTCCAGCGCACGCTCGTAGACGAAGGAGGCCGCCGCGACGTCCTCCGCGGCGATGCCGCCGCTCTTGAAGACGACGATGTCGTCGTCGTGCTGACGGCCGGTCGTCTCACCGCCGACCACCTCGGCGAGCTCGTGCACCTCGAGCCAATCGAGGACGCCGCGCTCGACCGGCTCGACGAGGTCGCCTGCCTCGATCCTCGCCTGCTCGAGCGAGTCGCAGCAGACGAACGTGGCACGCTCGAGCACCGCGTTGTCGAGCTCGCGGGCCTCCAGCCGGTTCGCGCCTGCGGCGCAGACAAGCGCCCCCGGTCGCAGCCACTCGCCTCTGAGCACCGGATCGCGGGACGTCGTGATCGTTACCACCACGTCCTGCTCGGCCGCGTCCTTGTTGTAGTCGCCCACCTCGCAGCCGAATCGCTCGCAGAACGCCTCGAGCCGCCCTGCGTCCCGCGAGTAGGCGACCACGCGCTCGAGCTCAGGCAGCACGGCGCGCAGACACGCGAGCTGACTCTCAGCCTGCCAGCCGGTGCCGATGAGACCGAGCGTGCGCGCTCCGGGCTTCGCCAGTCGCCGCGCCGCCACCGCGCTCGCCGCCCCGGTGCGGAGCTGGCCGAGGCGGTCGGCTTCGATCAGGGCGAGCAGCTCTGGGCCATCCGCTGCGAAGAGGGCGACGACGAAGCGCGTGCCTTCCGCGAAGCCCACGTAGGTCTTCACGCCTGCCCGGCCCAACTCGAGGTCGGAGGCTGCCATCACGTGCAGGCGTCCGTGCTCGAGCCCGAGCCGAGAGCGCGGCCGATTCTCGACAACTCCGCGGGCGATGCGCTCGAAGCAGGCCTCGACGACCTCGACGGCCTCGGCCGGATTGAGGAGCTCCTCGACGTCGGCTTCACGCAGAAAGAGCGGCATGGCGGCCGGATAGTCTAGGCCGCGTGGGGCCGCCCCCTTCGAGCGAACACTGGCTCAGCTTCCCCGCGGAGAGCCTGAGCGGCGACCGTATCGTGGTCGAGGCCGGGGATCGCGAGATCGTCGTGCTCCGCGTCGGTGGCGAAGTGCACGCGCTCGACAACGCCTGCCCACACCAGGGCAACCCGCTTGTCGAAGGTGAGATCCTCGGCGACGTGCTCGAGTGCGCCTACCACGGCTGGCGGTTCGACCTGGAGACCGGGGCCTGCCTCGCCGGCGACGAGCCTGCACGGCGCTATCCGGTCGAGCTCGTAGGAAGCCAGATCCGGATTCGCCTCGAGCCCTAGACGCGAACGCGACTCCAGGCGGCGCCCGGGTCCGGGTACTCACTCGGGTGGAGCAGGTGCGCGAGCACCTCCACGCCGTCGACGACGCGGGGCCCGGGCCTGGAGAAGAGGGCGTTTGCGTCCACCGCGAAGACGCGGCTCTCCTGACGGGCCGGAGTTCCCAGAAGCTGGGCCGAGAGCTCGAGGGGGACAACCTCGGAGAGCGTGCGGTCGAGATCGAAGCCGCACGGCGCGAGGACTACGACGTCAGGCTCGAGCGCGGCCACGTCAGGCCAGCGCATCCGGTGCGACGGCTCGCCGGACGTACCGGCCACGTCGGTCCCGCCTGCCGTGGCGACCATGTCCGGTACCCAATGGCCGGCGGAGTACGGCGGCTCGAGCCACTCGGTGACGAAGACGCGCGGCGAGCTCTCGACGGCCGCGAGCGCCGAGGCCACGCGCTCGAGCCGGCTCCGCATCCCCGCCGCCAGCTCGTCCGCCTCGCCCGGGGCTTCCAAACGCTCGCCGAGCGCTTGGATCGCCTCGCCGATGCCCGCCAGCGTCGAGGGAGAGAAGTCCACCACGTCGACGTCGAGCGGGCGGGCGCGCAAGACTCCCTCCACCTGGTCGGTGGAGACGGCGCAGACCTCGCAGAGCTCCTGCATCACGACGACGTCGGCGGCGACTTCTGCCCAGCGCTCCTCGTCGATCGCATAGAGCGGCCGTCCGTCCCGGGCAGTCTCGGCGACGACGCGGTCGACCTCGACGCTCGAGAGATCGCCGGTCTGGATCAGAGATGCGGTGACGATCGGCCTGGCGGCGGCTTCAGGCGGCCAGTCACACTCGTGCGTGACGCCCACCACCTGATCCCCGAGCCCCAAGGCGAAGAGCGTCTCGGTCGCGGCTGGGACGAGCGAGCAGATCCGCACCCGCTCAGGCTACCCGCCGTTTCGGGTAATGAAGCTGATCTTGCCGCTCGTCTCGAGCACCGCCCCGCGCACATCTGCGAGAGGGGGATCTTCTGGAGACGCGCCTCGGCGGCGAGTTCATCCGCCCTAGGCCGCTTGCGGCGGAGATTCCAGTCGATCACGTTCCCGTCCTCGACCAGGATCAACGGCTCCGGCTCGAAGAGCGGCTGCACTCGGCGAAAGCGGAAGACGAGGTAGGAGACGGCCACCGTCAGAAGGGTGAACGTCCCGCCCGCGAGAACGAGGCCGGTGAGCGAGTAGTCGCTCTGGGTGACGCCCTGCTGGATCAGGTCGCCGAGCACGATCACGAGGATGAGGTCGAACGGCTCGAGCGACGAGAGCTCCCGCCTGCCGATCACCCGCGTGACGACGACGACGAAGGCGAAGGCGACGAAGGCTCGGAGGACGATGTCCATTAGGGAAGCACCGTGAGCGTGTGGTCGACGGAGACGATCGGCGTCTCGTCGTCGTAGAGAGCGACGTCGGCCGACCGCCGCCCGACGTTCGTCGGGTTGACTTGGAACTGCATGTAGACACGAAGCGATCGCCTCCGGCCAGCGGTCCGAAGGAGAGCGCGAGGTCACCGTCCCGGCTCGTCTCCTCCGTCGGCGCGGGCTCGATCGTGTTGATGTGCATGTTCTCGAGCCAGCCCGGGCCGAGCGCCAGGGTGGCGTTCTCGATCGGCTCGCGTGTGTCCACCGTGAAGCGTCCCTGGAAGAAGAGGCCGCCGCGGGGGCGCGTCGGCGCCGAGACCTCGAGCTCGGCGCCGGCTGAGGCGGCGGATTCCCGTGCGTCCTGACCGAACACGCCCACGAGAGCGACAACCGAGATGGCAGTCAGCAGGCCGAGCACGGTCCAGCGAGCTACGAGCTCAGGCCGAGACGAGACGTCGCGATGCCGTTCGAGGTCGAGATGGTCGGGAGCTCAGCCACGGGCCTGGTTTCGGCAATCGCGGGCCTCCCCCCGTTAGGCTCCCAGGAGGTAGCGAGGATGACCGCGTTCGAGAACATTGAGGCCGTCGGGCCTTTGCGGATCTGGGACAACGTGGTGGCGCGGGAGATCCACGGCGGGCAGACGACCCTGGCGGTCGTCGAGCTCGAGCCCGGCGCGCTCGTGCCCGAGCATCAACACGTGAGCGAGCAGCTGGGCCTGGTGATCTCGGGAAGCGTCGAGTTCCGCGTCGCCGACGAGACACAGGAGCTCGGGCCCGGCGGTACGTGGAACATCCCCGCCGACGTCCCGCACGAGGTCCGCGCGGGCGCGGAGGGCGCCGTCGTGGTCGACGTCTTCTCGCCGACAAGGGAGGCCGACTGGCGAGACCTGGCGCGCGAGGAGCCGTGCGAGCCGCAGTGGCCCTAGGCGCGAGCCGGCACGACGCAGTGCGCCCGGCACGATTCGAACGTGCGACCTCTGCCTCCGCAGGGCAGCCTGAGCGATGGAGTCAGTTGACGCGGGATGGTCGGACTTGGCTCAGCGAGCGGCCTCGCACGCCACTCGGCATGAGGGACCCTAGAGCATGGGTCGGCGGGATTCTCTTCGCTTGGACATTTCTTGGACACTTGGTTAGCAGATCAGCAAACGACCGCGTAGACCGAGCTCTTGGCCTCTCCACTCTGATCTCATCCCTCCCTCACCCGCAGGAGGCGGCCACTTCCCCAGCAGTTGATCGTTGTCAGGGATAAGAAGCCCGAGGACCGAAATCCGATTTGCCGGGGAAACCTTGCGTAAGGGCTGCGCGCTAGCGCGCGCGCCAAACCGGCCGGAATCCGCGGCTGACGTCCGCCAATCGTGGAGGCCGCCCTCTCGACCATGCGGGTGAACGAACGGTGGCCGGCCGTTAACTCCCGAGGAGCCGGATCAGCGCTGTTTGACCCGCCCACTCGTTCCGCGTGACGCGACGTTCCTCTGCTTCGCAGCTCGAGATGGTCTCGCCCAAAAGGCACCTGTCGGTCCCCGATCCGCCGTCAAGAGCGTCGGTTCCCGAGTCGCCGACGAGAATGTCGTCTCCTCCCCGCGCTTCGACGCGATCGTCCCCGGAGAACCCTCTGAGGAGGTTGTCCTCGTTCGTTCCGATCAAGGTGTCGTCCCCGATCGACCCTGCCGCCCATTCGATCGAGTGGAGCGTCTTTTTGCCGGGAGCGCCGCTCACCACACCCGCGCCGAGATCAATCATTACCGACCCCCCGCCCACGTACTGAACCGCGTCGAAGCCGACGCCTCCAGAGAAGGAGTCATTCCCTCCGGAAGGAACGAGCCCGAGCGTGAAGAGATCTAAGCCCGGCCCGCCGTGGTAGACGTCGTGGCCGCGGGTGTCTTCGGCGCTGTCGTTGCCCGGTCCCAGGCGGTAGGTGTCGGCGCCGGGACCCCCGCCCAAGACTTGATCGGGGCCGGCACCGGCCAACACGACGTCCGATCCGGGCCCGTCTACGATGAAGTCCTGCCCTCGACCGCCGCGAATGAGGTCCGAGCCCGGCCCTCCTTCCAAATGGTCGCGCGCGCCCGGCCCACCGTGTATGACGTCGTCTCCCTTGCCGGCGCAAATGACGTCTCGGCCGTCAAGGCCTCGAATTATGTCGTCGCCGGCGAGGCCCTTGATCAGGTCCCGCCCGGGAGTCCCGACGAGACGGTCGTCCCGTGGAGTTCCGACGATCGTCGCGGCGGCGCCGATCGGACAGACAACAACCGCCGAAGCGGACGCCTGCGGCGCGCTGAGCAGCAACCCGAGTCCGACGATCAGGCCGAAACCTCGCATGCCCCGACCATTTCACGACGGCGGAATTCGGTCAACCCGGAACCTGCGGTCGGGACTGGCGGCGCTGGATGATGCAGCTCCTCACGCTCCTCGCTCGTCAGGCCAGTCGCACTCGGCCGCGTTGAACTCGTGCTGGCGCATCCAGAGACGGACCGACTCGTGTGAGACTCCCAACTCCCGGGCGATATCCCGCATCGGACGTCCACTCGAACGCACCAACTGCGCGGCTGCCGATCCTTCCCGCCGATCATATAACACGGTCCAAGCAGTCAGCCGTCCACGGAAGCGGGGGAGCTCCACAAAAGCGCGTCGCCGAATGCTTGCCTGCGCGCAGGTGCTCCCCTCTGCACTGCCCAGCTCAGTCGACGATCCGGAGTGCGTACTCCCAGAACCACGTTGTCTTGCTCGGTTCCGAATCGCCAGGGGCGTTTCGGGCACAGGTCCAGCCGATCAGGCCTGCATTTACCCGATGATTGACCGCGTTCACCTCAGATGCATAGGAGATGCAATCCTCCTCAGCAACCTGAGCGGCCACGGTCATCCCCGTCGCCCAGACCACGACGAGCGCCATTAGCAATGATACAACGAGAATAAACGAACGTCTAAGGCCTGCTCGATATGTCCCGCGGTCAGTCATCGTTCGCGTTAGAGGGATCCGACGGAACGGGTGGCATTGGACTTGCGGCCGCGAGTCGTACGCGACCTGATCGATGATGGAATCGAATGCGATCCGAGGCGCCTTGTATCTTCATCATTGGTAAGAGTTAGCCTCGCTAGTCCCCTCCTCCACACACGTCAGAGCGACACCAATGCGTCGTCCCTGGCGCGCGGTACGATGAGAATATTGTCGTCGAGCCGAGGCCAAACACGCAGAAGTTCCAAGGGCAGCCTCCAAACGCGGGAGTACCGATTTGCCCATAAATAGGCCCTCTGTCACGGTTCGCCTTCCCGCGCTTGGTCGTCATGTGTGTCCAGTACACAGTGCCAGCCTTCATCTTCCTCATACTTCGCGTTCCGACGGTCCACGACCTGGTCTTGTCCTCGTAGAGTCGACTATCTAAGTATCGCTTCTTGGGTAGGTTCGTTGTCCATACTCGCTTATCGCCGAGATAGAAGCCATTTTGCTTACGGAAGTGCGCGTCAGCCTCGTAGGTCGACGCGAACGGAACAGTCTCCCCGGGTGCGGATGTCAGCTTCTCACACTGCATCCGTTTGATATCCGAGGATAGCCACTTCATTTGCTGGTAGATGAATCGTCGGCCAGGATCAGGGGTAGATCGGTGCCGCTACCTCGACGCGAACCCGGCGACCGTCGTACCGAACCCTGCGCCGAGGCAGGCCGAGATGAGGACGTTCTCGTGGGAGGAACTGGAGCTAGTTGCCGCCGAGCTCCGTCCGCTCCATCGCGGAATCCCGGCCTTCGCCGCCGGAACTGGTCTCAGGCCCGAAGAGTGGATCGCGTTGGAGCGTCGTGACATCGACCGCGAGCGGCGCGTCGTCAGCGTCCAGCGAGTCTTCGCGAGCGGGAAGCTGAAGGAGTATCCGAAGACGCACCGGTCGCGGCGCCGGATACCCCTTCGAAGCCGCGTCCTCGCCACCCTTGATGCCCGGCCCGCGCGGCTCGACACGCCGCTCCTGTTCCCCGGCGCCCGCGGCGGCTATCTGGACCTCCACAACTTCCGGGAGCGACACTGGAAGCCGGCGCTCCGGGGGGCCGGCCTCGAGTACCGACGGCCTTACGACCTCAGGCACACGTACGCGACGTTCTCCATCGCCGCAGGCATCTCACTCTTCGCCCTGTCGAGAAGGATGGGTACCTCGCTCGAGATGATCGACCGGACGTACGGCCACCTCGCTCCGGACGCGTACGAGCACGAACTCGGCTTGCTCGACGCCTTCGACGCCCGCATTTCTCGAGCGGGTGGACATTCTTTGGACACCGCCGACTGACGGCTCCCATCTCCATCAACTCAAAAGGCCCGTGCTTGCGGGC
>JBOHAB010000058.1:0-13643 GCA_050697655.1 Gaiellaceae bacterium
CGCCTTCGAGGAGATGGCTGCTGACTTGACGGCGTAGAATTTGAAGATGGAGACGGATCTAGGCGCCGTGCTCGCGGCCGGCGCGACGCTTCCCGCCGACTGGTATGCCGACCCGGCGATCCAGCGCCTGGAAGGGGAACGAATCTTCGCGCGCTCGTGGCAGTACGCGGGCCGGGCCGACCGCGTCGAGAGCGCCGGCGACTTCTTCACCTGCTTCGCGGGGCAGATCCCGATCGTGGTCGTGCGCGACCGCGAGGACGTCCTGCGCGGGTTCGTCAACGTCTGCCGTCATCGGGGACACCTGATCGCGCAGGGCGACGGCAACCGCAAGGCGCTCCAGTGCCCGTATCACGCGTGGACGTACGACCTCGACGGCACGCTCCGCAAGGCCCCGCGCTCCGAGCGCGAAGCCGGCTTCGACAGGGAAGGCTTCTCGATGCTCCCGGTCGCGACCGAGGCCTGGGGGCCGCTCGTCTTCGTGAACCCGGATCCCGAGGCCGGCCCGCTTGCCGACGCGCTGGGCCCGCTCCCCGGCTACGTGGCCGAGAGCGGTGTCGAGCTCGACCGCCTGCGCTTTCGCGTCCGCAACGAATGGGAGATCGAGTGCGACTGGAAGATCGCGGTCGAGAACTACCTCGAGTGCTACCACTGCGCGGTCGCACATCCCGGCTTCTCGAAGGTGATCGACGTCGGGGCGGACGAGTACGAGCTGCGCTCCGATGGCCTGGTCTCGAGCCAGTTCGGAGAGGTGCGCGACTCCGCCAACGGCAAGGTGGCCTACCTGGCGGACGCCGACGTCAAGCAGGCGCAGTACCACATGCTCTGGCCCAACTTCACACTCAACATCGATCCCGGGCCTGGGAACATGTCGGTGGACGTGACGCGCCCGGCCGGCCCGGGCCGCTGCGCGGGCTCGACCGAGTACTTCTTCTACGCGGAGGTCTCCGAGGAGACCGCGCAGGAGATGATGGCGTTCGCGGACCAGGTAGGCCTCGAGGACGCGTCGCTCGTCGCGTCCGTTCAGCTCGGTCTCTCCTCGGGGATGGTCCCGCACGGCCGTCTGCTGCCTTCGAGCGAGCACCTGATCCAGCACTTCCAGCGGCTCGTGCACGAGGCCCTAAGTCAGAGTCCCTCCAGGTGATGCCAGGCCATCGCTTCTGCCCCGCGAAGCGGGGCGACACCACCTGAAGGAACTCTGTGCCTGACCCGCGCCACGCGGTCCTCTTCGAGCCGCTCGAGATCGGCCCGAAGACGCTCAAGAACCGCTTCTACCAGGTGCCGCACTGCACCGGCTTCGGCGTGCAGAAGCCGGGCGGGCAGGCGCGCTACCGGGCGACGAAGGCCGAGGGCGGCTGGGCGGCGGTCTGCACCGAGTACTGCGCCGTCAGCCCGGACTCCGACGAGACCCCCTTCATCTCGGCGCGGCTCTGGGACGACGGCGACGTGCGCGCGCTGGCGCTCATGTGCGACGAGGTGCACGAGCACGACGCGCTCGCCGGCGTCGAGCTCCACCACTCCGGAGCGCACTGCCCGCGGCGCGAATACCGCCTCCCGGCGATCGCGCCGTCGCAGCTCGCCAGCGACTACCTGCTGGTGACGCCGAAGGCGATGGAGCGCGACGACATCCGCCGCGTCCAGGCGGACTGGGCGGCGGCGGCGCGACGCGCGCGGGAGGCCGGCTTCGACATCGTCTACGTCTACGGCGCGCACAGCTACCTGCCCATGCAGTTCCTCTCGCCCTTCTACAACCGGCGGGGCGACGAGTACGGCGGCAGCTTCGAGAACCGCGCGCGCTTCTGGCTCGAGCTGCTCGAGCTGACGCGGGAGGCCGTCGACGGGGAGTGCGCCGTGGCGACACGCATCTCCGTGGCGGCGCTGAGCCCGTTCGGGGTCGACCTCGAGGAGGGACTCGAGTTCGTGCGGCTCGCCGATCATCTTGTCGACCTCTGGGACGTGGCGATCGGCTCGGCCACCGAGTGGTCGAAGGACTCGGGCGCCTCGCGCTTCTTCCAGCAGGGCTGGCAGCTCGAGTGGACCGGACGCGTGCGCGAGGCGACTGCCAAGCCGATCGTCGGCGTCTCGCGTCTCACCGACCCGGACCGGATGGCCGAGATCGTGCGGAGCGGCGCCTGGGATGTGATCGGCGCCGCGCGCCCCTCGATCGCCGACCCGTTCCTCCCCAGGAAGATCGAGGAGGGACGGCTCGACGAGATCCGCGAGTGCATCGGGTGCAACATCTGCATCCCGAAGGCGGACCCCGGCGGCAACATCGGCTGCACGCAGAACGCGACCGCAGGCGAGGAGTTCAGGCGCGGCTGGCACCCGGAACGGTTCGAGCCCGCCGAGAACCGCGACCGTGACGTGCTCGTCGTTGGTGCCGGGCCCGCGGGGATGGAGTGCGCGATCGTGCTCGGCAAGCGCGGCTACCGCCGGGTGCATCTCGTCGAAGCGAGCGAGGACATCGGCGGGATCATGCGCTGGATCCCGCAGCTCCCCGGCCGCGGCGAGTGGGCCCGCGTCCGCAACTGGCGGCGTATCCAGCTCGACAAGCTCCGGAACGTGGAGACGCTCACCGGCCTGCGCTTGGATGCCGACGGCGTGCGCGAGTATGGCGCCGAGCTCGTCGTGGTCGCAACCGGCGCCTTCTGGTCGCCGACCGGCCTGAACCGCGAGACGCACGAGCCGATCGCGGGCGCCGACGCGTCGCTCCCGCACGTGCTCACGCCGGAGCAGATCATGGTCGAGGGGAAGCGGGCGCCCGGCGACCGGGTCGTCGTCTACGACTCCGACGGGTACTTCATGGGGCCGGATCTCGCCGAGAAGCTTGCACTGGACGGTTTCCGCGTCGAGCTCGTCACGTCGCTCGAGGACGTGTCGCCGTTCTCCGACGAGACGCTGGAGCAGGTCTTTCTAAAGCGGCGGCTCCACGAGGTCGGCGTCCGCATGCACCGCAGCGTCGCTATCGCCCGGGTCCAGCCCGGCCTGCTCGCGGGCGCCGACGAGTTCGACGATCCGGTCGAGCTGGAGGCGGACGCCGTCGTGCTCGTCACCCAGCGGATCTCTGAGGACTCCCTCTACCACGAGCTGCGCGCCGACGAGGAGCGGCTGGCCGCAGAGGGGGTCGAAGGCCTTTACCGAATCGGCGACTGCGTGGCGCCGCAGCTGATCGCCGACGCGATCTTCGACGGCCATCGCCTGGCCAGGGAGATCGACGCCGAGAACCCGTCCGTGCCCCTGCCCTACCTGCGCGAGCGTCCGGTGACGGCCCTTGCTTGACGTCCGCCGGGAGGGCTCGGTCTGCGTGCTCGCCTTCCGGCGCGAGGAGAAGCTGAACGCGATCTCGACCGAGGTCGAGCGGGCAATGCTGGACGCGCTCGCCGGGGCCGAAGTGGGAGGGAGCCGCTGCATCGTCTTCGCGGGAGGCGAGCGCGCCTTCTCCGCCGGCGCCGATCTCCTCGAAGAGCGAGAGGAGACCCCGTCCGGGATCGAGGCGTACTACCGCGACACCGGCGACGTCTACGAGCGGATCGCGGCGCTGCCGCAGCCGACCTTCAGCGCGATCTCGGGCTGGTGCCTCGGCGCCGGCTTCGAGCTGGCCCTCGCCACGGACTTCCGCGTCGCCGACGAGACCGCAGTGTTCGGGCTGCCCGAGGTCGAGCTCGGCATCGTCCCCAGCTCGGGCGGGACGTATCGTCTCGTCAGGACGGTCGGGCCGGCACGCACGAAGGAGCTCATGCTCCTCCGGCCGCGCGTGGACGCAGCGGAGGCGTTCCGGCTCGGCCTGGTCACAGAGCTGACTCCGGCCGGGCAAGCGCTGCCACGGGCGCTGGAGCTCGCCGGCCAGGTCGCCGCTCTCCCACCACTGGCCGCCTCGGCCGCGAAGCAGGCCGCGAACGCGATCGCCGAGTCGAGCCGCGAGGCGGGCATCCTCCTCGAGCGGCTCGCCTACGCCGCCCTCGCGCAGACCGAGGAAGCCAAGGCAGCCGGGAAAGCCTTCGGCGAGCGGAAGCGCTAGAGCGGCTCGACCGGATCGCCGACGCGAACTCGCCCCGGCTCGACGACCCGGGCGTAGACGCCGAAGTCGACCTTCTTCCCCTCCCGCTTACCGCGGTACGCGGCGATGGCGCGCAGCGCGTCGAAGTCGCGCAGGCCGGTGCTCGGGTCGCGCGTCGTCGTCGCGCAGCGAGGAACCGGGCCGGGGATCTCCACCAGGGCCTCGCCGAGCCGGACGCGGCGGCCGGCCCACGTGTCTTCCTCGTGCGGCGTACAGCCTTCGATCTCGAGCAGCATGCGGAAGCGACGGGCGTCCACCGCGTCGAAGCCCGCCTGCCGCGTCAGCTCGGCAATCGACTCGGACGAGACGAGCGTGACCGGCTCGACATCCACCCCGCCCGCCGGCTCGTCTGCCTTCACCAGCCGCACCGGCCGGCCGGCATAGGCCGCGAGCGCGTCTGCCCACGGCCCGCTGACCACGCGGCCGCCGACGCGATGGCCCCAGAAGTCCGTGAGCACCGGCTCCGCCAGGCCCACCTCGCCGTCGACGACCTCGCCGTCGGGGAACGTCAGCCGGAGCCGGTCGGGCCCCGGCTCCCAGTCGGCGCGAACAAGCGCGAGCGGCCCGTGGTGCAGGCCGGCGAAGAGCCGCCCGTCCTCTCGGACCAGATAGAAGCGCCGGTCCGAGGCGACGCCGAACGGCTCCAGCGCGATCTCGTCCGGGTGGTGCAGGCGGAGGCTCTTGACGGGAGTGGTCGAGATGCGGGCGACAGTCGGCACGGCTACTCCACAGGCGGGGGAGGGTCCGCATGGCCCCAGGCATCCACCCCGCCGTCGACGAGCACGGTCGTCCCGGTGACGTAGGAGGCCGCCGGCGACGCGAGGAAGGCGATGACCGCTGCCACCTCCCCGGGCGTTCCCACCCGGCCCGCGGGAATCGCCTGCTCCCAGGCGGCGATCTGCTCGGAGCCGTACGTCTCCAGGCCTTCGGTGAGGATCGTGCCCGGCGCCACGCAAACCGTCCGGATCCCGAAGCGGCTCCACTCGCCTGCGAGCCCTGCCGTGAGGTTTTCGACGGCGGCGCGCGCGGCGGCGGCGTGGGCGAAGCCGGGAATGCCACGGCGAGGGCTGAAGCCGACGAAGACAATGACGCCGCCGCGGTTGGGAATCATCGAGCGCGTCGCGACGGCCCGCGTCACGTCCCAGGCGGCGTCCACGGCGAGCCGGTGCACGGCGCGCCAGCCGTTGAGCGAGATCTCCTCGGCGGGAGCGATGAATTGCCCGCCGGCGTTGTTGACCAGGACGTCGACGCGGCCGAAGCGCTCGAGCGCGCCGTCCACGAGCGCCTCGACCTGCTCCGGCTCACGGATGTCGGTGGTCACGGCCAAACACTCCGCACCGAGCTCCCCCACCGCCCTGCGCGTTTCCACCAGCGGTGCCAGGCGACGGCCGCAGACGACGACGGAGGCACCTGCGCGGGCAAGCTCGAGGGCCGTCGCCCTGCCGATCCCCGTGCCTCCGCCGGTGACGAGCGCGATCACGGGCGGTTCACGGCTCCCCGGGGCTCGTGTCCTTCCAGCACCGCGCGGACGGAGAGCACCGGCCGCGTCACGCAGGCCTCTTCGGCCTCGGCGCTGTACCAGGCGACGTGCGGCGTCACGATCAGGCGCGGCCAGGACGGGGCCGGGCGCTCGGGCGTGGGCGGCTCCACCGGAATCACATCGAGCGCAGCGCCGCCGAGGCGCCCGCTCTCGAGCTCGCGGCGGAGGGCGTCGAGATCGACGAGCTGCGGCCGCGCCGTGTCGACCAGGACGGCGCCGTCCGGCATCAGCGCGAGCTCCTCCTCGCCGAGCAATCCCTCGGTCTCACGATCCAGGGCGACGTGCAGCGAGACGGCGTGGCAGGCGGCGAGGAGATCGTGAAGCGGCGCCGGCCGCGCGCCGGCGGCCGCGACCTCGTCGTCCGCGAGCGCCGGGTCCGTTCCCCAAACCTCGAAGCCGAGTGCCGCGCCGCGCTGCGCGAGCGCCCGCCCAGTGCGCCCGAGGCCGACGACGCCGAGCCGTGTTCCGCGGAAGCGGCGGAGCTCGCCGGCGGCGCGCCAGTCCCAGCGCCCTGCCCGCACGTCGCGGTCGAGCACGACGACCCCGCGGAGTAGCGAGAGGACGAGCGCGAGGGCGTGGTCGGCCACCTCCTCGACGCAGTAGTCGGCACGTTGCAGACCCAGACGCCGCGCCGCTCGGCCTCGTCGACGTCGACGTGGTCGAACCCGACGCTACAGGTCGCGACGACGCGAAGCTCCGGCAGCCGGTCGAGGTCGGCCGCCCGCACCTCGGTCTCGGTGCCGACGAGCAGCCCGACGACGTCGTTGCCTCCCCACGGCTCACGGCCCTGCTCGACGACCACGCCGGTGCCGAGCAGGAGCGAGCGAACCCGCTCGGGGTCGTAGACGTCGTCTCCCACGACGACGCGCGTCTCGGCTCCTGCGGGCACCGCCGGAAGTTACTATCACCGGCCCCGGCCGTCGGCAACCGTGCACGAGAAGGAGATCGAGATCCGCTGGAAAGACCTCGACCCGTACGGGCACGTCAACCACGCCGTCTACCTCACGTATCTCGAGGAGGTGCGGGACGAGTGGCTGAGCGGCCTCGTGGGCAACGACGCGCTCGGCTACGTCGTCGCGCGGGTCGAGATCGACTACCGCCGTGAGCTGACGCTGCGAGACGACCGCGTCACCGCTCGCATCCGTCTGGATTCGCTCGGAACGTCGAGCGTCCGCACTCTCGAGGAGCTCCTGGTCGGTGACGGCGAGGCGGCCGCGGAGGCGAAGACGGTGCTGGTGGCCTGCGACGAAGACCACCGCCCGCGGCCGCTTACCGAAGCGGAGCGCGCCGCGCTCGCCGGTGCGTAGGATCCGCGGGTGGTCCCGACCGTCCCCGAGCTGCCCGCGGACGTCCGCGAGCTGAAGGCACGCGTCGCCGAGTTCCTCGAGCGCGAGGTGTATCCGCTGGAGCAGCGGGTCGCCGAGGCCGGGCGTATCGAGCCCGAGTGGACGAGCGAGCTCCGGCGGAAGTCGTGGGCCGAAGGCTTCGCCATGCTGAACATGCCTGAGGAGGCCGGCGGGCGTGGACTGCCGATGCTCGGCCAGGTGGCGCTCGAGGAGGAGTCCGGCAAGGCCACGAACGGACTCGGCTTCGTCGTGGTCGACCGGGGCCCCGCCGAGCTCTGGGACATCGCCACGCCCGCCCAGCGCGAGACGTTCGTGGCGCCGATCCTGCGGGGCGACTATCGCGAGGCCTGGGCCGTCACCGAGCCGGGAGCCGGCTCCGACGTCAGCGCGATCGCGACGACGGCGGAGCGGGACGAGGACGAGTGGGTCCTGAACGGCGAGAAGTGGTTCGTGACGAGCGAGGGCGACCCGGGCTTCTACCTCGTGCTCGCGGTGGCCAGCGGCGAGCAGGCCCTCTTCATCGTCGAGCCGTGGCGCCCCGGCCTCGAGATCGCGAAGACACCGGGTTTCCTCCACGATCCCTATCTCGACCACCATCCCGAGATCGTGCTGACGAATGTCCGCGTCCCCGAGGAGAACCGCATCCCCGAGGGCGGCGGCGAAGGCGCGCGCGAGTGGTTCCTCGTGGAGCGCCTCTTCATCGCGGCGCGCTGCTGCGGCGCCGCGCAGCGCTCGCTCGAGCTGGCTCGTGCCTATGCGCTCGAGCGGGAGGCCTTCGGGTCGGCGATTGCCGAGCACCAGGGCATCTCCTTCCAGCTGGCGGACTCCCTGACGGAGCTCCTCGCCGCGCGGCTCCTCACCTACCACGCGGCGAATGCCTTCGACACGGAGCCTGACCGCCGCGTCGTCCACGGCAAGGTGGCGATAGCGAAGCTCTACGCCTCGGAGGCGGCCGGCCGCATCGTCGACCGCTCCCTCCAGGTGCTCGGCGGCCGCGGGTACATGCTCGAGAGCCCGGTCGCCCGCTTCTACCGCGAGGTGCGAGTCGACCGTATCTGGGAGGGCACGAGCGAGATCCAGCGCCTGATCGTCTCCCGAGGCCTCCTCAAGCGCGGCGTCGAGCCTTACCTCCGCTAGTCGCGGGGCTTGAGCGCCGGCAGGTAGCTCTCCTGCTCGAGCCAGTGGCCGCCGTCGATGGTCAGCGTCTCGCCCGTGATGTAGCCCGCGTACGGAGAGCAGAGCGCCGCCGCCCAGACGGCGACCTCGTGAGGAGTCGCCAGACGGCCCAGCGGGACCGTGGCGGCGACACGCGCCCGGTCCCCCTCGGTCGGCCAGAGCGCTGCGCCGGCGCCCTCCGTTTCGGTGGGGCCCGGGCAGATGCAGTTCGCCCGGATGCCGTGGGGGGCCCACTCGACGGCCAGCGTCCTCGTCATCGCCACGAGGCCCGCCTTCGCGGCGGCGGAGTGAACGGTGCCGGGGCCGCCGGTCCAGGCGTAGCTCGCGATCACGCTGAGGATCGCGCCGCCGTCCCCCTGCTCGATCATCTGCTTCCCGGCAGCGCGCGAGCAGAGGAAGCCGCCGTCGAGGACGATGGAGACGACCGCCCGCCAGCCGTTCGGCGAGAGGTCCTCGGCCTTGACGACGAAGTTGCCGGCGGCGTTGTTGACGAGGACGTCCACCCGGCCGAGCTCCGCGACCGTCGCGGCGACGAGCGCGTCGACGGCTTCCGGGTCGCGGACGTCGGTCGGCACGGCCAGCCCGCTTCCGGCCAGGAGCGCGACGGTCTCGTCGAGCGGCTCCGGCCTTCTCCCGGCCACGGCCACTGACGCCCCGAGCCTCCCCAGCTCGAGCGCGATGGCGCGGCCGAGGCCGCTGCCGCCGCCGGTGACGACGGCGACCTTGCCCTCGAATGCGCCCTCAGCGAGCATCGTCGCCCAGGACGATACGCGCGTCGAGGCCGAGCGCGCCGTCCGGGAGCGCGAGCAGCGGGTTGATCTCGATCTCGGCGATCTCGGGATGCTCCGCCGCGAACCGGGACAGCGCCGCCGCGGCCCGCGAGGCCGCGCCCACGTCGACCGCCGGCTTGCCGCGGGCGCCGTCCAAGAGCGGAGCGACGCGCAGCGAGCGGAGAAGAGCCTCGGCGCCGGCCTCCGTCACCGGGGCGAGCGCGACGGCGACGTCCTTCACGATCTCGGCGTAGAGCCCGCCCGCGCCCACGAGCAGGATCGGCCCGAAGCGGGGATCGCGCTTCGCGCCCACGATCAGCTCGAGACCCTGCACGAGTGGCGCCATCGCCTCAACCGAGTACGAGAGCGGCGAGAGCGTCTCGGCCATGCGCGTAAACGCCTCGCTCAGGTCTTCGGGGGTTCGCAGACCGACCGCAACACCGCCCGCGTCGGACTTGTGCAGCTCTCCGAGCGCCTTCAGCACCACCGGAAACCCGATCTCCTCCGCCACGTCGAGTGCCTCGTCGAGATCTCCCACCCTCCGCGCTTGGGCGAAGGGGACCCCGCCCGAGACGAGCAGCTCGCGCGCCGCAAAGTAGTCCTGCTCGCCCTCGAGCGGGACCGCCGGCGGCGGCAGGGCGGGAATCCCGAGCAGCGCCTCGGGCGTCTTCCGCGCCAGCCGTGAGGCGACGCCGACGGCAGCCTCGACCTCGCGGTAAACGGGCACGCCGTTGGCCCGCAGAGTCTCGGCAGGGCCCGAGCGCCAGTACATCGTGTGCGCGAGGAACGGCACGCCGGTTTCCTCGGCGGCCCGCGCCATGCCCTCGGCAGAGGCGCGTTCGCGTGCCTCGAACTTCTCCGAGTACTGCGAGTAGCCGCCGAAGTAGCCGGTGAGCAAGACCGTGTCTACCTCTCCGCAGCGGAGGAGAGCGCCGATAACGCGCTCGAAGCTGTGAACGTCCTGCTCGCCGCCGCCGGCGAAGTCGACGGGATTGACAAGCGTCGCGGTCGGCGGCAGGGCAGCACCGAGCTCGGCCCGCGTCGCCTCGGAGAGCTCCGGCAGCTCGAGGCCCGCGGCAATGACGAGGTCGGAGGCGACCACCGTGTGCCCGCCCCCGTCGGCCGCCAAGGCGATGCGGCGTCCGGCGGGTCGCCGGTGCGAGAGTAGGCCCATGGCCACGTCGACGGCCTCCTTCGGCGAGGCGACGAGCTCGATGCCCGCGCCGAGGCAGGCCGCGCGGATCGCCTCGAGGTCGCTGGCCAGCGCGCCAGTGTGGGAGCGCGCCGCCCGGGCGCTCGCCTCGGTGGCGCCACCCGCGAGGAGGATAACCGGCGTCTCGGCCTCGACGGCAGCCCTCCCGGCGCGGGCGAATTCACGGCCGTCGCGGAAATCCTCCAGGTACACGGCGATCAGCCGGGTCGGCTCGTGGGCGGCGAATGACTCGATCAGCTCGGCGGCCTGGACGTCCGCCTGGTTCCCCAGCGAGACGAAGCGCGAGAAGCCGAGCCCGAACTCGGCCGCCACCATGCCGATCTCGAGCGCGAGGTTGCCGCTCTGCGAGATGAGGCCGATCGAGCCGGCCGCGAGCTCCTCCGAGCAGAGCTCCAGCTGCGTGCTGGAGTCGTAGATGCCGAGGCAGTTCGGCCCGATGAGGACGGCGCCGGCGGCGCGCACTCGCTCCACGATGGCGCGCTCGCGCGCCGCTCCTTCCTCCCCCATCTCTCCGAGCCCGGCGCTGATGAGGACGATGCCGCGCGCGCCGGCCTCGAGCGAGGCGTCGACCGCCTCCTCGGCGCCCGCTGCGGGGATCGTGATGACGATGAGCTCGGGCGCCTCGGGCAGATCCGCAAGGGAGGGATAGGCCCGCCGGCCGAAGATCTCGCCGCCCTTGCGGTTGACGAGGAAGACCGAGCGACGATCCTCGCCCTTGAGCGCCTCGCGGGCGAGCCAAAAGCCCCACTTGCCGGGCGTCGCCGACGCGCCGAAAACGGCGACCGAGCGAGGGTCGAAGAGGGCCGACAGGTCCCGGGTCACTTCAGGAGGTTCCGCGAGATGATCAGGCGCTGGATGTCGGACGTTCCTTCCTCGATCTCCTCGAGCTTGGCGTCCCGCATCCACTTCTCCACCGGGTACTCCCGGGAGTAGCCCCAGCCGCCCAGGGTCTGGACGGCTGCCCAGGTGCACCACATGGCCGTCTCGGAGGCGAAGAGTTTGGCCATGGCGGCCTCCATCGGGACGCTCTCGCCCGCGTCGATCTTGCGGGCGGCGCGGTGGACGAGGAGCCGCGCGGCATCGACCCGGGTGGCCATGTCGGCGAGGCGGAAGGCCACTGCCTGGTGCTCGGCGATCGGCTTCCCGAACTGCTCGCGCGACTTCGAATACTCGACCGCGTACTCGAGAGCAGCCCGCGCGATCCCCGTCGCCGAGGCGCCGAGCGTGATGCGCGAGCGGTCGAACGTTCGCATGAGCCCGTAGAAGCCCTGCCCCTCAGCGCCGAGGCGCCGGTCCTCGGGCAGCTCGGCGTCCTCCAGGAACATCTCTGCATTCACGATCGCGCGCTGGCCCATCTTCTTCATCGGCTCGCCGAAGGTGACGCCCGAGTCGTCTTTCTCGACCACGAACGCGGTGATGCCGCGCGAGCGCGACCCCGGCTCGACCGTGGCGAAGACCACGTAGTGCTCGGCCAGGCCGCCGTTCGAGATCCACGTCTTCTGGCCTCGAAGGACGTAGCCGCCGTCACTCCGCGCGGCGCTCGTGGTGATCGAGGCCGCATCGGAGCCGGCGCCGGGCTCGGTGGTGGCGAGAGCGGTCAGCGGCGGGCGCTTGCCGGCGAGCGGCTCGAGCCAGCGGCGCTTCTGATCCTCGCTTCCGAGCTCGACCACGGGCTCTGCGAAGAAGCCGCCGGACGTGATCAGGTTGCCGATCCCGCCGCAGCCGCGGCAGAGCTCTTCCTGGACGACCACGCCCGTGACGCAGTCGGTGAGGCCGCCGCCCCCGTACTCCTCAGGGAGCATGAAGTGGGTGAGCCCGAGCGCCGCTGCCTTGTACCAGACGTCCCACGGCGTCCACACATCCGCCTCGTCGACCTCGGCCGCGATCGGACGGATCTCCCGGTCCGCGAACTCCCGGCACACGTCTCGGATCTCCCGCTGCTCGGGCGTCAGCCCGAACGGCTCGTAGGCGACCTCGCTCACCGGCGAATCCTCGCAGATGCGTCGTCGGCTGGGCTCACTCGACCGGCGCAAGGAGGTAGCGTCCCGGCAATGGCCGCACCCGAGTCTGCCGAGGTCGTGATCGTCGGTGGCGGCTCCATGGGCGCAAGCGTCGCGTTCCACCTGGCGAACCTGGGGGTGCACGACGTCGTGCTGCTCGAGCGGGAGTCGCTGGCGAGCGGCTCGACGAGCAAGTCAGCGGGCGGCATTCGCGCTCAGTTCGCGGACGAGCTCAACATTCGGATCGCCCTCCGCTCGATCGCCGAGTTCGAGGGCCTCGACCGCGTCGCCGGCATCGAGTACAAGCGGCACGGCTACCTGTTCCTGCTCACGAGCGAGGAAGAGGTCGAGAGCTTCCGCGCGGCGGTGGCCTTGCAGCAGAGCCTCGGGGTGCCGTCGCGGCTGATGGCCCCGGAGGACGTCGCGGCGATGATCCCTGCGCTCGAGACCTCCGACCTCCTCGCCGCCGCGTACTGCCCGATCGACGGGCACGCCTCGCCGGAGTCGGTGGTGCAAGCCTACGCGGGAGCCGCCGGGGCGCACGGTGCCCGCATCCGGCAGGGGACCACGCTCGACCGCATCGAGGTCGACGGGGACGAGATCGTCGGCGTGGAGACATCCGCCGGGCCGATCCGCACGAACACGGTCGTCTGCACGGCAGGAGTGTGGTCGCGGGAGGTCGGCGAGCTCGCCGGCCTCGACATCCCGGTGCGCGGCGAGGCTCGCTGGATGCACTTCACGCCGGAGGACGGCGGCCTTCCCCGCGAGCTCCCGCTCACGATCGACTTCGCCACCGGCTTCTACTTCCACCGCGAGGGCGCCGGCCTCGTCTTCGGTGGGCGCGAGCAGACGATCGAGGAGGTGGCGAGCCACGGCACGCGCCGACTGCCGTTGCTGGCCGACCTCCCTATTCAGGCCTCCTGGTGGGGCTACTACGAGATGAGCCCGGACCACAACGCCGTCGTCGGAGAGGCCCCGCGGCCGCGGCGGTTCCTCTATGCGACCGGCTTCTCCGGCCACGGCTTCCAGCAGGCGCCCGCCGTGGGCGAGCACCTGGCGCAACTCATCGTCGGCGCCGAGCCGGCGCTCGACCTCTCCCCGCTCTCACTCGACCGCTTCGCCCGCGGCGGGGAGCGTCGCGAGCGCTTCGTGGTATAGCCGACGATGCGCGCCTTCATTCTGTCCCGGCACGCCGAGTCGACCCTGAACCTCGAGCGGCGCGTGAATGGCGACCCACTGGTGCCGGTTGCGCTGACCGAACGCGGGCGGGAGGAGTCCCGCCGGCTCGGAGAACAGGTGGCGCACGTGCCGCTCGACGCCTGCGTCCACACCCGCTTTCCGCGCACGAGGGAGACGGCCCAGATCGCCCTCGAGGCACGGGAGGACGTCCCGCTGGTGGAGGAGCCGCTCTTCGACGACATCGACATCGGCGACCTGGAGGGCCAGAAGCTCGAGGACTACCGGGCGTGGAAGCACGGCCACACCCGCGACGTGCCGTTCCCCGGCGGTGAGAGCCTCGACGACGCCGCGCGGCGCTACGCGGG
>JBOHAB010000059.1:0-13524 GCA_050697655.1 Gaiellaceae bacterium
CGGTTACTCGGGCGCCCGCGAGCGCACGGATGGCCTCCTCCGCGGCGCTCGCCGCCCCCGCCCGCTCCGCCGGAAGGCGCCGGACGAACTCCCCCAGCTCGAGCGCGCGTCGGTGCAGCTCGCGAACCCCCGCGGAGAGCTCGTCCACCTCGGCAAGCTCCCCGGCGGCCGCCTCGTCCGCCCGCTCGAGCTCGTGGAGCAGCGCGACGCGGCCATCGGGCGTCACGAGGGCATCACGAGGGCGTCACGCGAAACGCGTCGAAGACGGACTCGAGGTTGCGGAGCGAGCCCAGGAGCGCCCGCAGTGCCTTGATGTCCCCCACCTCGGCCACGTACCAGTTCTTCGCCATCTGGTCCTCGACGTGGCCGCCGTACTCGACGATGTTCGTCCCGTGCTCGGCGAAGGTGCGCGCCACGTCCTCGAGCAGGCGCGGGCGGTCCCAGGAGACGACGGCAATCTGCACGCGGAAGCTCTGCGAGGCGCCGCCGTCCCACTCGACAGGCGTGAACCGCTCCGGATTTCGCATCAGCGCCTTCACGTTCGGGCAGTCGAGCCGGTGGATGGTGATGCCCTTGCCGAGCGAGATGTAGCCGACGATCTCGTCTCCCGGAACGGGCGTGCAGCACTTGGCGAGGCGCACGAGGACGTCCTCGACACCGGGGACCTGAATGCCGAAGTTTTGCGAGGCGACCGCCTCGCGGGCCTTGGGCTTGCGCGGGAGCGTCTCCTCCTCGACGACCTCGTCCGTCTTCAGCCGGTGGAGGACCTTGTTGGCCACCTGCGAGACCTGGAGCTTCCCGGAGCCGAGGGCGAGGTAGAAGTCCTCCGCCTTCTTGAAGCCCATCTCGCGAATGATCTCGGCGAGGAGCGGCGAGCGCGAGAGCTTCTTGTACGGCAGATTGTGCTGCTTGAGGGCGTTCTCGAGGGCGTCGCGACCGCGCTGCTCGGCCACCTCCCGCGTCTCGCGGCTGAACCACTGCCGGATCTTGTTACGCGCGCGCGAGGAGACGGCCAGCGAGAGCCAGTCGCGCGACGGGCCGCGGCTTGCCTGCTTGGAGGTGAGGATCTCGACGAAGTCGCCGCTGCGAAGGCGGTAGTGGAGGGGGACGATGCGGCCGTTCACCTTGGCGCCGACGGTGCGGTGGCCGACGTCCGTGTGCACGGAATAGGCGAAGTCGATCGGCGTCGAGCCGCCGGGCAGGCTCTTCACCTCGCCCTTCGGCGTGAAGACGTAGACCTCGTCGAGGGAGAGCTCGGGGAAGGCGCGGATCAGCTCGCGCGAGTCGGTCTCCTCGCGCTGCCAGTCGGCGAGCTGCTTCATCCACGCGATCCCTGCCTCGTTCGTCTTCTTGCCCCTCCCCTTCGCTCCCTTGTAGAGCCAGTGCGCGGCGATACCCTTCTCGGCCGTCGTGTGCATGTCCGCCGTGCGCACCTGGATCTCGAGCGGCTTTCCCTCCGGCCCGATCACGGTCGTGTGCAGCGAGCGGTACATGTTGAACTTGGGCATGGCCACGTAGTCCTTGAAGCGGCCGGGCATCGGCTTCCACAGCGAGTGGATCACCCCGAGCGCGCCGTAGCAGTCGCGCTCGCCCTCCTTCCCCTCCCGCTCGACGAGCACGCGCATCGCGGTCAGGTCGTAGATCTCGTTGAACTCCTTCCCGCGCTTCACCATCTTCTCGTAGATGGAGTAGAAGTGCTTGGCGCGCGAGGAGATCTCCGCAGGAATGCCTACCTTGTCGAGCTCGCGCTTCAGCACCTTGCCGGCGCCGTCGACGTACTTCTCGCGCTCGGCGCGGCGCTCGTTCACCATTGCCTGAATCTCCGCGTATTTGCGCGGGTGGAGGGTCTGGAAGGCGAGGTCCTCGAGCTCCCACTTGATCGTGTGGATGCCGAGGCGGTGTGCGAGCGGCGCGTAGACCTCGAGCGTCTCGCGGGCCTTCTGGAGCTGCTTCTGTTTCCCCAGGTACTCGATCGTCCGCATGTTGTGCAGGCGGTCGGCGAGCTTGATGAGGATGACCCGGTGGTCCTCGGCCATCGCCACGATCATCTTGCGGTAGTTCTCCGCCTGAGCCTGCTCGCGGCTCTGGAAGTGGATTCGAGTCAGCTTGGTGACGCCCTCGACGAGCCGCGCGACCTCGTCGCCGAACTCCTCGCGCACCTGCTCGATCGTCGCGTCGGTGTCTTCGACGACGTCGTGGAGGATCCCGGCGGCGATGCTCGCGTCGTCGCTTCGAAGCTCGGCCAGGATCAGCGCGACGCCGAGGGGATGGAGGATGAAGTCCTCGCCGCTCCGACGCTGCTGGTGCTCGTGGGCCTGCGAGGCGAAGCGGTACGCCCGCTCCAGCAGGTCCCGGTCGACATCCGGGTTGTAAGCCGCCACCTCGGCCACGAGCTGGTCGAACTGCTCGTGGTGCCGCTCGGCGGACGCGGTGAGCACCTGACCCGCCATGAGCCCATCTTAGCCTTCGGGGTTGCGGCCCTAACCGCCATTGCGGGCAAGGAGCGGCTCAGCGATGGCGCGCCACTCGGCCGGCCTCTCCAGGTGGACGTCGTGGCCCGCGCAGGGCACGGTTTCCACCACGGCGTCGTCGAGCCGGGCAGCCATCGCCTGCGCGTCCACTTCGGACATTCCGCGCTCCCCGCGGACGATCAGGGTCGGGCACCGGATCGAGCTCCAAGCATCCCAGTGGTCCGACGCGCTCTCGCGAAGGCCCCCGAAGCAGCGTTTCTCTCTAGCCCTCCGGCCCAGGCGCGCGCACGCAGGGAGTCGCCGTCGAAGAAACGGATGGCCGCGTCCTGGTCGGGGAACGGGACGGGCCACGACTCGAGCCATTCCTCGAACTCGGCCGCGCCGGGGTCGGGAGACGGCGATGCCTCCGCGACGACGAGGCGTTGGACGCGCTTCGGATGCAAGGCCGCCGTCAGGAAAGGCGATGAGCCCGCCGAAAGACTGCCCCACGAGGCCCGCGCTCGAGCCGAAGCCCGTCCACTAAGCGGCCGCTGCGGCTGGCGGCTCTTCGCGGAGCGCGGCGAGGAAAGCCTGGGACTCCACGAGCGGTCGCCAGCCGGCGGGATCCTCGTCGAGCCCGAGCTCGGTGAAGACCTCGCGCGCCCACGACGTCCAGCGCTCGGGCCCCGCCTGCCACTCCGCCAGCAGGAGCCGGCGAAGTTCCTCGTACCGGGGCGGCGTCTCGAAGATCTCCTTGACCACGAGCTGTGGTGTGACCGTCCCGTTCCAGTGGTTCGCCTCAAGGCGAAAGGCGACGTCGTGGCCTCCGGCTCGCCGGTAGCGGTCGAGGGCGACGCCGCGACCGAAGGCGATCGCCCCGGAACGGGCGCCTGCCGCGGTCACGGCGAGGCGGAGGTGCTTCCCGTCGCCGACGGCGGCGAGCTCCGACAGCTCGGCGCCGACCGCGAGCAGCGTCACGTTTGGATTCCCGAGCCCGAAGGGCGCCAGCCGCTCCAGCTCCTCGCAGAGGCCGAGGGTGAGCTCGCGCCCCCGCACCACCGCGTCGACCTGCGTGACCTGCTCGAGGTCCGCCGGGGTGAGGAGGCCGACAGCGTGCTCGGCGAAGGCCTCCGCGAACGCCTCGACGTTCACGGGCGCGATCGAGAGGCCGGCCGCGGCGCGGTGGCCGCCCCAGCGACCCAGCAGGTGCGAGCAGGCACCGAGCGCGCCGTGGAGGTCGAAGGAGGAGACGGAGCGGCCCGAGCCGACCCAGTCCTCGCCCTCTTCCCCACCCGCGATCAGCACGACCGGCCGCCGGAAACGCTCGACGAGCCGCGAGGCGACGATGCCGATGACCCCGCGGTGCCAGTCCTCTCCGGCGATCACGTAGCCCAGGCGCCGCCGCCTCGGCTCGGGCCATTCCTCGACCTGGCGGAGCGCGTCCCTGAGGATCCGGTCCTCCACCGCCTGCCGGTCGCGGTTCAGCGTCTCCAGCTCCTGTGCGAGCC
Source organism: Gaiellaceae bacterium (assembly GCA_050697655.1). Lineage (GTDB taxonomy): Bacteria > Actinomycetota > Thermoleophilia > Gaiellales > Gaiellaceae > JAIBJN01. The sequence continues at coordinate 3,959 of JBOHAB010000059.1, forward strand.
GGCCGGCCTCGTCCTCGTCGTCCGTGAGCAGGAGCTCGAGCGCCGCTCCGGGGTGGCCCAGGCGGCCGGCCGCGTTGATGCGCGGCGCGAGCCTGAAGGCGATCCCACCGGTGTCCACGGTCGCGGGATCGACGCCCGCGACGCGCATGAGCGCCCGCAGGCCGGGCTTGTCCGTCCGCGCAAGCCGCCGCATCCCGGCGGCCACGAGCGCACGGTTCTCGTCGAGGAGGGGAACGACATCGGCGACGGTGGCGAGGGCGACGAGGTCGACGTGCCGCTCGAGCCCTTCGACGCCGAGCGCTTCGAGCAGCTTGAAGACCACCCCCGTGCCGCAGAGCTCCGGGAAGGGATACTCGGACGGCCTCGTGGCCACCACCGGACAGTCCGGGAGAGTCTCGCCGGGCCGGTGGTGGTCGGTGACGACGACGTCGAGCCCGGCAGCCTTTGCCTCGGCCACCTCCTCCACGGCGGTGATGCCGCAGTCGACCGTGAGGACGAGGCTGCACTCCTCACGCGCGAGACGCGCCAGCGTCTCGCGCGAGACGCCGTAGCCCTCCTCGAAGCGGCTCGGGAGGTGCCAATCAACGTCCGCCCCGAGGCTGCGGAGGGCTGTGACCGCGAGGGCGGTCGCGCAGATGCCGTCGACGTCGTAGTCCCCGTGGACGCAGATCCGCCCGCCCCCGGCGATTGTGCGTCGGATCTGCTCGCAGGCGGCCTCGACGTCGCCGAGCAGGAACGGGTCGTGTCCGGGCGGCTCCGCGGCCAGAAACCTTCGCGCCGTCTCGAGATCGCCGTAGCCCCGCCGGACGAGCACGGTTGCCGTCGCTTCGCCGACGCCGAGCGCCCTGGCCAGCTCCCGTACCTCCCTGCGGGGGCACGGACGCATCGTCCAGGTGCCCTCGTGCATCGCTTCTCACCGTAGGGCCCGAGTCGGACGGACCGGCTAGGGGCTCACCGTGAGCGAAGCAGCCGAAGGATCCCGAGACCGTCGCTCTCCCAGCCCGCATAAGGGCCGAACCAGGCGTCCGTAGCGCATCGGGATCGCGGTGATGAGAAATCCGTTCGCTGCCACAGCTACGACAACGGCGGGCCCGCGACGAAGGTGGCGAACACCAGCGCGAGGAAAAGTAGGCGACCCAGGACATGACGCTTCGGTGGGGCAGTGTCTCAAGTGGCCCGGGGCGTGGCTATCCTCAGAACGGCGTGACCGAGTCGAATTACACGTCCGGGGACGACTACGTCGTCGAGTTCCTCGGGTATCGGTTCAGTTTCAACGCCGTCGACTTCGAGCAGCGGGTCAACGCCGCCGCGGTGCGCCTTCGGCTGGTCGAGCCCGGAGAGCTCGAGGCAGCGGAGACCGCCGATCTCGTCGAGCTCACCGCTCACGGCCGCATCGACGATCCGCAGAGCCCGCTCGGCGACTATCTCGTCCGCCACTGGGAGCGGCTCGCGCTCGTGGACGACGAATCGCTCGTCTACTGGCTCCGCAAGCTCATCTTCCGCGGCGCCTGGCTCGACCAGCGCGTGAAGGAGAACCGCCTCGAAGTCGACTGGGACGAGGAAACCGCCGAGTTCGGCTACCGCGAGCTGGACGGCGGCCGGGCCCTGCTCGAGCTCGCGCCCGTTCCCTCTTGGGACGAGCTGCAGTTCCGGCGCTAGAAAAGCGCCTCCTCGACCTCGCTGCCGCCGACGTAGGCCCTCCCGAGCTTCGTCACGACCCGTCCCCTCGGCGTGCGCTGGATCAGCCCGAGCTGGAGCAGGTACGGCTCGTAGACGTCCTCGATCGTGTCCGGCTCCTCCCCCAGAGCCACGGCGAGCGTGGAAAGGCCGACGGGCCCGCCGTCGAACTTCCTGACGACGGCGCCGAGAAGCTCGCGGTCGACCCGCTCGAGGCCGTGACCGTCCACCTCCAGCAGCTCGAGCGCCTCGCGCGCGACGTCGTGCGTGACGACGCCGTCATGGCGAACCTCGGCCACGTCCCGGATGCGCCTCAGGATCCTGTTCGCGACTCGGGGAGTGCCGCGGGCTCGGCGCGCGATCTCCTCCGCCGCCTCGTCGGCGACCTCCACGTCGAGGATGCGGGCCGACCGCCTGACGATCGTTGCGAGCTCAGCCGGCTCGTAGTGCTCCAGGCGGTAGGTCATCCCGAAACGATCGCGGAGCGGCGTCGTCAGGAGCCCCGTCCGCGTGGTGGCGCCGACGAGCGTGAAGGGCGGCAGGTCGAGGGTGAGGGTCCGCGCGGCAGGGCCCTGGCCGACGATGATGTCCAGCCTGAAGTCCTCGAGCGCCGGGTAGAGAATCTCCTCGACGGCGCGGTTGAGCCGGTGGATCTCGTCGACGAAGAGCACGTCGCGCTCTTCGAGCGACGTGAGAATCGCAGCCACGTCGCCTTTTCGCTCGAGGGCAGGCCCGGCGACGCTCCTCAGTCCGACGCCGAGCTCCTCGCGCACGATGTAGGCGAGGCTCGTCTTCCCCAAGCCGGGCGGGCCGGCGAGGAGGACGTGGTCGAGCGCCTCCCCCCTCCGCTTCGCCGCCTCGAGCGCGATCGCGAGCTGTTCCTTGACCCGCTCCTGGCCGACGAACTCCCCGAGCGTCCGCGGGCGCAGCGAGCCGTCGAGCTCCTCCTCGTCCGCGGCGAGGACTGCCGTGGTCACGCGCTCGCTCATAGCCCGATCCTCGGCCTATGAGCGTGGGGAGGGTGTGTGAGGGAACCGGGAGGTTCCCTCACTGTCTCAAAGAAGGGGGTCCGTGCGGGAAACATGGATTCCCCCACGGGACCGAGCCGAAGGCGAGCGACGGTCATGCCGCTCGTAGCGCCTGGCGAACGCGCTCGGCCGGCGGCAGGTCGGGGTCGGTGTCCGCGAGCCGCTGCTCCGCCTCGGCCGGCGAGTAGCCCAGCTCGACGAGCGCGTCGCGGGCGACGATGTGGCCGTCTCCCGGGCCGAGGTGCGGGGCGTCTGCGACCGCGGCAAGCGGCGCGACCCGCTCCTTCAGCTCGAGCACGACCCGCTCGGCGGTCTTCTTGCCGATGCCGGGGATCGTCTGGAAGAGCGCGGCGTCCTCGCGCACGATCGCGCGCCGGAGCTCGGCCGGCGAGTAGCCAGACACGATGGCCAGGGCGACTTTCGGGCCCACGCCAGAAACCGCGAGCAACTGCTCGAAGAGCTCTCGCTCCGCCGGATCGGCGAATCCGAACAGTTGCAGCGCGTCCTCTCGGACGTGCAGATGCGTCTCGACGACGACCTCGTCCGCCCCCTCCGACTTGCGGAGAGCCGCCGGTGTCGCGTGCAGCCGGTAGCCGACGCCGCCGACGTCGAGCACGAGGCCGTCAGCGTCCCGCGCGACCGGCTTCCCACGCAGGCGGGCGATCATCGGCTGTTCCCCGCGAGGAGAAGGAGCGGCGGCGCGAGCGCATGGCAGATCGCGACCGCGAGCGCATCGGCCGCATGGTGCGGGCGCGGAACCTCCTCCAGGCGAAGGACGGTCATGACCATGCGCTGGATCTGGTCCTTCTCGGCGCGCCCGTAGCCGCAGACAGCCTGCTTCACGGTCGCGGGCGGATACTCTGCGCAGGGCACGCCGGCGCCCGCGCAGGCGACGAGCGCGGCGCCGCGCGCCTGCCCGACGGAGAGCGCGGTGCGAGCGTCGGCGCCGACGTAGGACTCCTCGAGCACGACCGCCTCCGGCTCGTGCCGGGCGATCAGCTCCGCGACCTGGTCATGGATACGCTTGAGGCGCTCGGCGAGGGCGTCGCGCGGCGACGTCTCCCACCACCCGTACTCCACGGCGCGGACGCGACCACTCCCGCTTGCCTCAACGATGCCGAAGCCGCACGCCGCCGTGCCCGGGTCGATGCCGAGGACCTTCACGAGTCGAGGTTATGCGCCGGCCCGGACGTTCCTGCCGGATGGTGTTTATGCCGCGACGGCCTCGAGCACGCCCTCGGGGATGTCGAAGTTTGCGTACACCGCCTGCACGTCGTCGTTCTCCTCGAGGGCGTCCATCAGGCGCAGGAGCTTCTTCGCGGTTCCCTCGGCCTCGACGGCCACGGTGGTCATCGGAAGCATCGTCAGCTCTGCCGCGTCGAGCGAGATGCCGGCAGCCTCCAGCGCCTCGCGCACGGCGGCCAGGTCGTCGGGCGCCGAGATCACCTGGTAGCTGGAGCCGTCGAGCTCGACGTCCTCCGCGCCTCCGTCGGCGGCCACGAGCATGAGCTCGTCCTCGTCCACGTCGCCGGGCACTATCACGACGCCCTTCCGCTCGAAGAGCCAGGCGACGGCGCCGCTCGTCCCCAGGTTGCCGTCGTTCCGCGCGAAGATGTGCCGGATCTCGGCGGCGGTCCGGTTGCGGTTGTCGGTGAGCGCCTCGACGAAGACGGCGACGCCGCCCTCTCCGTAGCCCTCGTAGGTCACCGTCTCGTAGGACTCGCCGTCGGCCGAGGCGCCGGAGCCGCGCGCGATCGCCCGCTCGATGTTCTCCTTCGGCATCGAGTTGTCGCGCGCCTTCTGGATCGCGGTCGCGAGCGTCGCGTTCCCGTCAGGGTCCGGGCCGCCTTCGCGCGCGGCGACGATGATCGCCCGGGTGAGCTTGGAGAAGAGCTTGCCCCGCTTCGCGTCGGCGGCGCCCTTCTTGTGCTTGATGCTCGACCACTTGCTATGCCCGGACATGTCTTGCCTCTCTCACCAGCTCGAGAAAGCGCTCGTGCACGCGCGGGTCGTCCGTCAGCTCGGGATGGAACGACGCGGCGAGGACGCGCCCCGCGCGCACGAGGACGGGCTCGCCGTCGAGCCGCCCGAGCACCTCGACGTCCGGGCCGGCATCGGCGATCCGCGGGGCGCGGATGAAGACGCCCCTGAGCGGCTCGGGATCGGCTTCCAGCTCGACGTCGGCCTCGAAGCTCGCCACCTGCCGGCCGTAGGCGTTGCGCTCGACCTCCAGGTCGAGCAGCCCCAGGTGAGTGCGATCGAACAGAATCATGCCCGCGCAGGTCCCGAAGAGCGGGCCCGGGAACTCGGCGACCGGCTCCTCGAGGCCCCCGACGCGCATCAGGCGGCGGATTGCGGTCGACTCGCCCCCCGGAACGACGAGCCCGTCGAGGCCGGCCAGCTGCTCCGGCCGGCGGACTTCCACGATCTCGGCGCCAAGCCGACGAAGCACGTTCACGTGCTCGCGAAAGTTCCCCTGGACCGCGAGGACGCCGATGCGAAAGGAGTCGCTCATTCCCGTGAAACTGTACCCCCGGGGTCTTCGGCCCCTGGCCCCCGGCTATGACGCTACAGGCGGAACCGTCACGGATGTGTGACGAGAGAGCGCCGATTCCGTGCCGGCTCGCGGCTACCAGCCGCGGGTCTCGAGCAGCTCTTCCGGAGCGAGTGCGGCGGCGTCGAGGCCGCGCATCGGCTCGCCCAGGCCGGTGGAGACGCGCGCGAGCGTCTCGGGATCGGAGTAGTGCGTGGTCGCCTCGACGATCGCCTTCGCGCGCGCGAGAGGGTCGCTCGACTTGAAGATCCCTGAGCCTACGAAGACGCCGTCGGCGCCGAGCTGCATGCAGAGGGCGGCATCCGCCGGTGTCGCGATCCCGCCGGCCGTGAACGTGACGACGGGGAGGCGCCCGTTCTCGGCCACCCAGCGCACGAGCTCGATCGGCGCCTGCAGCTCCTTCGCTTCGGTGTAGAGCTCGTCCTCGGCTAGCGTTCGAAGCCGGCGGATCTCGCCGAAGACTGCGCGCATGTGCCGCACGGCGTTGACGATGTCGCCCGTCCCCGCCTCGCCCTTCGTGCGGATCATGGCCGCGCCCTCGCTCAGGCGCCGTAGCGCCTCGCCCAGGTTGCGACAGCCGCAGACGAAGGGGACGCGGAACGCCCACTTGTCGATGTGGTGACTTTCGTCCGCCGGGGTGAGAACCTCGCTCTCGTCGATGTAGTCGACCTCTAGCGCCTCGAGGACTTGCGCCTCGACGAAGTGTCCGATCCGGGCCTTGGCCATCACCGGGATCGAGACCGCCCCCTGGATCTCGACGATCTTGGTCGGGTCGGCCATGCGCGCGACGCCACCCTCGGCGCGAATGTCGGCGGGCACGCGCTCGAGCGCCATCACCGCGACCGCGCCGGACTCCTCGGCGATCTGCGCCTGCTCGACGCTCGTCACGTCCATGATCACGCCGCCCTTCAGCATCTCGGCGAGACCGCTCTTGACGCGCATCGTTCCGAGCTCGGCCATCGAAGAAAGTCTATCTACGCCGAGAGGAGCTCAAGCGCCGCGACGGGCTCCTTGAACGGGGGGATGATGTAGATCCCGGCCGCGCGCGAGCGGACGTCGTCGGCGAGCTGCCGCGCCAGCTCGAAGCCGAGCGCCCGCGCGTCGGCGCCCGCGTCGGCAAGCCGTTGCTGCACCGCTTCGGGAATCGTGATCCCGGGCACCTCGTTGTGGAGCCGAAACGCAAGCTGGTAGCTCGTAAGCGGCCAGATGCCGACGAGGAGCGGGATCGGCGACTCGCCGCCCAGCCGGTCGAGGAACGTGTCCAGGTAGCCGAGATCGAAGAGCGCCTGCGTCATCGCGAAGCGCGCGCCCGCGTCGATCTTCTCGCGGAAGCGCTCGAGCTCGCTGTCGAGGTCGTCGGCGGAGGGGTTCACGGCCACGCCCGTGTAGAAGGACGTCGGCGCGTCGATCCCCTTTCCGGAGAAGTCCTCGCCCCGGTTCAGGTGGCTTAGGAGCGACACGAGGCCGATCGCGTCGACGTCGTAGACCCCGCTCGAGCCCGGATAGTCGCCCACGTGCGGCGGGTCGCCGGTGACCGCGAGCACGTTTCGCACCCCCTCGGCATGGGCGCCGAGGAGCTGGGACTGGAGCCCCATCACCGAGGCATCCCGCGGAGTCACGTGCGGGATCGTCTCCATCGGCACCGAGCGCTCGAGCACTGCCGCCGCCATCAGAGCCGAGAGCCGAGCCCGCGCCATCGGGTTGTCGTTGATGTCGACCAAGTGGACGGCCCCCGAGGAGCGAAGCCGAGCCGCGACCTCGAGCATCGACTCCATGTTCGTGCCCTTGGGCGGGTCGAGCTCGACGGAGACGACCCACTCGCCGGCCTCGAGCCGCTCCTGCAGGAGCGTGCGGCCGGGGGCCGGAGCGGGCCCGGCTACGACTTCACGCTCGATCGCGAAGAGAGGAACGCGCGGCTCCCGGCCCTCCTCGACGGCGGCGCGGATGGCGGCGATCTGGGCAGGCGTGGTGCCGCAGCAACCTCCGATCACTTGTGCCCCGTGGTTCCGTGCCTGCGCCGCAAACTCTGCGAAGTAGTCAGGGGTCGCGTGCGGATAGACGATGCGCCCGCCGGAGCGGCTGGGCAGGCCGACGTTCGGCTGCGCGGTCAGCGGCAGGCCGTTCGCGGCCGCGCTCATCTCCCCGAGAGCGGCGAGAGCCGCCTGCGGGCCGAGCCCGCAGTTCGCCCCGGCGGCCACGACCCCGAGGGAGTGCAGCCGCTCGACCGCGTCGCGCGCGTGCGCGCCGGCGAGCGTCTCCCCGTCCTCGTCGAATGTGAGCTGGGCGACGATCGGAAGCGACGAGATCGCCTGCACGGCGTGGATCGCGGTCTCGAGCTCGTCTAGGTCGAAGAAGGTCTCGACGAGGAAGAGGTCGACACCCCTCCCCTCGAGGAGACGTGCCTGCTCGTGGAAGACCTCGTAGGCGTCCTCCGCTCCGGTCGAGCCCTCGAGGTCGCCGAGCGGCCCGATCGCGCCGCCGACGAGTACCGGAAGACCGGCGACCTCCCGGGCCTCGCGGGCGAGCTTGACGCCGCGCTCGACGATCTCCTCGAGCCGGTCGTCGAGGTACTGGGCCGAGAGCTTGCGCCGGTTCGCGCCGAAGGTGTTGGTCTCGATCAGCTCCGCGCCCGCGCGGATGAACCCCGTGTGCACACCGATCACGGCCTCGGGAGCTTTGAGGTTCGCCTCCTCCGGGCACCGCAAGCGCGCGACGGCCCCGCTCAGAAGCGCACCGGTGCCACCGTCGCTCACGATGACGCGGTTCTCGGCCAGTCGCTCGAGAAAACGGGCCATCAACGGAGAGTAGCCGCCTTCGCCGTTCTCACAGGGTTTCTCGCCGCCCGCAACACTCGGCGTAACGAACGCTCGCCGACTTCTTTGACCCTTCACATGGCCAATCTGGCCTGGAGGGAAGGAAAGGAGAGGTCGTGGAGACGATAGCCGCACGCGGAGCGCCTCCCGGACGGCCAACGACCACATCTACAACGCTCTGGGGCGTTGTGGCGGAGGATGAAGCTTTCCTCTGCGCGTGCAACGGCTCATCGTGCACCGCGGAAGTCTTGATGAGGCCCTCGGAGTACGTCCGCCTGCGCGACCGGGGTGAGCTCGTCTACGCACCCGGCCACGACGGTGCGACCCTGCAGGCAGTTTCGCCAACCTTGGAGGGCTTTCCGTCGATGGGCCCGCCTGGATTCGAACCAGGGACCAACGGATTATGAGTCCGCTGCTCTGACCAGCTGAGCTACGGGCCCGCTCGGAGTCGAGCTTAGCGTCGCCCCGGGCTGACGGTTCCAGCGCGACCGCTGACGGTATTGGTAAGAATAGGCCCGCATGTCCCGGAGCTTGAGGGTGCCGTCCACGGGCCCGGCGCGGAGGGCTCGGTCATGAAGGTCTTCCAAGCGGAGCGGAGCCTGCGCACTCTCGGCGGGCTCGAGGTCCGCGACATCACCGACGACGTGCGCGAGGCTGTCTTCGAAAGCGGCGTCACGGACGGGATCGCCTGCGTCTACTCGCCGCATACGACGTGCATGGTCCGCGTGAACGAGTTCGAGACCGGCTTCCTCGAGGACTTCATCAGGATGCTGCGCCGGCTGGTCCCCAGCGAGAAGTACTACGCGCACGACGACTGGGACCGCCGCACCGAGAACATCTGCCCCGAGGACATGGACTTCGGGAACGGCCATTCGCATTGCATGGCGATGCTGCTCGGCCCCGCCGGCGAGTCGATTCCGGTGCGGGACGGCGAGCTCTGCCTCGGGACGTGGCAGCGCGTCCTCTTCCTGGAGCTCGACCGCTCGCGCGACCGTCGCTGGCTCGTCCAGGTCGTCGGCGAGTAGCCCTGCCGGAACCGTAGACGGGCACCGGGCGCAGGCCCTCTGAACCGTGTCCGCCGTCCTCCTCGCCCTCGCCTCTGCCGTCTGCTTCGGCGCGTTGACGGTCGCGATCCGCGTCGCGCTCCGCGGCCTTCCCGAGCCGGACATCGCCGCGGCCGCGACGACCGTCGTCGCCGTTCTCGTCGCCCTCCTCGCCGTCGTCTTCGAGCCCGGCACCGGAGAGCTCGCCCGCCCGAAGGAGCTGGTCGTCTTCGCCCTGGCCGGCCTCTTGGCGCCGGGCGTCTCGCAGATCTTCCTCGTGCTCGCGATCCGCGACGTGGGTGCCGGCCGCACTTCGGTCGTCGTTGGCAGCGCCCCGCTCTTCGCCGCGACGCTCGCCATCCTCCTCCTCGACGAGCCCTTCGAATGGCCGCTCGCCCTCGGCGCCTTCCTGATCGTCGGCGCCGGGATCCTGCTCGCAGCGGAGACCGTC
>JBOHAB010000060.1:0-13457 GCA_050697655.1 Gaiellaceae bacterium
GCATGCCGGATTGGCTGTCTCGCACGCGCGTCGCGGTCACGAGGGAGAGGACGCCACTCGCGAGGCGGTTCATCGCACGCCGGTGCGGCGGCATCGCCTCGAGATCGTCGAAGCGATCCCCGATGACGAGCTCAGCGTCGGCCCCGGCCTCGAGCAGCGACGGGATCGCCGACGGTGGATGCTGTCCGTCGGCGTCGATGACCAGCACCGCCTGAGGTGCGGTCGTTCCGGCGAGGAGCTCTTGCAGCCCCGCGCGGATCGCCTCGCCCTTGCCGCCGTTCACAGGCAGCCGTAGGAGCTCGACCCCAGGCTCGCTCGAGAGCTCCTCGAGCTTACGCGCGCTTCCTACGGGGGAGCCGTCGTCGACGATGAGGAGCCGGCCTGTGTGGTGCAGGGTCTCCCGCAAGAGGCCCGGCGAGGGGACGTCGCCGAAAGTCGGCATCAGAGCGACGACGGACTCCCGGGAGAGCGGCGCCCCTTTCGCAAATTGCCCGCTGGAAGTGAGGCTCGCCTGCCGGGCCAACGCGTGGACCGCGAGCGCGCTTCCGTACCCGAGGACGATGCCCGCGAGCGCGTCGAGGGGGAAGTGGGCACCGAACAGGACGCGGGTGAAAGCGACGGCGAGGACGTAGGCCCAGGCGACGCGGCGAAGGCGCGGGAATGAAAACGCCAGGGCCACCGCGAGGGCCGTCGTGATCGCCATGTGACCGCTGGGAAAGGATTCGAGGCTTGCCCAGCTGTGACCGTGGAGGCTGATCGCCGAGGCGCCGAAGGCCTCCTCCGGGCGCGGGCGATCGTAGAGCGCGTACACCGCTTCGAGCAGGCCCCAGGCGAGGAGGGCCGAGGCGAGCATGCGGCTGAGGACCCCGAGCACGCGGGGCGGGCGCGTCAGCGCGGCGATCGTTCCGGCGAGCGCCACCAGGAGCACGTAGTTCCGGGTGTGCGGGTCGAGCAGCGTCCACAAGGCCTCCGGCCCCGGGCCAAGGCCGTTGACGAGCCGGAAAAGCTCCTCGTCGAGCCGCACGAGCGGCGTCGCGGTGACCAGGCGACCCGCGGCGAGCACGAAGGCCGCGAGCAAGACGAGCGCACCCGTCCACGTCGCGAGCCAGCGTGGGCCTGGAATCCGGGTGAGCGCACGCCGGAAAGCCGTAGCGGCGGTGCCTCGTGAGAGCGGCAAGAGCGCGGCGAAGGTCGCGACGCCGCCGAGAACGAAGAGCGAGCGGTAGCTCCCGGTCGCGGCGATCAGCCAGCCCGCAGCGGGGAGGGCGATCGTCGAGGCGATCGCACGGACCGAGAAGAAGAGCGCCGTGTAGCCGCCGGCTTCGCCCTCTGGGATCAGAGCCGTGTAGAGCGGGAAGCCGACGGTGGAGATGAGACCGAAGCCGACCGCTACGAGCGCGAGCGCGGCTCCGACCAAGGGCAGCTCGGCCACGAGGGAGACGAGGAGGAAGCCGCCGCCCATGAGCACGATCCCAAGCAGCAGCAGCGGCCGCAGCCGCTCCGGGCTCCGCACGCGGCCGGCGGCGAGCACCGCAGCCCCTGTGACGAGGCCGAAGCCGGCGAGGAAGAAGGAGGCGGCGGCGGCCTCGAGGCCGAGGACGTCCTCGGCGTAGAGGATGAAGAAGGCGGGGAGAGCCGCATAGCCGAGCACCCAGAGGACCTGGGCGAGCAGAAAGCCGAAGACGCCGGGGCGCCTGAGCGCCGTCAGGTAGTACCGGAACGGGCGGGACGTGTGCGCTGGTGCTGCGACGGCGGTAGGCTCCCGCGTCCGCCGGACCGTTGGCAGCGCGAGCGCGGGAACGGCGACGGCGGCGAGAGCGAAGGGCGCCCACGGGGCGACGGCGGTCAGCCCGCCGCCGACGACGATGCCGAGCAGCCCGCCGGTGAGCAGCGCCAGCTCTTGCACGCTCGTCGCCCGAGGTCGCGCCTCGGGCGCAAAGGCCTCGGGGACGAGCGCGCGGTGTGCCGTCGTGACGGCGTTCAAGCCGATGTAGACCACGGCTCCGAAGACGGCAAGCACGAAGTAGGAGCTCGAAAACTCGAGCGCGACTGCGGCGAGCCCGCCGGCCGCCACCAGACTGCCCCCGAGGACGAACGGGAGCCGGCGGCTGCCTCCGTGGGACGCGCGGTGGTCGCCCCAAAAGCCGACCGCCAGCGGCACGGCCAGCCCAGCCGCGGCGTTCACGAGCATGACCAGGCCGATCTTGTCCGGGGCATCTTCGATCCGTTCGAGCAAGACCGGCAGGTAGCTGGTCGTCACCGCCCTGCCGAGCCCGGCGCCGAGGGTGGCCGCGCCGAAGACGAGCAGGTAGGGAACGGGCACGATCCGAGCGCCGGCAGGGAGGGAGCGGATCTCCTCGGTTGCCGCGGTCACGGCGCCACCACCCCGAGCGCGCCCGACTCGACCTCGAGGGTCACCGGTCCGGTGCCGAGGTTCGTCGTGTCGGCGATGACCGGCGAGTTGCCCCCAGTCGCGATCCGAACGCGCGCGGCGGTCCAGATCCGCGTGCCGGGGCGGCGCACGTGCGTGCCGCGACGGAGTCGCCCGAGCGTCGGGATCAGGCGCGCGCGCCCCTCCCACGGGAGGCTGACGACGTCGAGGAGGCCGTCGTCCGGGCGAGCCCTCGGGGCCACCCGGAGCCCGAAGGCGTACAGAGGGAGGTTGGCGACGAAGAGCTGACCGACGGTCAGGAGCTCGGAGACGCCGTTGCTGGCGACGCAGAGCGTCACGCCCTCGAAACGGCGTGCCGCCCGAAGCGCCGAGCGTACGGCAGCGCGGACATCCGCTGAGTTCGGCGCGCGATAGCTCGCGCGCGCGAGCGCGTGAAAGCCGACGCTCACTCCCTCGACGGCGCGATAGCTTCGTGTAGGGCTCGATGCGGAGATCACGTCGAGCGGGCGAGCACGGCCCTCCGTCGCCAGTCTGGCGGCTTCAGCGAGGTCGAGCGGAATGCCGAGCGCACGGGCGACGTTATTGGCGCGACCGGCGGGAAGGATCGCGAGCTCGGCGGCGCCGAAGGGGAGATTGGCCGCCGCGTGCACCGTCCCGTCGCCACCGAGGAGAACGACCCGCCGCTCGCCGAATTCCGGCCACTCCGCGGCCAGCTGCGCCAGGCTCTCGGTTCGGTGCGCCTCGACGCGGACGCCCCATCGGCTCAGCGCGCTCCGGGCGTGCTCGAGCGCCTCCCGGGAGCGTCCCACGCCGCTCGCGCTCCCGTTGGCGACGAGTACGACATCACGACCCGCCGGCCGCCACCGGAATGCCCTTTCTCGGGCGGGAAACGCGACTGCTGCGGGCGAGGCGCTCATGAGACAATGGCTTCACTTTCTATAGTGAACGCCTTCTAGCCGACTCAGATTCCACGGCTTTCGATTCAAGGAGGGGCGCGCTCGGCGTGTCGGCGAGCCCCCATCGGAAGGCCGTCCGCCACGTCTCGTAGCGGGGGCGCCACCCGACCTCCCGCTTGGCTTTCTCGTTCGAGAGGCCGTTCAGGCGCGTGGACTGGTAGACGGGGTATTCACCGGAGGCCGGCAGGGCGACCTCCTCGGACACGTGTTCCGGCGGCTTCCCGCCCAGCACCCTGGCGAGCTCGGTCACCCAGACGGCGGCCGGCGCGGGCTCGTCGTCGACCACGTTGTAGATGCCGGGCGCACCGCGCTCGATCGCCGCGAGCGTGGCCGTGGCGGCGTCGTCGAGGTGGACGAACGACCACACCCCACCTCCATCGCCGATGATCGGCCACTGGCCCGCCCGCACGAGGTCCGCGAGCGCGCCGTCGGCAGCGAATCCCGTGTTGGGCCCGTAGAAGAACCCGTAGCGCAGCGCCAGCCCTTCGATGCCCTCGGCGGCCGGGACGGTGGACTCCACGTAACGGATTGCCTCCACCGTCCGGGCCATGGTTTCCGGCGGATTCGGATGGGGCGCGTCTTCCTCCGTCGCCAGCCTCCCCTCGACACCGGGGTAGTTCCAGAGGCCGTAGCTCTGGACGGGCCCTCCTGGACGTCCCAGGATCGCTCGACGTGGATCACGCCGTTGACCAGATCGACGTCTTCCCACGCAAGGGCCTGGAGCTCGCCCCCGCGGAGGCCGGCGTAGAGGGCCGTAGCCCAGAGCGCTCGGTCACGTTCTGGGAGTGCGGCGAGTAGCGCTTCAGCCTCGTCCGGCGAGACGATCCGGTCGCGCGTGCCGCGGACTGCAGGGAGCTCGAGGCCACGCGTCGGATTGATGGCCACGTCCCCACGGGCGAGAGCCCGCCGGTAGATCGCTCGCAGGGGCATTAGCGTGTTGCGGATCGTCGACGGGTCGAGCCCTTCCCCCAGCAGCCGATCGGCGAGGTCCTGAACCGTCCCTACGGCGGATCTCGGAAAAGAAAGCTTTCATCCTGCAAACAAGCCGTTCTCAGGAGCGACGGGGCGGCGCAAAAGTCGAACCTACCCAGCGTGGGGCTGCCACGCCTCACCGGCTTTGAAGCTCTGTCAGGAAAGGTCCATCTGAGGACTGAAGCGGGGTCTTGGCCCCGCTTCAGTCCGCTTAGGTACGGTGAGGTGCGCTGAGGTCAGTACCAATTCCAGTACCAAGTTTCGAAGAGGCCGAGACGGAGAGCCGAGACGGAGAGCTGGGCGCAACGCGACCCCCTCCTTACCATTTTCGGGGCGGAACTGGCGGGCACGGCCGGGCGCTCGCTACCACCTTTCTCGTGCAAATCGCCGCGTCGCGCTGTGACTGGCGTGCCCGCATGTGCCCGCGCGTGCATAGGCTGTTGTACCCGTCTCGTACCCGCGGCGCGTTGCCTGTTTGTAAAACAAGCAACGAAGGAGTGGAAGACGCGATCGTCGTGCTTCTCACCGAACAAACGGATCCGGAGCGGGCCTAGAGCGATCGGGGCTCTGCCGGCTGACGTGACGACGAGAGGAGGCGAGGCTCAGGCGAGAGGACGCTGGCGCAGTCGAGCGCACGCGGCCTGAGCAGGGACTATCCGATGATGAACACGGCCACGATCGCGGATTTGAGAGGCGCGAGCGTGTCACGAAAGAAAGCAATCCCGTCCAGCATTGCGGCATCGACGCCCTCTGCTGCCGTCTCGTTGAACTCCTCGTAGTAGCGGCGAAGCACTGCCCCGTCGAACTCACTTGGATCGAGGCGTGCCAAGTAACGCTCACGGTGATCTGACGTGAGGACAAAGACCGAGCCCTCTCGGGTCTGCGAGAGGGTCGAGGCCACCTCATCGTGATCAGAGTGCATAAGGTCGATGCCCTGCTCGTCGAGGTACGGCAACAGCGTCGCAAGAACGTAGCCAGACCAGCCGTATTCGATGCGAGTGATGGTCTCGCAGCCTAGGACATCCCAGAATTCATCCGACGTTCCACGGAGGATGCGCTTCCGCGGGCTAGCAGCAGCCTGCACGATCGGGAGTGCGGACTCAGAGATCACGAATGACTGACCGATCGCGGACACGCGTTTAGACCATAGTGTCAGACTCGAGTCGCTCGTCACGGTTCTGCAATTTGCCAAGTGCTCCCGGCCAGAAGTTCGGTAGGGCTTGAAGGAGCTGCGGCGCTCGCGGCGAATTGGTTGCCGCGATGCCGGGACGGAGCCCCTTTCAGATCGTGTTGAGCGCTGGGGAGCGTGCCGAGCTCGAGCGCCGCGTCGCCTGCTACACGCTGCCGCACAAGGTCGTGCAGCGGGCAAAGATGGTCCTGTACGCGGCCGAGGGGTTGACGAACGTGGAGATCGCCCGCCGGCTGGAGACGGCGCCGGAGGTCGTCGCACGCTGGCGAAGACGCTTCCACGACCAGCGGCTTGCAGGGCTCGAGGATCGAGCGCGGTCGGGTCGCCCGCGCCGTTTTCCCCCCGGAGCAGGTCGCCGAGGTGAAGGCCATCGCCTGCGCGTTGCCGCGGAGGCAAGGCGTCCCGCTCTCGCGCTTCTCGCGCGCTGAGCTGCACCGGCTGGTCGTCGAGCGCGGGGTGGCAGCACCGCTCCTGGATCTTCCCCACCGACCCGGCCTTCCCGGAGAAGGCAGGGCCGTGCTCGACCTCGATCAGGGCCGCTTCGAGGGCAGGCTGCTGCATCCCTGCGAGTTCGTGATCTGCGCGACGAGAAGCCCTCCATCCAGGCGCGGCGGCGCATCCACCCCTCGCTTACGCCCTCGCCTCACTCGCGCGGGCTCAGGGTCGAGCACACCTACGAGCGCAGAGGAGCGCTCACCTACCTGGCCGCGCTCGACATCGGTCGCCGCGGCGGACGCAGGCCGCGCGTCTTCGGCCGCTCGGAAGCGCGCGGCGGGATCGAGCCCTTCGACCGGCTCGTCTGGCAGGTGATGACCAAGCGGCCTTATGCCTCCGCGCGCCGCGTCTTCTGGATCGTCGACAACGGCTCCTCCCACCGCCGCCAGAAAGCCGTGCAGCGGCTCGAGCGGCGCTGGCCCAATCTCGTCCTCGTCCACCTGCCCGTGCACGCCAGCTGGCTCAACCAGCTCGAGATCTACTTCTCGATCGTCCAGCGCAAACTGCTCGAGCCCAACGACTTCGACGACCTCGCAGAGCTTGCCCGCACCCTCAACCATTTCGAGCACCACTGGAACGAGATCGCTGAGCCCTTCGACTGGCGCTTCACCCGCAACGACCTGGCCGCGCTGATCGACCGCCTCACCGCACACGAGCCTCAGCTCCGGCTGGCCGCATGATCGCGAGCGATCGCGAGCGAACTTACGGTCAGGAGCACTTAGATGCGGTAAGGTGCGATCAGATCAGTCCCAAGTCCGGTACCAAGTTCGAGCCGTCTGGGATTCCGCGTCGTGCTGACAGACGCGCACGCGCTCCGGCTCGTGGTCGTCCTGACTCGAGCGGATTCGGCGAGCCGGCTCCCCGGCCTTCAGGCGACGTCGAGATACTTGCGCAGCGCCTTGCGGATCACCGATGACGTCGTTTCGTGGTCGCGCCGTGCCCGCCGGGCCAGCGCCTCGCGCAGCTCGGGATCGAGCCGGACGGACTCGACGCTGGCGGCGGCCGAGCCGATCGGCGGGCGGCCCCCACGCCGGCGCAGCATCTCGTCGACGTCGTAGCCGGCCTCCGCCTTCTCGGTCAGCTTGACGACCAGCTCGTCGGTGATCGGCACGCCGCTCGGCGTCTTGCCGTGTGTCTTCTTCGCCATCCTCATCCCTCCGGCAGCAGCCGCCGGTACTTCGCTCGCATCGTCAAGGCGTGGACGCCAGCTCGGAGCCGTCGTCGCGCACGATCGTCACCACCTCGAGCAGGTCGGCGCTTCGGGACGGTCGGAGGTAGAGCCGGGTGTCGTCTTCTAGGTCTTCGATCGCCATCGCATGTGCCGAAGCGTGCTCGATGTCCTCGTCGGCGATCCCGTGCTGGCGCGCCGACGGGTGGATCTTCACGTGGGAATCGTACTACAAAACCCAAGGTCCGGGCCTCTACGCAGCTCCGACGCGATTGACACGGGTCAGGCGGCCGTGGTGCGCTCCTGATCGCGAAGGAGGCGCCACTGCCTTGCCGCTGGGAAAGATGGACGACTACAGAAAAACCGCGGCCTAACGTGTCAACTCGGGCGGGAGCAGGTCAGTTCGTTGCCTGATCAGGCGCGAAGTCCTCTCGGCGGGACTGGTGGCTCGTCGTGGCGGACCGGCGGCGGTAGCGGTCGCACTCCGGCGAGGCGTTCGCTCGTTCGGAAGAGGCAGAGCGCACGCGATTCGGGCCGAGCCGCCGCAGGGTACAGAACTCCCTCCCATCCCTCCGCAAACAGTGTCTCGCCCACGGCCTGGAAGCTGGGCCACTGCCGTCGGTCAGGGGCAGGCGGTGGGAGATCGACACGCTCGAGCCGATCGGGCGTTGAGAGGTCCGCGACGCGTTCGAGGTCGACTTCGAACCGCCAGAGGTCGCGCGGCAGACGCCGCATCGGCGGTACGGCGAGCTCGGCGAGCGCCCGGTACCACTCTGCCCACACCGCTTCTTCGCTGTCGCCGAGGTAGAAGCCCTCGACGGCCTCGCCGCGCTGCCACCGTCCGTCGGGCGGTCGTTCCGGCCGGAAGAGCGGTTCGCCCCTTGCGGGGACGTGGCGGAACCAGACGCCCCGAACCGGCGTCGAGTCGAGGTCGAGCGGCACGCGCTACGAGAACGTGGGGGATTCGAGCGCGGAGATGAGCCGCGCCACCCGCCGCCATTCGCCCTCCGCAAGCAGGTCGATCGGCTTCTCGTCGTCGAGCGCCGGCGAGGGCTTGTGGAGCCAGACGGGGATGTAGCTAGGCTCGATCACACGCGCAAGGCGCTCGACGATCGCGGAGAGCTCGGCAAGCCGCTCGGCGCGCTCGCCTCGCGGCGAGCGGGTGCGCCGGAGCCACGCCCCGACCGTGCTCACCCCAGCGCCGGTCGCACGAGCGATGTCGCGATCGCTCAGATGACCGGTCTCCCGGATATGGATCGCTTCCTCTGCGAAGGCTGTGGTCACGACCAGAGTGTAGCGACAAACGAGCGGAAAGCGAGGAGCGACACTCCAGTGGCCCTCGCGAGTCAGGAGGGGCAGTCCGGCGTCCGGCGATAAGGATGCGCAAGCCGATACCAAGTCGGCGCCCGCGGTTGCCTCAGGGCGCCAGTCAGAGGGTCCGGGGACGAGCCAGTTCTCGTCGCCGACTACGCGTGGCTCGTCGAGATCAGGCTCGCTACGACCCCGACGACGTGTTCCGGTCGAACAGTTGAATATCGTGAGACAAACGGCTTCCGGGCCGAGGCGGAAGGAAGGCATTCGAACCTGCGAGAGGCGAGTGCCATGGAGCCTTCGAGCTGCGCCGATGGCGTGTGTCCAGCTGCCGACGTCACCGTCCGCGGCAACCTCAACCTCCGGCCTTCGCGAACTGCGTTGGCCGACTGCACCGACTCGAGGCTTCGTTCACGACGAGAGGTGGCTAGAGTGAGCGACCTTGATCGACCGTGATCACGACGAGAGTCCGTTCGCGGCGATCGCCAGCTACTCGCGCGCAGTCCGCGCGGGCCCGGTCGTCGTCGTCAGCGGAACCGCTGCGACCGGACCCTGGAGGGGAGATCCTGCATCCTGGCGACGCCTACGCGCAGACGCGGACCGCCATCGAGCGTGCGCTCGCTGCGGCCGAGCGCCTCGGAGCGACGCGCGATCTGATCGTTCAGACGCGGCTCTACTTCTCCGAGGAGGCCGACTGGCGCTCGGGGGTGAAAGCACACGGCGAGATCTTCGCGGGCTTGGACCCGGCCAACACGACCGTACTCGTCGCCGGCCTTCCGCCCGAGGGAGCGCTGGTCGAGGCAGAGCTCATGGCGTGGGTCGCCCAGAAGCAGGGTGACGCATGACCGTGGCGGATGCGCGTGTGGACGGCGTCGGCCTCGGCGATTCAATCACCGCGGGAAACCCCGGCTGGGCCCCGATCCCGAGCGGCGGAAGCTGGAGGATCCCGGCGACGACCCGCGCAGCCAGTATCTCTACTGGGCTGCCGCCGCCGATCCGCGGATCGAGTTCCGCAACTGCGGGGTCGGAGGCGAACGGACGGATGAGATCCGCGCTCGTCTCGACGCTTCGGTGGACGGGGCCGACGTGCTCATCGTTCAGGGCGGGATCAACGACAGGCGACGCTGGCCCGCGCGAGGCCTCCAGACCAAGCTGCGTGAGCGACCTCACGCTGCCTGCGGAACAGGCGCATACGCGTTCGGGTGGTAGAAAGCGTGCAGCGCCCGCTCTCGCGGAGGCCGGACGATGTACGAGTCTGCGGTGCGGAGGTCTTGGTAGCGGACAAGTACGTCAGCCTCGGTCGCCGCACGCTCGTCAAGAAGAGCCTTACCGGGTGGGTGCGGCCGGGCGCGTCCACGCGATGGCCGGCCCCGGTGGGATCTTCGTCAGCGTCGCCGACGCGACACGAACCGTGTCGATCCGGGCAATCGGTGCTGGCCAAGTTTGATTCGAGCCAGCGGCGCTGGGGCGGCTCGGAGGGGTAGACGCGCGCCGCGCCGGCGCCGGGAGCTTCAGCTGGAGCAGCCGATTCGCATGCATTCTACCCCGGAGCGTCCATTTCCGTGGGCCCGCACGCCGTGAGCAGGTAGACGATCGGCGCCGAGAGGAGGACAAGGAGGAGCGCGGGGAGTGCGGCGCTCGAGTAGGCCCCGACGGTTGTTGCCGTCCACACCTCGACGGCGAGCGTCTCGAACCCGATCGGGGCGAGGAGGAGCGTAGCCGGGAGCTCCTTCATCGTCGAGAGGAAGACGAGGGCCGCTCCGGCGAGGAGGCCGGGGGCGAGCAGCGGAGCTGTCACGGTAGCGAAGGCACGGCGCGGCGACTTCCCGAGGCCGCGGGCTGCCTCCTCGAGCCGCGGGTCGACGCGCAGGAGCGTCGAGTGCGTGCCGGCCACGGCGAGCGGGAAGAAGCGGACGAGGTACGCGAGGACGAGGAGCGCGAGCGTCTGGTAAACGACGCCGGCGTACCTGGCCGCGAAGAACACGAGCGAGAGCGCGATCACGATTCCCGGCAGCGCATTCGAGGCGTACGAGAGCCGTTCGAGCGAGCGGGTCCAGCCGGCCGGGTAGCGGACGGCGAGCAGAGCGACCGGGAGCGCGGCAGCGACGGCCACGCCGGCGGCGAGGGCCGAGACGAGGAGCGAGCTCGCCGCCGCACTCCAGACGTCGCTGAGCTCGCGGTCGAGCGACACGGCGCGCTCGAGCCAGTAGCCGATGACTGCGAGTGGGAGTCCGAGGCCGAAGCCGACGACCCCCGCGCAGAAGCCGAGCGCTGGCCAACGCCAGCGCCCCAGACGCACGGGGCGAGGAGCGCGGGCCGCCCCTGGCGATGGACGATGGTGCCGCGCACGGCCGCGCCAGTAGCCCTCGAGGATGAGCACGATCGTGGCGAGCAGGACGAGGACGAGCGAGAGCGCCGCTGCAGGGGTCCGGTCGAAGAGGGATCGGTACTGGAGGAAAATTGCCCGTGTCAGCGAGCTGTACTGCATGAGGGAGACGGCGCCGAAGTCCGAGAGCGTGTAGAGAGCCACGAGCAGCGCGCCGGCTCCGATCGGGGGCCGCAGCAGCGGGAGCGTCACCCGCCGGAATGTCTGCACGCGCGAGCGGCCGAGTCCCCGCGAGGCCTCCTCGAGCGCAGGGTCGAGGTCGCGCAGCGCTGCCGCCACGAGCAGGTAGACGTAAGGGTACGTGGCGATCGTGAGCGCGAGCGCCGCGCCGCCGAGGCCATAGACCTCCGGTACGCGCTCGACCCCGAAAGGGCGCTCGAGCACCTGCTGGAGGAACCCGCGCGGGCCGAAGGCGGCGAGGAGCGAGAGCGCCGCGACGTAGCTCGGGATCACGAGCGGAAGCGCTGCCGCGACGGCCCAGAAGCGCCTGCCCGGGAGATCTGTGCGCGTCACGAGCCACGCGAGCGCCACGCCGAGCAGGACAGCCGCCCCGGTGACGAGCCCGACGAGCACGATCGTCTGCGCCACGAGGTCGAAGATGTGGTGCCGCCCGAGCACGCTCCAGGCGTCGGGGCCACGTTCGGCGACGCGGACGACGAGATATCCCAGCGGGAGGGAGACGAGGGCGACGACTGCGACGGCCGCCGCGGCGAGAGGGACCGGCGGCCGTCTGCGGGCGCCAGCGGCGGGCGCCGTCGCGGCCGCGTCTTCGGTCATATCGTCAGGCCGACCTGGTTCAGGAGCTCGAGGGTCGCCTCGAGCTCGGGCCCGAGTAGGTCGAGCTCGATCTCAGGTCCCTGCAGGTCCTCGAGCGGCGGCAGCCCCTGGCGGGGCTCGATACCCTCGATAAGCGGATACTCCGCCTCCGCCGCGGCCTCCGCGTAGAAGGCCTGGCCCTCCTCCGAGAGGAGAAAGTCGAGGAAGCGCTCGGCCTCCTCGTGGTTGTCGGCATCGGAGAGGATCGCCGCACCGGCCACGCTTACGAGCGCGCCCGGGTCGTCGCCCGGGAAGAAGTGGTTCTCCACAGGAGCGTCGGGCTGCTCCTCGCGCACGACATAGAGGTAGTAGTGGTTGACGAGGCCGACGTCGATCTCCCCGGTGGCCGCCGCCTCGACGATGGCGGTGTTGCTCTCGTAGAGCTTCGGGTCGTTAGCCTGGATGCCCTCCAGCCACGCCTGCGTCGCCTCCTCTCCCTCGGTGAGGCGCATCGCCGTCACGAAGGCCTGGAAGGAGCCGTTCGTAGGCGCGATCCCGAGCCGTCCCTCCCACTCGGGGTCGGTGAGGTCGGCGACCGAGCCCGGTAGCTCGTCGTCCGAGACCGACTCCGTGTTGTAGGCGAGGACGCGGGCGCGGCCGGAGGTGCCGATCCAGTGGCCATCCGGGTCGCGGAACCGGGGCTCGACGCGGTCGAGGAGATCGGCGGAGAGCTCGGCGAGGAGCCCCTCGGTCTCGACGGCCCCGAGCGCTCCCGGATCCTGAGCGAAGAAGACGTCGGCGGGCGAGCCCGTGCCCTCCTCCGCGATCGTCGCCGCGAGCTCGGCGCTGTCGCCGTAGCGGATTTCGGCGTCGATCCCGGTCTCCTGCTCGAACAGCTCGAAGAGCGGCGCGACGAGCTCCTCCTCGCGGCCCGAGTAGACGACGAGCGAGCCACCCTCCTCCGCTGCCCCCGCGCCGCCGCTGCCGTTCTCGTCGTCGCCCCCGCACGCGGTCGCGAGCGCGAGCGCAAGAGCGGCTGCCCCAGCTGCGAGTGCCGTTCCCCGCATCCTCCTCCTTGTAAGGCCTTCCTTACAACAAGTGGTTGGCCTACCTTACCCACTGAGCCGGCGCGGCGTCAAGCCAAAGCGGACCAGGGAGCGCTAGTGGAAGACGGCGATGCGGCCCGCGTGCGGGCGCACGGCCACCCGGGCTCCCAGCGGGATCTCCTCGTTCGAGGGCCGCTGCGAGCACACCGTCGTCCCGTCAGGAAGGCGCACCCGATAGAAGACGTCGTGCCCGCGAAACTCGCGGCGCACGACCTCGCAGTCCCCTGCGGGATCGACCGTAAGCTCTAGGAGCTCCGGCCGCACGAGGACATCCACGTCGCCCGGTGCGTCGCCGTTCGGGGCCGGGAACCTGCCAACGAGGGTCTGGACGACGCCGTCGGCGAACCGCCCGGGGAGGACGTTGGCCGCACCCACGAACTCGGCCGCCCACCGCGAGGTCGGCCCGTAGTAGATCTCCTCCGGCGTACCACACTGGACGACGGTCCCCTCGCGCATGATGGCGACGCGGTCTGCGAGCGAGAACGCCTCCTCCTGCTCATGCGTGACGAGGAGGACCGTGACGCCGGTAGCACGGAGGATGTCCGCCAGCTCGTCGCGCATGGACGAGCGCAGGACTGGGTCGATGTTGCTCCACGGCTCGTCGAGCAGGACGACCGAGGGCTCGGGCGCGAGGGCGCGCGCGAGCGCGACGCGCTGCTGCTGGCCGCCCGAGAGCTCGTGCGGGTAGCGATCGCCGTGCGCGGAGAGGCCCACGAGCTCGAGCGC
>JBOHAB010000061.1:0-13256 GCA_050697655.1 Gaiellaceae bacterium
GCGGCGGCTTGCCCTACGTGGCAGTCGGCCCCGATGGCCGCGGGGCCGCGGATCTGCGCGTCCTCCTCCACGGTGACGTTCGGCCCCAGCACCACCGGGCCGTCGATCATGGCCTCGGGGTGGATCCGGCAGCCTTCCTCGGCCCAGACCCCCGGAGCGATCTCCTCGCCCGGGATGTCGACCCGGACGTGGCCGAGCACGGCGTCGAGAATCGTGTTGCGGAGCTCGTCGAGGTCGCCGACGTCGTTCCAGTAGGCCATGGTCGTGTAGGCGTAGACCTCAGCGCCGGCCGCCACGAGGTTCGGCCAGACGTCCTCGCCGAAGTCGTAGAACGTGTCCGGCGGGATGCGTTCGAGCAGTTCCGGCTCGATCACGTAGATGCCGCAGTTGGCGAGATCGCTCCGGGCCTCGTCGCGACGCGGCTTCTCCTGGAACCCGCGGACGCGCGTGTCGCGGTCGAGGATGACGACGCCGTACGAAGACGGGTCGGCCACGGGCTTCACGGTCAGCGTCGCGAGCGCGCCAGTGCGCTGGTGATGGCCCAGGAGAGCGGTCAGGTCGACATCGTGGAGCCCGTCGCCCGACGTGATCAGAATCGTTTCCTTGCCCCAGTATTCCTGCAGCTTCTTCGTCCCCCCTGCCGTTCCCAGGAGCTCCGGCTCCTCGGACCAGAGGATCGACATGCCGAGGGCTTCCCCGTCGCCGAAGTAACGTCGGATCATCTCCGGGAAGGCGTGCAGGTTGACCCCCACTTCGGTGACGTCGTGGCGGTGGAGCAGGTTGAGGAGGTGGTGCAGGACCGGGCGGTTGGCGACCGGCATCATCGGCTTCGGCAGGAAGTCGGTGAGCGGGCGGAGCCGCGTCCCCAGGCCTGCGGCCATGACCATCGCCTTCACGGCGCGCTCCCCTCCCGGGCGCGGCCCAGGCCGGCGAGCGATTCGTGGTAGGGCGTGCGGTGCACGCCGTCCTCGGTGACGATCGCGGTCAGGAGCGTGGCCGGTGTCACGTCGAAGGCGGGGTTCCGGGCAGGGAAGCGCTCGCTCACCTCCGCCGGGTCGCGCTCCTCGATCGGGATTTCTTCGGCGCTCGCGGAGCTCAGGTCAACCGTGGAGCTCGGCGCCACGACGTAGAACGGCACCCCGTGCTGGGCCGCGAGCACGGCGAGCGGGTAGGTGCCGATCTTGTTCGCCGTGTCGCCGTTGGCCGCGATGCGGTCGGCCCCGGTGAGAACGACGTCGACGTCGCCGCCGGCGATCAGCGACCCGGCCGCCGCGTCTGCGACGACGCTGCAGGGAACGCCGGCGCGCTCGAGCTCCCACGCGGTCAGGCGGGCGCCCTGGAGCAGCGGCCTCGTCTCGCCCACGAGCACGTGCGCGACCAGCCCACGTTCGAAGCCCTCGCGGATTGCCCCCAGCGCCGTCCCCACGCCGCCGGTGGCGAGCGCGCCCGTGTTGCAATGGGTGTACGCCCGCGTTCCGGGCTCGAGCAGCCCTGCTGCGTGCGAGGCCATGCGGCGGCACCGCTCGACCTCCTCCTCGTGGAGCGCCTCGGCGCGCGCAGCGAGTTGAGCAGCGCCCTGGTCGCCGGCCCGCATCGCGGCGAGCGCCCAGGGGAGGTTGACCGCAGTCGGACGGGAGGCGAGAAGGACGGCCGCGGCTTCTTCGAGATCGTCGCCCCGGGCCGCCGCGAGCGCATACCCGTAGGCGGCGGCGATCCCGATCGCCGGGGCCCCGCGGACGGCCAGCGTGCGGATCGCCTCGCCGACCTCGCCCGCAGAGCGGCACCGGAGCTCGACCACCGCCTCTGGAAGTCGCCGCTGGTCGAGCACGACGACCGCGTCGTGCTCGAGGCGGACGATTTCCTGCGGCTCGAGGACTATGTGCCTTCGTCCCAGGAGGCTAGGTACCGCGCTTGCTCCGCCGTGAGGGTGTCGATCTCGACGCCCATGCTCTCCAGCTTGAGACGGGCGATCTCGCGGTCGATCTCCTCGGGCACGACGTAGACCCGCGGCTCGAGCTCGTCGGCGTGCGAGATGACGTACTCGGCCGAGAGCGCCTGGTTGGCGAAGCTCATGTCCATGACGGCGGCCGGATGTCCTTCCGCAGCGGCGAGGTTGACGAGCCTGCCCTCGCCGATCAGGTAGGCGCGCCGCCCGTCGGCAAACTCGAACTCCTCGACCTCGGGCCGGGCCTCACGAGTCGAGACGGCCAGCTCGCGGAGCGCCTCGATCTCGATCTCGACGTTGAAGTGACCCGTGTTCGAGAGAATGGCGCCGTCTTTCAGCCGCTCGATCGCGGCGCGGGAGATGACGTTCTTGTCACCGGTGGCCGTGCAGAAGACATCGCCAACCTCGGCGGCCCGCTCGATCGGCATGACCTCATAGCCGTCCATGAGCGCCTCGAGCGCCCGCACGGGATCGACCTCGGTGACGATCACGTGCGCGCCCATTCCGCGCGCCCGCATGGCGACCCCGCGGCCGGTCCAGCCGTAGCCCGCGACGACGAAGCGCCTCCCCGCGAGGAGCACATTCGTCGCTCGGATGATCCCGTCGATGGTGGACTGGCCGGTGCCGTAGCGGTTGTCGAAAAGATGCTTCGTCTGGGCCTCGTTGACGGCCACGATCGGGAAGGCGAGCTCGCCCTGCGCCTCGAGGGCGCGGAGGCGGATGACGCCGGTCGTCGTCTCCTCCATCCCGCCGATGATCTCGCCGAGCTGGTCGCGCCGCTCCTTGTGCAGGACGCCGATCACATCGGCGCCGTCGTCCATCGTCAGCTGCGGCCGGTGGTCGACCGCCGCCTCGATATGGGAGTAGTACGTGTCGTTGTCCTCGCCGCGGATCGCGTAGACGGAGATCCCGTACTCCTCCACGAGCGCCGCCGCGACGTCGTCCTGCGTGGACAGCGGATTGGAGGCGCAGAGGACGACGTCGGCGCCGCCGGCGTGCAGGGTGCGCGCCAGGTTGGCCGTCTCCGTCGTCACGTGCAAGCACGCTGCGATGCGGACTCCGTCAAGGGGCCGCTCGCGCTCGAAGCGCTCGCGGATGGCGGCCAGCACCGGCATCTCGGCGTCGGCCCACGTGACCCGGGTCACGCCGGCGGGCGCAAGCGCGAGGTCCTTCACGTCGTGGCGCGGTGCAGTGGTGCTCATGGCCGCAGAAGAGTTTACGTATCGGCGCGCCCGTAGCGGTCCTCGAGGCGCACCACGTCATCCCGCTCCGGCGTCGAGACCTCGAGCACGAAGGTGTCCTCGAGCGCTCGCCAGCGGTGCACGACGCCCGGCGCGAACCGGAACGCCCGTCCCGCCCCCACCACCTCCACGTCCGGGTTTCGGCCGGGCTCTCCCACCTCGAGCTCGATGCGGCCCGAGTGGACGTAGATGGTCTCGTCCTTGCGGCGGTGGAACTGGAGGCTGAGCTGCTCGCCCGCGCGGACGAACAGCACCTTGCCGAGATAACGGTTGCTCGCCGTGTAGACGAGCTCGTACCCCCACGGCTTCTCGACGCGCTCGACGGGCACGGCGAACCGGTCGAGGTCGAGCAGGTTCGGCGTCAGGTCTCCCACCGGGCGGTCATACCCCAGGGGCCGCGTGGGAGTCAAGCCACTCCGGGTGCTCCCGCAGGTGCTCGTCGGCGATCCTCAGCTCCTTGGGCGTGTTCACCGTCAGCCAGAGCCCCGCGTGGCGGAAGGCGCCGAGCCGGCCCCGGCCGGCGAGCGCCGGGAACGTCGTCGTCTCGTGGTCGCCCCGCTCGGGGAGGAGGATGAGCGCTTCCTCGCCGAGGACGTACATCCCGCAACTGACCCAGTGGGGAAGGAGACCTGCCTCCCGGAAGGCCGTGACACGATCGTCCGCGGCCAGCTCCACGACGCCGAAGGGCGAGCGCGGGTGCGTGACGACGATCGTCGCCGCGAGGCGGCTCTCGCGGTGGCGACGGAGCAGGCCGGCGAGGTCGGCGTCGAGCAGCTCGTCGCCGTTCAGCGCGTAGACGTCGCCCCGCTCACGGCGCGCTGTCGCGGCGAGGCGAAGGCCCCCGCCGCGCCCGAGCGGCTTCGGCTCCGGAACCGCAACGACCTCGGGGCCGAGACCTGTGAGCTCTGTCTCGAAGAGGCTCTCCTCACCCGCGGCACAGCTGACGAGCACGCGGTCGACGCCCGCCCGAGCGAGCTGCGACACCTGGTAGGCGGCCAGAGGCCGTCCGGCCACCTCGACGAGCGCCTTCGGCCTCCCCCGCGCAGCCGCGCCGAGCCGCTCGGCCTTGCCGCCGGCCAGGATGATCGCTTCCATGGGGACCTCTCAGCCCTTGTCGCGCAGGGGCTTCAGGCCCTTGGCGATGGCGAGCATGGTCTCGTTCGAAAGCGCGTTACGAAGCGTGTTCACCACCCAGTAGGCGGACTCGTCCTGCTCGAAGGCGACGATGTGGAGCTTCGGGCCGCTGAAGAAGAGCTTGTAGGTGCGGCCGCCGATCGTTTCCTCGAGCGTCGGCTCGTTCAGGATCGGCGGCTCGTCCCAGCCGGTCTGCTGGATGCCCCAGTACTCGTTCCGGCCCGTGTCGTAGGTGAGCCGGACCGCCCTCTCGTCCTCGAGCTTGTACGCGCGGATGCCCTCGTCGTCGTCGATCGAGGAGCCTTCCTCACGGACGGTCGGGAGCATCAGCGGAAAGTCCACCTTCTTCTGGAGCTGGCGGAGGGCGGGCCTGATCGAGGTGCTGTCCGTGATCACCTGGGGCTTCTGGCGCTCGGGGGTGTCGTCAGCCGGCGCCGGGCCGAGGGTCCCCTGGAAGGTCTTGCCTACGATCACGACGAGCATCGAGCTCACCGGCTCGCCCGGGGGCGCCGCGACGACCTTGGCGTCGCCGAAGAGCTTCGCCACCCCCTCTGCGGCGGCCTTCGACCTCTCCGCTTCGGGGTCGTACTGGACCTGGGAGCGGAAATACCTGAAGTTGTCGGCGTTCCCCCCGTTCGCGGTCTGGTAGCCGATCTGCCCGAGAAGCACGGCCGCCTCGTCTGCAGCGCCGTCCTCGCCGTTTCCGTTCAGTACCTCGATGCTCACGCGGGACGGCGCCGGGCCCGTGTCCTCTTTCGGCTTCCGGCCGGTGGCCACTGTAATCGCCTTCTCCGACGCTTTCACGTCCGGGTTCATGAACCGGCGGACCGCTTCCTGGACCGACTCGTCGGAAACCTCGAGCTCGAAAAAGCCCGAGACGCCGTCGAGAGACACTTGCTGGAAGTTGCCGGCGGGAAGCCCGTAGACGGCGTTCGCATAGCCGAGGACCTCGCCCGAGCTGATCGCCTTGCCCCCGCCCTTGGCCACCTCGATGTTCTCGGTGATTGCCCCGACGAGGCCGGGGAGCTCGAAGACGTCCCAGGCGCTCGAGACGCGCTGCTTCAGCGCCTTCACGAACTCCTGCTGGCGCACCACGCGGTAGAGGTCGGAGTCGGTGTGCCGGTAACGGACGAAGTCGAGGGCGTCCTCACCCCCCAGGAGCTGGTATCCCGGCTTCAGGTCGAGGGTCTCGTACGTGTCGGACTGCGAGTTGTCGTTGAAGTAGCGACGGTCGACGTCCATGTAGACGCCGTCGAGACGGTCGACGATCCGCCTGAACGCGCGAAAGTTGACGGTGATCATGTAGTTGATCGGAACTCCGGTCAGCTCCTTCACGGTCCTCAGGGTTCCGCGCGGGCCGCAGAACGCGTAGGCCTCGTTGATCCGGCCCGTCCACGGCGGATGCCCCTCGCACCCGGGATGCGAGACCAGGAGGTCGCGCGGGAACGAGAGCATGGTGGCGGCCTTCTGCTTCGAGTCGATCCGCACCAGCATCACCGTGTCCGAGCGGCCGCGCACGGCCCCGTTCGCCTGGTCGTAGCCGATGACCATGGCGACGGCAGGCTTGTCGGCCCCCGAGATCTCCGCGAGGTCGTCCGCGGCCGCGATCACCTCCGGGTCGGTAGCCCGGATCTCCGAGACGCTGTAGTCGAAGTAGAGCTTGACGCCCCCGGCGAGGGCGCCGGCGGCCACGAGCACGATGGCGACGACCCAGAGAACGCCCTTGGCGAGGAGCTTGAGCGGGTTTCGCCGCACGCGGTAGAACGAGCGGGCCAAACCGGCCTCCGGGACCGGGGGCAAGGCCGCGGCAGCCGGCAGCGGCTGGATGGGGGGCTCGATGGGCGGCGGCGGGACGAGCGGAAAGGCACCGTTCCCGTTCGCCGACCGTCTGGTGCCTCTCTTCAGGGTCGTGCGCATGGAAGAAAGCCGCCCGAGGGCGACGCGCTGAGGATAGCGGAGGTCACGGAGGCCCAGAACTCAAACGGTTTCTACACGCCCCGGATGGTTTCCTCCGCCAGCCACTGGGCGACGGCGAGGAGGCTTCCCGATTCCTCGTAGACGCGAAGCTGCTCGTCGGCGCCCGTCCCACGAGCGAGAAGCGCCTCCACCGAGCCCAGCTCGTCGGCGCAGCCGAGCCTTCGTGCAGCAAGCTCGGAGCGCTCCACGAGGTCGAGTACGGCCTCGCGCGCGGAGCGCTCGGTGTCGTGCTCGAGGTCGACGAGCCTCGCATCGAGCCCGTCTCGGGTGGCGCGCCACTTGTTCTCGTCGACGAGCGTCACCGGTTGAATCGGTAACGGCCCGCCGCCGTTCTCGTAGGCCTCCGCAAGCGTGGCCACGAGGCTCTGCGCGAGGGCGACAATGCCTTCCACTGCCTCGATCGAAGCCTGCGCGTCGCAGATCCGCAGCTCGATCGTCCCGAGGCGCGGGTGTGGCCGGAGGTCCCACCAGATATAGGTGTAGTCGGGAAAGGAGCCGGTCTTTGTCCCGCGCTCGACGAGGGCCTCGAACTCCTCCCAGGAGTGGAACGCCGGCGGCAGGCCGGAGCGCGGGAACGTCTCGAAGACCTTCGTGCGCGTGGAAGCGAGCCCTGTAGGTCGTGCCTGCCAGAAGGGGGAGTTGACGGAGAGGGCGAGGAGCTCCGGGAGGAACGTCCGCATGGCGTTCAGGCAGGCGATCGCAGTCTCCGGCGAGCCGAGCCCCACGTGGATGTGCAGGCCGAAGATCAGCTCGCGCTCGGCGACCCAGCCCATGTCCTCCACCAGCTCGCGGTAGCGAGGCCGGTCGGTCACCTCCTGGTGCTCGTAGAGGGAGAACGGATGCGTCCCCGCGGAGACGATCAGCGCGTCGCGTTCGGCGGCGGCGTCGCGCAGGCGCGCCCGCAGGCGGCCGAGGTCGTCCATCGCTTCGCCCACGGAGTGCGCGACGTTCGTCGCCACCTCGACGACCGACTGGAGGAGCTCGGGCTTGACCCGACCTTCGTGCTCGTCCTCGTCCTCGACCTCGGAGAGGATCTCGTCGATGCGCGAGACGAGCTCGTAGCTCTCCCGCCCGACGAGCTGGAACTCCTCCTCGACGCCCAGGCTGAAGCGACGGCTCGTGCCGAACTTGTGGCCCATGACCGAACCCTGTACCCGCTCAGTCAGGGTCGTAAGCAAGGTTGGGCGAGAGCCAGCGCTCCACCTCGCGCAGGTCGACGCCCTTGCGGGCCGCGTAGTCCTCGGCCTGCTCGCGCGTGATGCGCCCGACGGCGAAGTAGCGGGCCGCCGGATGCCCGAAGTAGAGGCCGGAAACGCTGGCGCCCGGGATCATGGCGAAGCTCTCGGTCAGCTCGAGGCCGGCCTGCTCGGCGCTCAGAAGCTCGAAGAGCGTGCGCTTCTCGGAATGGTCCGGGCAGGCCGGATAGCCGAACGCCGGCCGGATGCCGCGATAGCTCTCCGCGATCAGGTCCTCCTTCGAGTGCTTGTCGCCCGTCTCGTACCACTCGCGCCTGGCCACCTCGTGGAGATACTCGGCGAAGGCCTCCGCGAGGCGGTCGGCGAGCGCCTTGACCATGATCGAGCGGTAGTCGTCGTGCTCGGCGGCGTAGCTGTCGGCCAGCTCGTCGGCGCCGAGCCCCGCCGTGACCGCGAACGCGCCGACGTGGTCTGAGAGGCCGCCTTCGGCAGGCGCGACGAAGTCGGCGAGCGAGCGGTTCGGGCGCGAGTCCCGGTGGTCGCCCTGCTGGCGCAGCATCGGAAAGCGCACGCCGTTGACCAACGCGACATCGTCGCCCTCCGCCGCGGCGGGCCAGAAGCCGTATGCGCCCTTCGCCTGCAAGAGGTTGCCGGCGACGATCTCGTCCAGGAGCTCGTTCGCGTTCTCGTGGAGCTCGCGGGCAGCCTCGCCCACGACGGGATCGTCGAGGATCTTGGGGAAGCGCCCCTTCAGCTCCCAGGCGTGGAAGAAGAACGTCCAGTCGACGTACTCGCGCAGGACAGCGAGCGGGGCCTCGACGACGCGCACGCCCGTGAAGGACGGGGCCGGCAGGTCCTCGGCGTGCCACTCGATCGGCGTCCTGTTCGCGCGCGCGCGCGCGAGCGGGAGCAGTGGCTTGCGCTCCTTCTCGCTGTGGAGCTCGCGCAGCTTCTCCTGGGCGATGCGGTTGTCGTGGTCCAGGCGCACGCGCCGCTGGGGCTCGAGCAGGTCGGAGACGACACCGACGACGCGCGAGGCGTCGAGAACATGCAGGGTCGGCTGGCCGTAGACGGGGGCGATCTTGACGGCGGTGTGCTGGCGCGACGTGGTCGCGCCGCCGATCAGAAGCGGCAGGTCGAGCCCGCGGCGCTCCATCTCGTCGGCGACGTGCACCATCTCGTCGAGCGACGGCGTAATCAGGCCGGAGAGGCCGACGACGTCGCAGCCCTCGTCCACGGCCGTGTCGAGAATCCGGTCGGCCGGCACCATCACCCCGAGGTCGAGGACCTCGTAGTTGTTGCAGCCGAGCACGACGCCGACGATGTTCTTGCCGATGTCGTGGACGTCGCCCTTGACGGTGGCGAGCACGACCTTCCCGCGGGCGCGCCCGTTGCCACCCGCCTTCTCCGCCTCCATGTAGGGCTCCAGATACGCGACTGCGCGCTTCATCGCCCGCGCGCTCTTCACCACCTGCGGCAGGAACATCTTCCCCGAGCCGAAGAGGTCGCCGACAACCGACATCCCGTCCATGAGCGGGCCTTCGATCACGTCGAGCGGCCGCGGCAGCTTCTGCCGGGCCTCCTCGGTGTCCTCCTCGATGAAATCGACGATCCCGTGCACGAGGGCAAACGAGAGCCGCTCCTCGACCGGCCCCTCGCGCCAGGAAAGGTCGAGCTCACGCTTCGTGCCCTCTCCCTGCACGGTGGCGGCGAAGGCGACCATGCGCTCGGTCGCGTCGGGCCGCCGGTCGAAGACGATGTCCTCCACACGCTCGAGCAGGTCCGGCGGGATGTCCTCGTAGACCGCCAGCTGGCCCGCGTTGACGATGCCCATGTCCAGGCCCGCCTGGATCGCGTGGTAGAGGAAGACGGAGTGGATCGCCTCGCGCACGACCTCGTTCCCGCGGAAGGCGAAGGAGAGGTTGGAGACGCCGCCGGAGATCTTCGCCCCCGGGCAGCGCTCCTTGATGCGCGGCACGGCCTCGATGAACGCCTTCGCGAACGCGGCGTGCTCCTCCATCCCGGTCGCGATCGCGAGGATGTTCGGGTCGAAGATGATGTCCTCGGGCGGGAAGCCGACCTCGTCCACGAGCAGCCTGTAGGCCCGCTCGCAGATCTCGACCTTCCGGTCGGCCGTGTCCGCCTGACCTCGCTCGTCGAAGGCCATGACGACCACCCCGGCGCCGTAGCGGCGCACGAGGCGCGCCTTGGCGAGGAAGTCCTCGGGCCCTTCCTTGAGGCTGAGCGAGTTGACGACGCCCTTGCCCTGGATGCACTTGAGGCCGGCCTCCAGCACCGACCAGCGCGAGCTGTCGACCATGATCGGCAGGCGCGCCACCTCCGGCTCGGTGGCGATCAGGTTGAGGAAGGTGGTCATCGTCGCTTCGGAGTCGAGGAGGTCGGCGTCCATGTTCACGTCGAGGATGTTGGCGCCGCCGCGCACCTGGTCGAGCGCCACGTCGACCGCCCCCTGGAGGTCGTTGGCCTCGATCAGCCGGCGGAAGCGGGCCGAGCCCGTGACGTTCGTCCGCTCGCCGACCATGACGAACGTGGTGTCCTGGGCGAAGGCGAAGGGCTCGAGGCCGCTGAAGCGGGTGAGCGGGCGGTGCTCGGGAACCTTGCGCGGCGGGATGCCCCGTATCGCCGAGGCGATCGCGCGCGTGTGTTCGGGCGTCGTCCCGCAGCAGCCGCCGACGACGTTGACGAGCCCGCTCTCGGCGAACTCCCGCAGCAGGGAGCTCGTCGTCTCCGGTCCCTCGTCGTAGCCGCCGAAGGCGTTGGGGAGGCCCGCGTTCGGGTGGGAGCTCGTGTAGCAGTCGGCGAGACGTGCGAGCTCCTCCACGTGGTGGCGCATCTCGCGCGCGCCCAGCGAGCAGTTGACCCCGACGATCAGGGGCCGGGCGTGCTCGACCGACGCCCAGAAGGCCTCCAGGGTCTGGCCGGAGAGCGTGCGGCCCGAAAGGTCGACGATCGTCACCGAGATCCAGAGCGGCACCTCGACGTCGAGCTCGTCGAGCACGTCGCGCGCGGCCACGATCGCCGCCTTCGCGTTCAGGGTGTCGAAGATCGTCTCGATCAGGAGCAGGTCGACGCCGCCGTCCACGAGGCCGCGCACCTGCTCGGCGTAGCTTTCGCGCACGTAGTCGAAGGTGACCGCCCGGTAGGCAGGGTCGTCCACCTGGGGCGAGAGCGAGAGCGTCTGGTTGAGCGGGCCCAGCGACCCGGCGACGAACCTGGGCCCGTCCTCGTGCTCGTCGCACGCCTGCCGGGCCAGCCGCGCTCCTTCGAGGTTCAGCTCGTAGACGACGTCCTCGAGGCCGTAGTCCGCCTGCCCGATGCGCGTGGCCGTGAAGGTGTTCGTGGTGGTCAGGTCCGCGCCGGCTTCCAGGTAGGACCTGTGGACGTCGAGGACGACGTCGGGCCGCGTCAGGTTGAGGAGGTCGGGATCGCCGGCGACCTCGCGCGGGTGGTCACGGAAGCGCTCGCCGCGGTAGTCCGCGTCCGTGAGCCCGCGCGCCTGCAGCATCGTCCCCCAGGCGCCGTCGAGCACGACGATCCGCTGCGCGAGAAGGTCGCGGAGGAGCTCGGTCCGGGATGCCGCGGTCGTCGCCATCCCCGAATTGTGCCGGACGGCCTAGCCGCGGCCGGCGACGGCGAGCTTGTTCTCGGCGTGGCGGAGGCGCTGCTCGACCTTCCAGCGGTCGTCCTCCTCGGCGCCGGCGTCGATCCGCTCCAGGAGCGCGCGGGCTTCCTCGGCCTCGCGGCGGGCCTCCTCGACGTCGATCTGCTCGGCTTGCACGGCGTCGTCGACGAGGACGAGCGCGCGGTCCTGCTGCACCTTGAAGTAGCCGGGGCCGGCGGCGAACGCCTGCCAGCTCCCGCCGGCCTTGATGCGGATCTCGCCGGCCTTCAGCATCGCCACCAGGGGCGCGTGCCGCGCGAGAATGCCGATCTCGCCGGCAACGCCGGGAACGATCAGCATCTCGGCCTCGCCTTCGTACGCGGCGCCTTCCGGCGTCACGAGCGAGAGGTCGAAGGTCCGGACTGCGCCTTCCTGGACCGACATGACGATCGCCCGCTAGACGGCCGCGGGCTCGGCCTCGAGCTCTTCCGTGGCGTCGGGCTCGGCCTCTTCCTCGGCCTTCGCCTCGGGCTCCTCGTCTTCTCCGGCCATCGTCTTGGCGCGCTCGACTGCCTCCTCGATCGTGCCGACCATGTAGAAGGCCTGCTCGGAAAGGTCGTCGTGCTTCCCCTCGATGATCTCGCGGAAGCCCTTGATCGTGTCCGCGAGGCGGACATACTGGCCGGGACTGCCGGTGAAGGCCTCGGCGACGAAGAACGGCTGCGAGAGAAACCGCTGGATCTTGCGAGCGCGCTGCACGGTGAGCTTGTCCTCGTCGGAGAGCTCGTCCATGCCGAGGATGGCGATGATGTCCTGGAGCTCCCGGTAGCGCTGCAGGATCTCCTGGACGCGGGTCGCGGTCGAATAGTGCTCCTCCCCGACGATGTCGGGCTGGAGAGCGCGAGAGACCGAGTCGAGCGGGTCGACGGCCGGATAGATCGCCTGCTCCGCGATCGAGCGGGAGAGCGTGGTCGTGGCGTCGAGGTGGGCGAAGGTGTTCGCCGGGGCCGGGTCGGTGAGGTCGTCGGCCGGGACGTAGATCGCCTGCACCGACGTGACCGAGCCCTTGCGGGTCGAGGTGATGCGCTCCTGCAGCTGGCCCATCTCGGTGGCGAGCGTCGGCTGGTAGCCCACCGCCGAGGGCATGCGGCCGAGGAGCGCCGAGACCTCGGACCCCGCCTGCACGAAGCGGAAGATGTTGTCGATGAAGAGGAGCACGTCCTGCCCCTCGTCGCGGAAGTACTCGGCCATGGTCAACCCGGCGAGCCCGATGCGCAGGCGCGCCCCGGGCGGCTCGTTCATCTGCCCGAAGACGAGCGCGGTCTTCTCGATCACGCCGGACTCCGTCATCTCTCGCCAGAGATCGTTGCCCTCGCGCGAGCGCTCGCCCACGCCGGAGAAGACGGAGAGCCCCTCGTGCTCGGCGGCGATGTTGCGGATCAGCTCCTGGATGAGCACCGTCTTGCCCACGCCGGCGCCGCCGAAGAGGCCTACCTTGCCTCCCTTGACGTACGGGGCAAGCAGGTCGATGACCTTGATGCCGGTCTCGAAGATCTCAACCGTCGGCTCGAGCTCCTCGAAGGAGGGAGCGGGCCGGTGGATCGGCCAGCGCTCGCCCTCGACCTGGTCACCCTCGTCGATCGTCTCGCCGAGGACGTTGAAGATCCGGCCGAGCGTGACCTCGCCGACGGGGACGGAGATCGGCGCGCCGGTGTCCTCGACCTCGGCCCCGCGCGGGACGCCGTCGGTGGAGTCCATCGCCACCGCCCTGACGCGATCGTTCCCGAGGTGCTGCTGGACCTCGGCGATCAGGTCGACGGCGGGCCGGCCGTCCTGCTCCGGGACCTGGATGCGCAGGGCGTTGTAGATGCTCGGGAGCTCGCCGTGGAAGACGGCGTCGATGACGACGCCCTTGATCTCGACGATCTTGCCGACGTTCTTCTCAGTGGCCATGAATCTCCTGGATGATCGCGTGCGAGGACGGCCGATCGGGCGGCCACACAGAGTCTAGCTCGTCGCGCCTCGGGCTCTCAGATAACGCCTTCGGGCGGGCTCTGGGACGTCGGCGTGGCGGGCACCGGCGCCAGGAGCCTCGTCCGCGGCAGGTCGCGGAGTTCGTCGTCGAGCAGGCTGACCTCGGT
>JBOHAB010000062.1:0-13118 GCA_050697655.1 Gaiellaceae bacterium
GCCTCGGAGACCGGAAGCAGCTCGGTGGGTGCCTCTTGGGTGGTTCCCGTCACCTGCATTCCGAGTGGCTCGGGTTCGAGCAGCTGCCGGCCTATCGTACGCGGCAACGAGTCGGCCTCCCGGTGAAGCGGGTTCCGAGCTGCGCTCGTCTACTCGGCATGGAGCTCGACGTCGGGCAGCCCGAGCCAGATCATCCGGACCGGGCTAGATGAAGCTGGGGCCGACCCGTCCGAGGACACTGACAAAATCCCTGCAGACGGAGCGTAAGGGGTAACCGTTCAGGTACTTCCCGATCAGCATCGTCTCGTAGCCCGCAGCGTCGAGCCACGCCGGCAGCGTCGACCTGTCCCGGAAGACGTGGAAGCCTCCGTACTGGCCGCTGTTCGCCCAGACCCCGTTGGTGTGCGAGTACGTGCCGGTGAGAATCGACGCACGCGAAGGACAACAGAGCGGGTTGACGGCGAACGCGTTCTTGAACTTGACGCCCCTGCCGACGAGCTCGCGCTGGACGGTCGGCATGTACGCGAGGGTGTCCCAGCGCTGGTCGTCGGTCACGACCAGGATCACGTTCGGCTGCGTCTGCGCGCCTGCGGGCCGCGAGGGCAACGGCGAGGAGCGCCAGGGCGAGGGTGAGGACGACGGCGGTTCGCATCCGGGTCGGCCTCACAGGATTTCCGCTCTGCCGGT
Organism: Gaiellaceae bacterium; assembly: GCA_050697655.1. Lineage (GTDB taxonomy): Bacteria > Actinomycetota > Thermoleophilia > Gaiellales > Gaiellaceae > JAIBJN01. Next base: position 688 of record JBOHAB010000062.1, read on the forward strand.
GAAAGTCGAGTGGACGCAGGCTCTCACGCTAACGTAGTGGCCCTTCTCGGCCGAACTCGATGCAGCTGTATCGCCCTCAGTCCCTCGTCCTTCGAGGGCTCCACCTCCTAGTCCTCTGCGGCTTCGCGCTGGCCCAGCCGCTCTTCGACATCCTGGGCTCGACGCCCGAGTTCTTCGTCGCGCGCGGATCGACGAGCCGGGACGTGATCGTGGCGGCGGTCGGCCTCGTCGTCCTGCCGGCCGCTGTCCTTCTCGGGGTCGAGACGGTCGCGGGACTCGTCCGGCCCTCCCTCCAGGACGCCGTCCACCTCGTCCTCGTCGGCGGCCTCGTCGGCCTGATCGCGCTGCAAGCGCTTCGCCGGCTGGGCGATCTCCCGGGCTGGCCGCTCGTCGGCGCAGCGGTCGCGCTGGGCGCCCTCGCCGCCGTCTGCTACTCCCGGCTTCCTCCGCTCGGCACGCTGCTGACCGTGCTCGCGCCGGCTCCGCTCGCCTTCCTCGCGCTCTTCCTCGCGAACGCGCCGCTGGCGGCGCTCAACCTCGAGAGCAGCGCCGAGGCTGAGGGCATGCCCGTCGTCTCGTCGCGCACGCCGGTCGTCGTGATCGTGTTCGACGAGCTCCCCGTCACGTCGCTTCTGGACGCGGACGGCCGGGTGGACGCACGACGGTTTCCGAGCTTCGGCGCGCTCGCAGACACTGCGACGTGGTTCCCGCGGGCGACGACGGTCGACGACTACACGACCGCGGCCGTCCCCTCGATCCTCACCGGGGAGAATCCGGACGAGGGCGCGCTCCCGGTTGTCGCCGACCACCCGCGCAGCCTCTTCACGTACCTGGCGGGGAGCCACCGGATGCACGTCCTCGAGTCCGTGACGCAGCTCTGCCCATCGGACGTCTGCGAGCGCCGGCGTCCGTCGTTCGGCGAGCGGATGCGCTCGCTGGCCTCCGACCTCCGCTACGTCTACCTCCACGCGACGCTCCCGGAACGGCTCGCCGAGGGGCTGCCCCCGATCGACGACACGTGGCAGGACTTCGGCGACGAGGACGGGGGCGCGACAGCGGAGAGCCCCGGCACGGCCGAGCCCGGCGAAGGGCTCGCCAGAGAGCTCCGGAACGACCAGCGCTTCCGGTTCGAGCGCTGGGTGGCCGGCATCGAGGCCGGCGGGTCCCGCCCGTCACTGCACTATCTCCACACGCTCCTCCCGCACCGTCCCTGGCGGTACCTGCCCGACGGCAGGCAGTACGGCACGGCCTCCACGGAGGGGCTGCGACGGGACGTCTGGGAAGAGGACGACTGGCTCGTCACTCGGGCCTACCAGCGGCATCTGCTCCAGGTCGGCTTCGCCGACCGTCTCCTGGGAATCGCGCTCGACCGGCTCCGCGAGGCGGGGATCTTCGATCGCTCCCTCGTCGTCGTGGTCGCCGACCACGGCGCGAGCTTTCGGCCCGGGGGCCGGCGCCGGAGCATCGAGCGAGAAAACGTCGCCGACGTCGCCCCCGTTCCGCTCTTCGTCAAGCTGCCGGGCCAGAAACACGGCGTGGTCGACGAACGCAACGCCCGCACGACGGACATCCTCCCGAGCATCGCCGACGCGCTCGGCACTCCCCTGCCGGGCCCCGTGGACGGCCGGTCTCTGCTCGATCCCGCTGCGCCTGCACGCCCCAACGTCGTTCTCGAGGGGATCGGCGGAGACCTCGTCTCCGTCCCGACGGCCACGGTCGCCGCCGAGGTCGCCGCAGCCGCCGCCGACAAGGCGAGCACGTTCGGCACCGGGGCGTGGGACTCGGTCTACGCGATCGGGCCGCACCCGGAGCTGATCGGGCAACCGCTTGGCTCGCTCGCGGTCGGCGCTGCTTCGAGCCTGAGCGCGACGATCGACACCGAGCCGCTGCTCCGGGAGGTCTCCCTCGACGCTCCGCTCCTCCCCGCCCACGTCACGGGACAGATCTCGGGCGAAGGCTCGGAGCGGCGACTCGCACTCGCCGTGGCCCTCAACGGCCGGGTGGCGGCCGTGACGCAGGCGGTCCAGCTCGGAGGTGGAACGCGGTTCGCGGCGATGGTGCCCGAGTCTGCCTTCGTCGAGGGCCGAAACACCGTCGAGATCTTCGTTGTCCACGCGACAAGCGCCGGCCTCGAGCTCGAGCGGCTGCACGGCGGCGGCTCGGACGGCAGGGTCGAGGTCTCAGGGACCGGAGAGACGATCCGCCTGGAGAGCGGCCAGGAGATCGCGGTCGTTCCCGGCAAGCTGGAGGGAGCCGTCGAGGAGTGGTTCCGCCAGCCGACCACGGTGCGCTTCGTCGGCTGGGCGGCCGACGTCGCAGGACGAGCGCTCGCCGACCGCATCCTCGTCTTCGCCGACGGGCGCCTTGCCCTCTCGACCGCGACGTCGTTCAACCGGCCGGACGTGGCCAAGGCGCACGGTGTCCCCGAGGGCGCGGGCTTCGTGCTCGAGCTCCCAGTCGCGCTCACCCGGGCCGGCGCCGTGAGCCTGCGCTTCTTCGCAGTTCGCGACGAGCGGGCGAGCGAGCTTTCGTATCCGAGCGCCTTTCCCTGGCGCTAGGCCGGCTTCACCAGGAGAAGACGCGATCGACGACGCGGCCGGCGGCGGCGCCGTCGTTGAGCGAGCAGTAGGCGGCGACGAAACGCTCGTAGCGATCGCGGTTCGCAGCGGTGAACGCCTCGAGATCGCTGAGCGTTTCGGCGACCTCGGCGGTCGTCCGCAGGAGCGGCGCGGGCGCGTCGGCCTCGAAGTCGATGCTGAACCCGCGGATCTCGTCGCGGTAGTCCTCGAAGTCCGGGGTGAAGAGAACGACTGGTCGGCCCGTGGAAGCGAAGTCGACCAACACGGCGGAGTAGTCCGTGATCAGGACGTCCGCCGCCAGGAGGAGGTCGCCCGGGTCCGGGAGCAGGCCTGAGACGTCGAAGAGATCGAGCTCGCTGGGGAGCGCGTCGACGATGCGGCGGTGCCGATGGAAGAGGATGACGTCGTCGTCTCCGAGCGCGGATCGAAGCGCAGTCAGGTCGAGCAGCGGGCCGAGCCTGTAGCCCTCTTGCTTGCTGGAAGCGGAATGCGTGGACATGTCGCGGAGCTGGCCCGGACGCCGGCCGAGGCGGTTGTGCAGGTGGTCGCGATAGGTCGGCGCGTAGAGGAGGGCTCGCTTGCCCTCGATCCCGAGGCGCCGCTTCACCTCGTCGGCCAGCTCGTCACGATCGGGACGGTGCAGGAGATCCGTTCGCGGCAGGCCCGTTTCGAGCACCTCCGAGCCGACCGGAAAGGCATGCTCGAGAATCGACGTCGCCGCCGGGGCCGGCGAGACGACGTATTGCCAGTTCTCTGGCTTCTGGCCGAGGACACGGCGATAGGCGCGAAGCGCGGTGGGCTGGTCGGCCAGCGAGTAGCCGAGCACCTTCAGCGGGAAGCCGTGCCACGTCTGCACGCAGGTCTGGTCGGGCCGGCGCAGGAACCAGCTCGGCCAGTAGTCGTTGGCCACGACGTAGCGGGCTCGGGCCAGCGCCTCGTAGTACTCCCTGCTGCCGTGGCGGAGCCCCACGGCGTTCTCCGGCACGCGGAAGGCTTCGTCGCGGACGACCCAGAGATGCTCGAAAGGCGCGCCGCGCCGAGCGAGCTCCTCGTGGATCGCACGTGGGCTGTCCGAATACTCGCGCCCGCCGAAGCTGTCGTAGACGACCGCGTCACGCAGGTCGAGCGCCCGCTTCGCCGGATAGAACGAGGTCCGGAGCCGGCGCTGGTTGAAGCCACCGCGCTCGTCGTCTCGGAGGTCGCCCTCGGCGACGAGCACGACGGTATCGCCGTCCCTGACGCCGAGGCGGAAGCGCCTGTGACCGTTCTCGGCCGAGACGGGGAGCTCGGTGAGAAGCTGGCCGGCGAACGCGGCCGGAACAGCCGAGTCCTGCGACGCGCCGCGGCGGCGAAGCGAGAGCTTCCAGGCCCCTTCAGGCAGGGCGCGCTGCCCCACCGGCGAGGGGACGGCCGTCGGCGTCACCTTCGCCTCGAACCGACCTGCCTCCGCGGCGTAGGTGAGCGGGAAGCTGACCGTCTCACGGGTCGGAGTGTTCAGCACGAGCTCGTAGTCCCCCTCCGGCCCGTGGAACGACCCCACCACGCTGAGGGCTCCTTCGGGCGACCACTCGACGCGGGTGACGATTGGCCGGAAAGCGCCTTCGGTAAGGAAGGTCCCACCCTCGGGTGTCCGCTCCAAGGCGATCTCCCGACCGGCCAGGGTCCAGGTGAGCTCCGGCAAGGCGTCGTCGAGCGCGAGCGGCCTGAGCCCTCCGGCGAGCGCGAGCGAGAGATCCCACGAGACCCCGTCGCTCTGCTCGACGTGGGCGGCCCGATCGCCGACGTCCAGCTCCTTGAACACGTCCTCGACGGGAAGGTGCGCGAGAAACGTGGCGGGGCGGCTGTGACGATCGACGTACAGCGGGTAGGCGAGCGTCTCGCCGCCCAGGCGGCGGGTGACGTGGAGCTCCGGTTGGCCGCCAGCGCCGAAACCGAGCTCTCCCTGCAGCCTCAGGACCCCGTCGTCGAGCTCACAAGACGTGACCACGGCCCGGCGGCGCTGAACTTCGACGGTCAGCCTCCCGTTGCTCCCGAGCCCCGCCCGCACCCGGGCTCCGTCGGGGAGCACCAGCTCCGCCAGCGGAGCTGGATACAGCAACGCCGGATCGGGCTTCCAGCTCGTGCGGGTGAGGCCGGCGGCCGTGATCTCGGCGCCGATGCCCCAGATCCCCTCCTGCAAGCGCCCCTTGCGCTTCAGCTGCGCGAGGTCCAGCTTCGCCACGAACCCGGACCAGTCGAGGGCGGCGACCTCTTGAGCCGCATTCCTCGTGACGTCCGCCCGCTGAACGGGCTCGGTAGGGATTCGCATGCGGCGCCGGAAGAAAGACCGGCGCCGGGCGACCAGCTCTACCCGCTGCGAGTCGGGGGTCGGTGCGCCGAGGAGGTTGATGTACGCGTAGCCCTCGATCCTGAGGACCTCGCCATCCCAGCTGACGGTGTTGAGCTTGCAGACGGGCGAGAGCTCGCCGTCGAGCCGGTAGGCGCTGGCTGGAATGTTCAGCTGGTCGTCGGTTCGATAGGGATAGTCGCCGTACAAGCGCCTCCCCACCTTGACCGGCGGCACGTTCGGGAGGTCCTCCTCCTCGAACCGGAGCACTTCGAGGAGCTCCGGCAGCGCGCGGCGGCGCACCAGCTCCCACTTCACCCGGTCGATCGCCTGGGGCTGGTCGAGCGCCCAGCTGTCCGCCCGGTCGATGAAATCGTTGGCGAGGTCGAGGAACAGCCGGCGATACTCGTCGTCTGCACGCGGCAGGACGTCGAGGAAGAAGCGGAGGTCGTTGGCGACGACCGTGCGATCGTACGCAGCCCTCGAGACCTTGAACCCCTGCTGGCCGAGGAACCGGCTGACGTAGTCGACGGCGGCGAAACGGTCGCGCAGCGTCTTCGCCTCCGTCCGGCGCTGAGTGATGGAGAGATCGGGACCCTCCCGCATCCGCCAGAGGTAGACCGTCTGCTCGATAGCGTCCACCGACTTCGCGAGGTAGTGCGCAGGGATCGTGACGGGCGTGTCTTCGTAGTACACGCCCACTGGAAAGCGCAGCTCGTGCTCGTCCCAGAAGGAGCGGCGAAAGAGCTTGTTCCAGGCCGTCCGATCGGCGAGCAGGGCGGGGTAGCGGGTGATGTGCGTCCCGAGCCGGGTCCGGTCGAACACCTTGGACTGGAACGACGTCTTCTGCGTGCCGAGCGAGGTGAACCGGCGAACGTTCCCCGACGCGAAGGCGGACCCGCTCGCCTCGAGGGCCTCGAGCAGGTGCTCGTAGGCGTGACGCGGGACGGCGTCGTCGCTGTCCACGAAGGCGAGGAACTCGCCCGACGCATGGCGGACACCGGTGTTGCGCGCGGCGCCGAGCCCTGCGTTGGCCTGCTGCACGAGCCGAAATCTCGAGTCGCGGGCGGCGAACCGCTCCGCGATCTCGGCGCTCGCGTCGGTCGAGCCGTCGTCGACCATGACGACCTCGAGGTCCCCGAACGTCTGCTCGGCGAGCGACTCCAGGCACGTGTCCAGGTAGGCGGCGACGTTGTAAACGGGGACGACGACGCTGACGCGAGCGGACACGGCGGTCACCGGCGAAGCGAACGCACGATGCGAAGGCCCCCGCGAACCACCGGGACGGGGAGCTTCTCGCGGTAACGCACCGGTACGAGGAGCGCCATCCGTATCACCAGCCGGTTCAGCTTTCCCGCCGCCCGGGCCCGCTCCCGAACGCCGGCGGGCAGGGCCAGCGTCACGGGCCCCCGGCCGTTCTTTCCCGCGCCGGCGCTCGGGCGGGCGGCGGCAGGGGCGCCTTGTCCGCGCCGGGACTTCACCGCCGTCACCGAGGACTGGGCGATCGCTTCCGCGTCCCGGTAGAGCCCGATGTAGGCCGCGCGGGCATCGTCCAGCGCCGCCTGAACGTCGCCGCCGCCGCCCGCGTCGGGCTCCGCGAGCCTGGTGACCAGGTCCCAGACGAGGTCGACCTGATCCCGCACTGCCAGCGGCACCGCGACCTCGTCCCAGCCCACCGTCTCCCTCCGCAGGCCGGGGTCGACGAAGGCTTCGACGCCGGGATGACCGTTGCTCTCGACGTCGGCGAGCCACGGGACTTCGAGGAGCTCGCCGACGCGCGCGATCTCCCTCGACCAGTTCTCGAGCAGGGCGTCGTAGCGGACGAACGCCCGCCGCGCGCCGCGGGTCGCAAGCTCGGTGTGCAGGGTGACGTTGAGCCAGGCGGCGGCGCGGCTGGCGTCGGCCTGCCAGGTCCCGTACCACTGCCGTGCGCTGCTCACCACCTCGGGCGGCTGCCGCAGCAACGTCGCGAAGGAGGCTTCGACTCCCAGGTCCTCCGCGCAGCGGAGCCAGAGCGGCAGGAACCAGCCGATGCGAGGGTCCTTGACGACCACGCTGTCAGCTCCGACGAACTGGACGGCGAGCCAGGAGCGCAGATCCTTGAGGACCGCGTCGTCGTTCACCGCATCCGCAGTGATCTCCCAGGCCGCGGGGCGCGCGTCGAAGACCGTGACTCGCCGCGCCCGCATGAGCCGCGTGTGAAAGTCGACGACCCACCGCGGCTCGTTGAAGCCGCGCGGGTTCGTGTCATCGGCCTTCACCTCGGGCTGGGGAACGCGGAACCCCAGCTGGCTGAGAATCCCGGCGAAGAGGCTCGTGCCGCTGCGGCCGATCCCGACGACGAGCACGAGACGGCGCTTCCGCGAGGTAGGCGTGGACTCGCCGCTCATGCCTCGACCCTCGCCGGTGCCGCAGCGGGCGCTTCGAGCCCTCCTTCTGCCTCATTTGGCTCGGAGAGCCAGACCTTGCGCACTACCCGCTCTGATGCGTGCCCGTCGTCGAGCGAGGCAAACCGAGCACGAAAGGTTGCGCGCAGGCGACCGGCCTCCTCGCCCCAGACCGCCCCCGACCGGAAGGCGGCGACGAGCTCGTCGTCCGTGGTCGTGACCACGCCAGGCGGCTCGGCGAGCAGGTCGAAGTACGTTCCCCGCAACCGCTGGTACTCGTCCCAGTCGGGAGCGTGGACGACGATCGGGCGATCGAGGACGGCGTAGTCGAACATCACCGACGAGTAGTCCGTCAAAAGGACGTCCGCGGCCAGGCAGAGATCCTCGATGGACGGATGAGCCGTGACGTCGAGGATATTGCCGCCCCGGCCTCGCTGCTCCGGCTCGAGCTCGCCGTCGTACAAGTAGTGCGCACGCATCAGGATCACGTAGTCGGGCCCGAGCTCCCGGGCCAGGCGCTCGAGGTCGAGCGGCGGGATGTAGGTCTCCTGATACTCGCGGTGCGTCGGCGCAAAGAGGATCGCGCACTGACCGGAGGCGATGCCGAGCTCGCCTCTGATCCGGTCGATGTCCCCTTGGATCGCGTTGACGAGCGCGTCGTTGCGCGGGTAACCGATCTCGAGCGTCTCGAACGGGACCGGGTACACGCGCTTCCAGATCCGGGTGGAAAGCTCGTTCGAGCTGATGCTGTAGTCCCAGCGCGCCGCTCGTCTCAGCAGGCGGTCGAAGTTCATCCTCTTACTCGCCGTATAGGCGCCCTTGAGGTCGAGGCCCATCGTCTTCAGCGGGGTGCCGTGATGAGTCTGGACGTGGACGGTCCCCTTCCGCTTCACGAACTCGTTCGGGAAGTTGACGTTGTTGACGAAGTACCTCGCGCGCGCGATCAGGCGGTAGTAGTCACGCGTCCCTGCGATCACGTGCTCGATCTCCGGAGGAAACGAGCCTGCGAACCGCTTCTCGACGACCCATACCCCGCGCACCCACGGGGCTTCTTCGCGGAGCTTCTCGTAGATCGCCCTCGGATTGCACGAGTAGCCGCGATACCAGTACGCGGCGAACACCGCGAGATTGGGCTCCATCGGCGCCCGCAGCTGAACCGCGTAGTAGCGCTGCAGCAGCGCCCGGCGTCCCCGACGACTGACTTTCCTGCCGAAACGGCGCGTCTTGCGCACGAGCCTTCGCGCTTTCGCGCGGGGGTGGAGCCGACCGATCACCGGTTTGCAGGCTAATGGAAGCCTCGGGCGCCCCGGTGGAGCAGCAGCGCTTTAGTCGCGATACGCCTCGATCAGGATCTCGGCCACCTCCGGTCGGCTGAACTCCACGGGCGGGAGCTCGCCGGCGGCCAGGAGCTCGCGGACCTTGGTCCCCGAGAGGAAGACGTGGTCGTCGCCCCCGTGCGGACAGGTCTTGGCGGTCGCCATCTGACCGCAGACCTTGCACCAGAAGGAGTGCTCGAAGAACATCGGCTCGATGTCGAGCTCGTGCGGCTCGAACTCGTCGAAGATCAGCTGCGCGTCGTACGTGCCGTAGTAGGTCCCGACTCCAGCGTGGTCGCGGCCGACGATGAAGTGGGAGCAGCCGTAGTTCTTGCGGCAGATCGCGTGCCAGATGGCCTCGCGGGGGCCCGCGTAGCGCATCGCCGCGGGGAAGGCGGAGACGACGACACGGTCTGACGGGTAGTAGCCCTCCGTCAGCACGTTGTAGGCCTTCACCCGAACGTCGACGGGGACGTCGTCCGACTTCGTCGCGCCGACGAGCGGGTGGATGAGGAGGCCGTCGACGGTCTCGAGGGCGCACTTCGTCAGGTACTCGTGCGCGCGGTGGATCGGGTTGCGAGTCTGGAAGCCGACGACGCGCTTCCAGCCGCGCTCGGCGAAGAGCGCGCGCGTGTCGGCCGGGTCGCGATGGAGCTCCGGAAAGCTCGGCTCGAGCCGCTCGAAGACGGTCACGGCCCCGGCGAGGTAGGAGCCGTCCTGCGCGTACAGCTGCGCCACGCCCGGATGCTCGCCGTCGGTCGTCCGGAAGCACTGCTCGGCCTCGCGCTCCTTGTCGTAGGAGTAGACCTCGTGGACGTCCAGGACGGCGAGGGCTCGGCCGCCTTCGTCGGCGAGCGCGACGCGGTCACCCTTGGGCGCCTCGGCCACGGACAGGCAGACGGGCAGCGACCAGCGGAGCCCGTTCGCGAGCTGCATGGACTCGACCACGCCCTCGTAGTCCTCCGTGCCCATGAAGCCGGGGAGCGGGGAGAGCGCTCCCGAGGCGAGCATGTCGAGGTCGGAGAGCTCTCGTGAGGTGAGCGTGACGACCTCGAGCGAGTCGAGGTCGTCCGGGCGTTCGCCGGTGCGCTCGACGAGCACGCCGCCGTGCGGCCGGATCAGGTGGTCCGTCGTGACCGCGCTCACGCCCGCACCTCGGCGCCGACCAGCCCGAGCTCCTCGAGGCGCTGCACGACGATCTGCGCGCTCTCTTCGGGGGTCTGCGTCTCCGTGTCGACGACGATCTCCGGGCTCTCGGGCTCCTCGTACGGATCGTCGACGCCGGTGAAGCCCTTGATCTCGCCGGCGAACGCCTTCGCGTAGAGGCCGTTGACGTCGCGGCGAGCGCATTCCTCCACGGACGCCTTCACGTACACCTCGACGAACGGCCCGAACTGCTCCACCAGCTCGCGCGCCTTCTGTCGCGTCTCCACATACGGGGAGATGGCGGCGGTGATAGCCGTGCCGCCGTGGCGTGCGATGCGCGAGGCGACCCAGCCGATGCGCTCGATGTTCGTGTCCCGGTCCTCCTTCGAGAAGCCGAGGCCCTTTGAGAGATGCGTGCGGATCGTGTCGCCGTCCAGGTACTCGACGATGTGCCCGCGCTCGTCCAGGGCGGGGCCGACGAGGTGCGCGATCGTCGACTTGCCGGAGCCCGAGAGGCCCGTGAACCAAAGCGTGAACCCGCCGCCGCGCGCGCGGTCGGACTCCGGATGCTCGTGGGCGTAGATGTGCTCTGTCAAACCGTTCTCCTCCTAGGTGTCCTTCTCTTCTACGTGAATGCCGCATTCGAGCTTGTCGGAGCCCGCCCAGCGGCCGGCCCGCTCTTCCTCGCCGGGCCGTGTCGGCCGCGTGCACGGGATGCAGCCGATCGAACGGTAGCCGACATCGTGCAGCGGGTTGTAGGGGATCTCGTTCTGCATGATGTAGCGCCAGACGTCCTTCTCGCTCCAGTCGGCGAGCGGCTGCACCTTCCAGACCCTGTAGCGCTGCGAGCGCTCGACCTTCCTCGCGTTCGCGCGTGACGGCGACTGCTCGCGCCGGATGCCCGAGACCCAGCCGTCGTACGGCTCGAGCAGGCGGAGGAGCGGCTCAACCTTGCGGATGTGGCAGCACTGGTCGGGATTCGTCTCCCAGAGATTCGGCCCCTCGCGCTTGTGCTGCTCGGCGATCGTGATCACCTCGGGGACGATCAGGTTGAGGTCGTAGCGCTCGACGAGCCGCTCGCGCGTCTCGTACGACTCCCTGAAGAAGAGATGCGTGTCGAGCTCGATGATGTCCACGTCGAGCCCGAGCTCAGCGACCATGTGCACGAGCACCGAGGACTGCTTCTGCCAGGAGCACGAGAGGCACAGCCGCTCGCCGAACTCCTCGACCGCCCAGCGGAGCACGTCTTCGGCCGGCAGCGCCTCGATCTCGGTCTCAGTCAGCGAGAGGCGCAGGCTCGTCACGCAGCAGCACCTCCCTCAGCGTGTCGGAGCGGAGCCCGAGGCGGAGTGTCTCGAGCGGGATGACCTCCTCCGGAGGGACGTTGCCGATGTTGACCTCGGGCCCGAACCGCTGCACGAACCAGGCCTGGGCGTCGGTAGCGGGCGCCTCGAAGATGACGTCGCCGACGTCGATCCCGTGGACGATCTCGTCGATGAGGCCGGTGCGCATGTCGCCGGAGGGCCTGTAGATCCCTGCGGTACCGCTCTCGCGGCCCTCGGTGATGACCTTCCAGGCGCCGGCGTCCAGGTCCTCCCGCATCCACTCGACCCACTGGTACGGGGCGTAGACGACCTCGGCGTCCTTGGAGCCGACCTCCGCGAGGACGACGAAGTCCCGAGCCAGGTCGGCGATCAGCTCGAGCTTGCGCTCGCGCGGGAGGTCGATCGTCCCGTCGGAGACCTCGACGTGGGAGAGGCGGTTGGCCGCCAGCCAGCTCTTGTACTCGTCGAGCCTGTCGCGCGCGACGACGGCTTCGAAGAGCGTGCCGCCGCAGACGACCGGGGTCTCGAACGAGCGGTAGAGGGCGATCTTCTTCTCGAGGTTGCGGGTCACGTACGACGTGCCCCAGCCGAGCTTGACCACGTCCACGTAGTCGCCGGCGGTGTCGAAGAGGCCCTCGATCTCGGGGAGGCTCATCCCCTTGTCGATCACGTGCGTGAGCCCCTGCACCCGCGGCTTGGGAGAGCGCGCGGGCACGTCGAGGAAGCCGTCAAAGCCGAGCATAGAGATCCTCCAATCGCTTCTTCGCCTCTTCCTGGACGTCGTGGTAGAGCGAGGTTCCGTGCGAGTCGATCGCGACCGTCAGCGGGCCGAAGTCCTTGACGCGGAACTTCCAGAGGCACTCGGGCATGAGCTCCTCCCAGTAGACCTCCTCGATCTCCTCGATCTGGGTGGTCTCGAGCGCGGCCGCGCCGCCGACGATGGCGAAGTAGACCATCCCGAGCCGCTGCATCGGCTCGATCGCCTCGTCGGGCAGGCCGCCCTTGCCGCAGATCGCGCGCACGCCGTACTCGCGGCCGAGCGGTTCCGTGAAGCGCACCATCCGCGCGCTCGTGGTCGTCCCGATGCTGACCTTCTCGTACCGGCCGCCGGCGATCTTGCGCACCCCCGGCGCCGTGTGCAGAAGGAAGGCGCCGGTGAGGTCGAGCGGCGGCGCGATCCCCTCGTCGAAGATGCGGATCTGGGTGCGGTCGCGGATGCCGATCACGTGCCCGTCGACGAGCACGGAGTCCCCGGCGCGAAGCTCGCGGATCTGCTCCTCGGCGGCCGGAAAGGTGAGGCGATGCTCAGCCACGCACGCCTCGAAAGGCCACGTCCGGGGAGAGGCCCCGTC
>JBOHAB010000063.1:0-12606 GCA_050697655.1 Gaiellaceae bacterium
GCAGGGCCGCACGATGCTGGGCGGCATCCCGAGGCCCCTCGACCTCGCCCTGTTCACCCAGGAGTTCGAGGACGAGGTACAGGGGGCGTTCCCGCCCCGCTGGCTGCAGCGCATCGCCCTCGCACCACTGGCCCGGCTCGCGAAACGCCGCGGTCACCCGCTCCCGGCACCACGGCCGCTGGAGGTCCGAGCATGAGCACGACGGACCGAGGAATAGGAGCGCAGTCGCATGGATGACGGCCTCGTAATCGAGACGCGCGAGCTCGGCAAGCGCTACGACGGACGCATCGTCGCCGTCGACAAGCTGTCGTTGAGAGTGCGACGCGGCGAGGTCTACGGGTTCCTCGGCCCGAACGGCGCCGGCAAGACGACGACCTTGCGGATGCTGCTCGGCCTCGTGCAGCCGACCTCGGGAAGCGCGCTCGTCTTGGGCGCGCCGCCCGGGTCGCCGCAGAGCCTCGCCCGCGTCGGGGCGCTGATCGAGTCGCCGACCTTCTATCCCTTCCTCTCCGGGACGGACAACCTACGCGTGCTCGCTCGTTACTCCGGAGCTCCGGAGGCGCGGATCGAGGCGGTTCTCGAAGAGGTCGACCTCGCCGCCCGCGCCGGCGACCGGTTCGGGACGTACTCGCTCGGGATGAAGCAGCGACTTGGGATCGCCGGCGCGCTGCTCAAGGATCCCGAACTCTTGATCCTGGACGAGCCGACGAACGGCATGGATCCAGCCGGCATGGCTGAGATGCGCAGGTTCATGCGGAATCTCGGCCAAGGCCGGCGGACGGTGCTCCTCTCCAGCCACTTGATGGCCGAGGTCGAGCAGGTCTCCGACCGCGTCGGCGTGATCAGCAAAGGGGAGCTCGTCCGAGACGGAACCGTGGACGAGCTGCGCGGCCGCGAGAGCCTGTGGGTACGGGCTGAGCCGCTGGACGAGGCCGAGCGCGTGCTCGGCGCCGTTCGGGGCGTCGAAGAGGTCGCCCGCCTGGACGGCGGCCTCCGTCTCGCGGCCGACCCCGCCGCCGCCCCCACGATCAACCGCGCGCTGGTGCAGGCCGGGATCGCAGTCGCCGAGCTTCGCCCCGAGCGCGACTCGCTCGAGAAGGTCTTCCTCGAGCTCACCCACGGAGGTGACGAATCGTGACCGGCAGCCTGCGCGCTGAGCTCCTGGTGCTGCGCAAGCGGGCCAGCACCTGGATCCTGCTCGGGATCTGGGTGATTCTCGCGCTCGTCTTCGCCTACGTCGTGCCCTACGCCCAGTTTCTCAACGGGTCGACGCAGTCCCCCCTTCGGGACGTGCTCCCCGAGAGCCTGGTCGGCACCCTGATGGGCGGGTTTCCGTTCTTCGGCGGTGTGCTCGCGCTCATGCTGGGCGTGCTCACGTTCGGCAGCGAGTACGGCTGGGGGACGCTGAGGACGCTCTTCACGCAGCGTCCCGGGCGGTTGCACGTCTTCGGGGCCAAGCTCCTCGCCCTCGCCGTCACGCTCGCCGCGTTCGTGTTCGTCGTCTTCGCGCTGGGGGCGCTCGCCGGCTACGCGATCGCCGTACGCGAAGGCGCGGACGTCTCCTGGCCGTCGATGTGGCTCCTTCTCCGCGGACTTGCCGCCGGCTGGCTCATCCTGGCCGTGTGGGCGGCCTTCGGAGTGCTGCTCGCGGTCCTCTTCCGCGGGACCGCGCTCGCCGTCGGCGTCGGGATCCTCTACGCGCTCGTCATCGAGGGCCTGCTCAGCGCGCTCGCGACCCAAGTGAGCCTGCTCGACCCGCTCGTCGAGCTCTTCGTGCGCGCGAGCGGCTACTCGCTCGTCGTCGGGCTGGGTGCCTCCGCCGATGACGCCGGCGACCGCGGGCCGGGATCCTTCTCCGGTCCCTTCGTGGGTGGGGAGCAGGCGCTCCTAGTGCTCGTGTCCTATCTCGTCGTCTTCGTCCTCGTCGCAGGTTGGCGGCTTCGCCGCCGCGACGTGGCGTGAACCGCCCGGGGTCGCGTCCCAAGCTCCCGTTCATCGCGGACTCCCTTGCATCTTCCGGCGGTAATAGGCGCGCGCCTTCTCTTGATCGCCGCAGATCTGCATCGCGCACCAACGCGCGCTCTGGTTTCGCGAGCGGTCGTAAAACACCCAGCCGCAGCGGTGCCCGGGGCAGGCCTTCAGGCGCTGCCACGCGCCGTCGGCCATAGCGAGGGCCACGATCCCGTACAGGAGGCCGATCGCCCCGTCCAGCCCCGCGTCGGTGTTGGCGAAAAGGCGCGGGCCGCCGGGTGCGAGCCGGATCAGCAGGCTCGGCGCCTCCGAGGCTCGCCGCATGGCTTCCGTCGTGCTCTCGTCGAGGGGATGGCCCAGATTCGAGAAAGCCATCGCTCGCAGGCCTTCGCGCACGGCCAGCGCGCGGGCGAGGTCAGCGTCGGTGAGGCGCCGATCGTCCTCGAGCAGGCCGCGAGTGGAGAGCCAGCCTGCCAGCGCCTCGCCGCTGACGAGGACCTCCGCTCGCTCGCGTTGGAGGTCCCAGCGCGAGTTGAGAAAGCTCTGGACGAGCGCGAGCTCGCCAGGCGCCGGCTCGCGTCCTCTCGGCTGCGGCTCGGCCGCCCAGAGTCTCTCACCAATTAAGATCATGTTACTGGTGATAATAGTATGGGTAGAAGCGGATGGAGGCCCCCGCTGATCCGCATGCCGAGTACGAGTCTTCGACACCTGGTGGGATCGTGAACGCGTCACCCAACAAGACGCGGCGCATGCTGTCGCCGCGACTGCGGCGGGCCGTGCTGACTGCGCACATCATCGTCTCGGTGGGGCTTCTCGGCGATGCTGCGGCGTTCCTGGCGGTGTCCGTGCGGGCGACGCGAACCGCGTCGCAATCTGCTCAAGGTGAATCGACGAGTCCCTGAAGGAGGAACCAGTATGAACATGCCGCCGATCGTCTCACCACAGGAATGGGAGGCCGCGCGGGAAGAGCTACTCGTCAAGGAGAAGGAGCTGACTCGCGCCCGCGATGCGCTCGCGGCCGAACGCCGCCGGATGCCCAGGATGGCCGTCGAGAAGGACTACCGGTTCGAGGGTCCGGAGGGCACGGCGAGCCTGCTCGATCTGTTCGAAGGGCGCCGTCAGCTGATCGTCTACCGCGCCTTCCACGAGCCCGGCGTGCGCGGTTGGCCTGAGCATGCCTGCATCGGCTGCTCGATGGTGGCCGACCAGGTCGCCCACCCGGCCCATCTGAACGCCCGCGACACTTCGCTTGCGTTCGTCTCGCGCGCGCCGCAGCCCGAGATCGAGCGCGTGAAGGCGCGGATGGGCTGGGAGCACATCCCCTGGTACACGCTCACCGACGAGTTCGACGCTGACTTCGGCGTCGACGAGTGGCACGGCACCAACGCGTTTCTCCGCGACGACGACCGGATCTTCCGCACCTACTTCATCGACGCCCGCGGCGACGAGGCGATGGGGAGCACCTGGAGCTATCTCGACATGACCGCGCTGGGACGCCAGGAGGAGTGGGAGGACTCGCCGGAAGGCTACCCGCAGACGCCGCCGTACGAGTGGTGGATCTGGCACGACGAGGGGCACCGTGCCGCCCGATCGACCGTAGGACAGTAGTGAGCGCCGAGCGCCCCGAGGTTCGGTACGCGAAGAGCGAGGGCGGCGCGGTCGCCTACCAGGCTGTCGGGAACGCGCCGCTCGATCTCGTCTTCCTGCCCGAGTGGATGAACAACCTGGAGATGCAGTGGGACGATCCTCGGCTGGCGCGGTTTCCGACGCGGTTGTCCACCTTCGCGCGTGTGCTCATGCTGAACATGCGAGGGATCGGGCTCTCCGACGCTTTGCTCGACGACGAAGCGACCACGATCGAGCAGTGGATGGACGACATCACCGCCGTCCTCGACGGAGTGGGCTCGAAGCGCTTTGCGCTGTTCGGAACGGGGATCGGGGGCAGCCTCGCCATGGTTTTCGCCGCCACCTACCCGGAGCGGACGAGCGCGCTCGTGCTGCTGAACTCGACCGCGCGCAGCTCGGCGGCGCCCGACTACCCATTCGGCATCGACCGGGAGTGGCGGGAGCGAACCGAGAGTGCGATGCGTCAGGCGTGGGGTCAGGCCGCGATTCTGCAGCTGCAGGCGCCGGAGCTGGCCGAGGACGATCGGTTTCGCGACTGGTACGGCCGCTTCGAGCGGTACGGCGCAAGCCCGGGGATGGCGCTGGCCGTCCTGAGGATGGTGCACGACCTCGACGTCCGGGACGTGCTGCCCGCGATCCAGTGCCCCGTCCTGATCCTGCATCGAGCCGGCGACGCGATCGTCCGGGTCGACCACGGCCGGTATCTCGCCGAGCACATCCCGGGCGCCCGGTACGTCGAGCTGGCGGGCGAGGGCCATGCCTTCTGGTCCGGCGACCCGGATCCGATTCTGGCGGAGGTCCAGCAGTTCCTCACGGGCGCTCCACCCGTTACCGCCGTAGACCGCGTGCTTGCGACCGTGCTCTTCACGGACATCGTCGGCTCGACTGAGACCGCCGCGCGGCTCGGCGACAACCGCTGGACGAGACTCCTGGTCGAATATCGGATGCTCGTCCGCCAGGAGCTGGCCCGGTTCCGTGGCCGCGAGGTAGACATGACTGGAGACGGCTTGCTCGCCACGTTCGACGGCCCGGCTCGGGCCATCCGGTGCGCCGCAGCGATCCGGGACGCCGTGCGGTCGCTCGGGGTCGACCTTCGAGCCGGGCTGCACACCGGCGAGGTCGAGCGGCGCGACGACGGGATCGCCGGCATCTCCGTGCACGTCGGCCAGCGTGTTCAAGCCGAGGCCGACCCCGGAGAGATCCTCGTATCGCGAACCGTCGTCGACCTCGTTGCCGGCTCCGACGTTCGCTTCGAGGATCGAGGCACCCGCTCGCTCAAGGGGGTTCCGGCGGAGTGGCATCTCTTTGCGGCACACGTCCCGGACGCGCCGTCGGCTTAGTGGAGAACAGACCATGAGGAGGGAGATTCAATGCGAATAGAGACATCGGTCACGTCGATTTCCTGGATTCCTTCGGAAGCCGTCGAGGGGATGCCGAAGCTGCCGTTCGAGCTCGGAATCGGGCACTACGACCCGCCGCCGCCGGACCGGCTGGAGGAGGACGACGTCGAGCGTCTCATCGAGGACGACCTCGTCCGTGAGGCGAACGAGCTCAAGGGCTGGATCGAGGTCGAGGGCGGCAGGATCGTCGACCGCGGGTACGCGGGCGGTGGCTTGGTCGGCAAGACGACGTTCCGATTCGGCGTCGGCGACATTGTCTTTCCGGGCGTCGCGTTCGAGACGATTCAGCAGGAGCCGGAAGTGAACGAGCAACAAGTTCGCTTCGTACAGACAGCGGGCGGGCACGCCGGCTTCCCTGCCCCGCGACAGGTCGTCGGCGCGCCCTACTTCCGAATCACGTCGGCAACCGCCTGGACGACCCTGGCCCTCACCATCAGGGCCGACGGCTCGTCCGAGCAAGAGCTCGTGGGTGCGAGCCCTTTCCCCCGTCACTGGATCTACGACCAGAACCGCGAGCTCGTCCGCAAAGCGGGAACGATCGACTTCAAGAGGTGGTATCGGGAGGTGCACGGCGAGCACACACCCTGGGGCGATGAGGAATCCGACGCGTTCGTGACGGCCGCCGAGAGCGCGCTCGAGCGCCGGCTGTCACGAGAGCTCATGGAGGACAGCCGGAGTCTCCTGCGGCGAAGGCTCGACGCGGGAGACACGCTCGTCGAGCAGGGCGAGGAGGGCGAGGAGCTCTTCCTGCTCCTCGACGGCGTGCTGGTCGCCGAGGCGGCCGGCGAGGAGCTCGGGGAGTTCGGGCCGGGGTCGATCCTCGGTGAGCGCGCACTCCTCGAGGACGGCATCCGGCAGGCAACACTTCGCGCACGAACCCGCTGCCGCGTTGTGGTCGTTCCCCCCAGCCTGATCGAGCGCCGAGTCAGGAAAGCGCTGGCCGCCGACCCGAAACGCCGCCGAGAAGAGGACTCGCGCCGATAGGAATCCGGGAGCGTCAAATCCGCGCCGCCTGGGCAAAAGGGGGCTCAGAGGGAGCCTCCGTGACCAAAGGAGAATCGAGATGGGAAAGCTGATCGCGACCACGCAGGCCACCCTCGACGGCGTCGTAGACCCGGTCGGCGAGTGGGTGGATCCGGACGGAGACCACGGCGAGTACTCGTTCGAGCGCCAGGCGAGATCCGGCGGGCTGGTGCTGGGTCGCAAGACCTACGAGGGCCTGGCGGCATACTGGCCGGGCCAGACGGGCAAGTGGGCGGACATGGTCAACGCGCTGCCGAAGTACGTCGGGTCCACCAGCCTATCCGGAGAGCTCGAGTGGAACGCGACCCTCCTCGAGGGCGACCTCGAGGACGCGATCCCGAAGCTGAAGGACGAGGTCGACGGTGACCTGTTCATGCACGGGAGCGGCGAGTTCGCGTACGCCCTCGCCGAGAAGGGCCTGATCGACGAGTACGAGGTCTACGTAAACCCGCTCGTCTGGGGCGAGGGAAACGTCCACGTGCTCGGCGACAGGGGAACCGTCCGGCTGGAGCTCGAGGACGTGAAGCGGTTCGACTCCGGAGTAGTCCTCCTCACCCACCTCCCGGCGTCTTGACCGCGGCTTGAGACCGCCTTGGCGCGTCCCATTCTGCTGGCGATCGTCGCACTCGCGGCGGTGGGCTGCGGCGACGGCGACGACGAAGAATCCGCGACGGCGGAGACCGTAGCGTCGGCCACCACCACAACCGAGACGTCAACCACAGACCTCGCGAAGCTCATCGGCACCGTCGGATCCCCCGACGACCCAGATGCGTACGAGATCAGCCTTACAACCGAAGATGGGGCTGAGGTCACCACGGTGCTCCCGCCCGGCAAGTACCTGCTCGAGATCGACGACCTGTCCGCCATCCACAACTTCCATTTGGGCGCGCGGCGCGCTGGGGTCGACGTGGCCACCGATGTCGCAGGTACGGGTGCGAAGACGACCATCGTCATGCTCCAGGACGGGGAGGCGTACATCTATGCCTGCGACGCGCACCCGGCCACGATGAACGTGACCTTCAGCATCCACGGCCGGATACGGACGCAGAACTAAAGGGAACGGACGGCCTCGCGGGCCGGGATCTCGCCCTCGAACAGCTCGAACTCGGCGCCGATCGTGTTCGGCGCGTCTAGGCACTCGAGCAGCACGAGGGCAACGTCGTCGCGCGGGACGTCGGCGCGGCCGCCGAACGTGCGGCTGACCCGGACGCGGCCGCTCCCGGGCGCGTCGGTCAGGTGGCCCGGCTTGACGATCGTCCATTCGAGGCCGCTCTGCTTGAGGGCGTCGTCGGCGTCGCGCTTGGCCTCCACGTACGGGCGCATCCCTTCGGATGCGCCGGCGACGTCGTGGGTGCCGATCGAGGAGACGATCACAAACCGGCCGACGCCGAGGTCGCCGGCCGCTTCCATCGACTTGACGGCGGCGCCGTAGTCGACCGTCCGCTTGCGCTCCGGCCCGCTTCCGGGCCCGGCTCCGGCGGCGAAGACAATCGCGTCGGCGGCTCCGATGTGCAGCCGCAGGTCGTCACCTTGCTCGAGGTCGCAGAGCACGGGCTCGGCGCCGGCCGCCTCGAGGTCGGCGGCCTGCTCGGCCTTTCGGATTACTCCGCGGCCGCGGTGTCCGTCGCGCGCCAGCAGCCGGAGCAGGCGCAAGCCGATCTGGCCATGGCCGCCGATCACAAGCACCTCCATGGCCGTCAGCGTACCGAGGCGCTCAGTAGATTTCGCTGCATCGTGAGGGCTGCGGTCATACGCGAGGTCGGCGCCCCGGCTGAAGTTGGCGACGTCGTCGAGCCGTCCGGAGAGACGGTCGAGGTGCTCGCGGCGTCGATCAACCCGATCGACCTCGCGGTCTCCCGCGGGATTCTCGCGACCGGTCACCCCGAGCTGCCCTACGTACCGGGCTGCGAGGCCGTGGGCCATGCCGCCGACGGGAGGGTGGTCTGGATCTATGGCGGCTCGCTGGGGCGGACGTCGCAGGGCGCGATCGCCGAGCGCGCGCCGATCGGGGACACACACGTGATCGAGGTGCCCGAAGGAGCGGATCCAGCGCTGGCCGCCGGTCTGGGGATCGCCGGTCTCGCCGGGTGGTTGCCGTTCGCATGGCGAGCGCCGCTGACTGGGGGCGAGACCGTGCTCGTTCTCGGTGCCACGGGCTCAGTCGGCTTCGTCGCCGTGCAGGCCGCCAGGCTGCTCGGTGCCGCCTGGGTCGTCGCGGCCGGTCGTAGTGCTGCGGGGCTCGAGCGGGCCGCGCAGAACGGCGCCGATGCGGTCCTCGGCCTGGACGAGCACGAAGATCTCGTGGCAGCCATCAAAGAGGCGTTCGGCAGCGAGGGCCCGAGCTATGTCTTCGACCCGTTGTGGGGCAAACCGGGAGCTGCCGCGATCGAGGCCGCGGCGCCCGGCGCCACGATCGTCAATCTCGGCCAATCGGCAGGCCCGACCGCCGAGCTTGCCTCGGCGACGGTGCGATTCAAGAGCCTCTCCATCCTTGGCCACACGAGCTTCGCCGTCCCGCGCGACGAGCTCGCGGAGCACTACCGGCGACTCGTGGGCCATGCGATCGCCGGCGAGATTCGGTTCGAGGTGGAGCAGGTGCCCCTCGACTCCGTCACCGACGCGTGGCGCCGCCAGACGGAGGGCGCCGGAACCAAGCTCGTCGTCGTCCCATAACGGCCGACAGTGGCGCTTATCCTCACGGTTGGTCACTCGACGCATCCGATCGAGGTCTTCCTCGAGCTGCTGCGTGGAGCCGGAGTAGAGCAGGTGGTCGACGTGCGCCGGTTTCCGGGGTCGCGGCGGCATCCGCAGTACGGGGCCGCGACGTTGACCGATGTGCTGGCCGAGTCTGCGATCGGCTATGAGCACGTCGGCGAGCTCGGCGGCCGGCGACCGGTTCTGCCTGGTTCGTGCAACGACGGCTGGCAGACCACCGGTTTTCGCGGCTATGCAGATCATCTGCGCTCGCCCGAGTTCGCTAGGGGATGGCGCGTCTCGAGGGCCTCGCGACGCGGAGCCGTGGGGTGGTCATGTGCGCGGAGGCGGCGTGGTGGCGCTGCCATCGCCGTGTGCTCGCTGACGTGCTTGGCATGCGCGGCTGGGAGGTGCGACATCTGATGACCGGCGGGCGGTTGGTGGATCACCGGCCGCCGAAGTTCATGATTGCGGCCGATGACGGTCTGCCCTGCTATCCGGCCGCGGGCCACGGTTCGACCTCTTCGTCAAGGCAGGAACCGAGCGTCCGCGGCGAAAGGAATCACCTCCACCCACGTCAGAAGCCCAACACATCGAAAGGACAGGAAGGGGATTCCCGGTGACAACGCGACGCACATTGCGTCCACTGCGGCTCCCGGACTCGTCGGAGCGCCGCGGCTGCCGCGCTGAGGGGCTCCGGCGGGCCCGGCGCGTCTTCCTGCTCGCCTTGGCCGCCGTCTTGGCCCCGCCGGGTGTCGCGCACGCCCAGGACGCGCCCGCCCCGGCCACGATCTCCCTGCGGGTAGAGGGCGCCTCCGGGGGCGACGTCGGCGTCGGGGGGCGGGCTCGGCTCGTAGGCATCATGCGCCCCTTCGTGGCCGGTCAAGACGTGGTCGTGGTCGTCAAGCGCGGGCGAACGACGGTCAGCCGGGTCGTGCGCCGGGTCGAGCGGGTTGCGGGCCGAAACGCGGGCCGCTTCGGGGCGCGCACGCCGCGTCTGATCCGCCCCGGCCGCCATCGCTTCGTCGCCTTCCACCGGCGAACCGCGGAGCAGCGCGGCGCCCGCGCCGAAAGCGATCGCTTCTCGGTCAGCTATCCGAGTCTCGACCCAGGCGATCGCGGCCACGCGGTGGCAGTCTTCAACGACCTGCTCGCGCGGCAGCGCTACTACACCGCCCGCAGCCGCTTCTACGGAAGCGCCACACAGCGCGCGGTGATGGCCTTCCGCAAGGTGAACGGGATGCGGCGCACGTACGACGCCAACCAGCGCATCTTCAGGCGCCTGGCGGCCCGTCGAGGCGGCTTGCAGCTCGCCCGCCCACGGGCGGGCCGCCACGTCGAGGTCGACCTCTCCCGCCAGGTGATGGTGCTCGCGGCCCGCGGTAAGCCCCAGCACATCTTCCATGTCTCCACCGGGGCACCGGCGACCCCCTCAGACCGGGGGAAGTTTCGCTTCTACCGGCGCCAGGCGGGCTACAACAGCCTCGGCATGTACTACTCCGTCTACTACAACCGAGGCGAGGCGATCCACGGCTACCGCTCGGTGCCCGGCTACCCGGCCAGCCATGGCTGCGTGCGCAACCCGATTCCCAACTCGCGCTTCATCTACGACTGGGTGCGGCTCCGGATGCGCATCTTCGTCCACCGCTAGACGCGAGCTCGCCGCCGGGCGGACGACTGGGTTCTCAGAGGGCGAATGGCGATCCCCGCTGATTGATCGACCCGGGCGGCATGTACCTCCGCCGGGGATTCGTGGCACAGTCACAGGGTGGCGATCATGGCCGATCTGGACGAGCTCGCGCTCGCGCTCCCCGCGACGACTAAGGAGCTCTCCGACGACGGCCGCCCCGCCTACAAGGCGCACGGGAAGGTCTTCGTCCTGCACCGCGGCCGCCGGCCGGACGCGGTCGACCCGGGCACGGGCGAGCGGATGGACGACGTGCTCATGTTTCGGGTTGCCGATCTCTGGGCGAAGGAGCTGCTGCTCTCGGACGAGCGGGGCGTGTTCTTCACGACCCCGCACTTTGACGGCTATCCGGCCGTGCTGGTGCGGATCCCCGACCTCGAGCGGCTCGACCGCGACGAGTTGGAGGATCTCGCGGTCGAGGCGTGGCTCACCCGGGCGCAGAAGCGGGTCGCCAAGGGCTGGCTCGCCGAGCATCGGGTCGAGGAGGACTGAGCCTTGCGACACCGCCTGGTCGCCGAAGGCTGCGTGCTCGCCGTGATCGACGCGCAGGACGGCTTCCTGCGCAAGCTCCCCGAGCGGACGGCGGCCGAGGTCGTCGACCGAATCCGCTGGCTGTGCGGGCTCGCGGGCTGGCTCGCCGTGCCCGTGGTGGTCACCGAGGAGGCGCCTGAGGAGAATGGAGAGACCGTCTCGCCGGTCAAGGACGTCCTGCCACCGGGGGCGGTCAGGCACGCGAAGCCCGTCTTCGACCTCTCGGCCTGCCCGGCGATCCTCGCGGACGTCAACCGGCACGAGCGGGACACCGTCGTGCTCTGTGGGCTCGAGACCGATGTCTGCGTCGCCCAGTCGGCGCTCGGCCTGCTCGAGCACGGCAAGCGCGTGGTCGTCGTCGAGGACGCCGTCGCCGCACCGGGGGCGGCGCACGTCCAAGGGCTCGCCCGGATGTCCCACGCCGGCGTCGGGCTGATCGGCGTCAAGGGGCTCGGCTACGAGTGGCTGCGGACGGTCGAGCGCGCGATCGAGTTTCGGGACGCGATCGGCGGCGACGCGCCCGCGGGCGTCGTCCTCTGACCAATCCTGATGCTCGATCACATCGGGCTCGGTCGGGGTCGCGGAGAGCGTGGTGGCGTCGGGATGGTCGATACGAGGATGCGAAGCGCCGAACGTCACGAGCGAACACGTTCCCGGATGTGCTCCTCGCCGCGACGCATCGTCCAGTAGTGGTTTGACGCGAAGAGCGGCCGCAGCACCGGCGTCAGGTAGCGGACGAGGGGCTTGTTCACGATCGGTCGCCAGTCGAGCGTGGCGCGCGTCCCGCCCTCGACCGGCTCGAAGCGCCACTCTCCGCCTCCTTCGAAGTCCCCGGAGAGCCGCATGCGGATGCGCTTCGGCCGCTCGCATTCGATGACCTCGGAGACGAACCGGAGTCGATACGGCAGGTAGCCGCGCGCCTTGACCCGCACGCGCCGGCCCGGAGCCGGCGGCCCGGAGTCGCCGTCGGCCTCGAGAAAGACGTCTCCCCACCACTCCGGGTACTCGAGCCCGGCGCCGATGACGTCGTACACGGTCTCCGGCGGCGCGGGCACGAACCACTTGTCGAGGAAGCGGTACTCGGCCATGGACGCGTTGAATTCGCTCTTGGTCGCCGAGTGGTTCGGGTTGGTGGTGTCCCGGGGCCTCCCCGACGACGCTAGTCGATCCCGCCGGCGACCGGGAGGTATGCGCCGGTGATGTTGCCGTTCGCTGGGGATCCGAGCAGGAGGACCGCCTTGGCGACATCTTCGGGAACGGAGAGGCGCCCCGACGGTGTTCGCCCTCGCACGGAAGCGGAGCCCATCCAGCGCGGCGTTTGCGGTCGAGTAGGCGGTCGCGCCCGCCATGCCCTGGCGTGCGACATGTCTGATTTGCAGGGAGTCTAGTTCCAGTTCGCCAGTGGGTTCGCCAGCCTTGTCCGGCTGAGTCTCGACATGCGTGCCTGGATACATGCCTAGAGCCCAGGGCGCCGTCAGACGAATAGTCGTGCCGTTGATGAAGTCGTTTCAGCGGGCCGGGCGACCCCTGCGCAGCCGCGCGGCTGGCCACCTGCGGGACCGGCGCGGCATGATTGCGGACCAACGTGATCGTGGCCGCGCCCAATCTCGTCGGCAGGGACGAGGAGCTGAACGCCCTCGTAGCGTTCCTGCGGTCGACGGAGTCGCTCCCGGG
>JBOHAB010000064.1:0-12564 GCA_050697655.1 Gaiellaceae bacterium
CGCACCTCTCGACACCGCGCCCAAGCGCTGCCACACTGGCTGCGCTACTACAACGAGCGCAGACCTCACAGCTCCCTCGGCGGCCTACCACCGACCAGCCGCGTTCACAACGTCCGTAGGCAGGACATCTAGCGGCCTAGCGCAGCGCCGCGTTCGAGCCGCCCAGGCGCGGGCGGCGGAGCTCCATTCGGTTCTCCTCCCCGGCCAGAAGTCGCCGGATGTTCGCGCGGTGGAGGACGACGATCGCGAGGGCGGCACCCGTCGTGAAGGCGAGCACCGGCCACGAGGCGCCGAAGAGAAGCGCCCAGAGCGGGAGCGAGATCGCCGCGAGGATGGACGCCACCGAGGCGTAGCGCGTCGGGAGGAAGACGACGATCCAAACCCCGGCAGCCGCCAGCGCAGGCAGGGTCGCGACCGCGAGGGCGACGCCGCCGGTCGTCGCCACCATCTTCCCGCCGCGCGCGAAGCCGAGGAAGAGCGGCCGCCAGTGGCCGATCATCGCCGCGACTCCGGCGAGCACGCCGAGGAGATCGCCTCCCAGCCAGAGCCCGAGGAGCGCCGCCGCCGCGCCCTTGGCGACGTCGAGGAGCGCGACCGCGAGCCCGAAGCGAAATCCGAGAGTGCGCACGACGTTCGTCGCGCCCGGATTCCCGCTCCCCAGCGTGCGGATGTCGACGCCGCGAAGGAGCCGCGGGAGCCAGTATCCCCACGGCATGCTGCCGAGGACGTAGCCCGCGGCGATGAGGAGGACGTCGGTTATGTCGGGATTATGGCTAGATGCCGTACGCCTCGACCCAGCCGTTGACGACGTTCCAGTCGAGGTTGCCGAAGAAGGCCTCGATGTAGGACGCGCGGTCGGTCTGGTAGTCGAGGAAGTACGCGTGCTCGTAGACGTCGAGCGCGACGAGCGGCGCCGCATTCCAGATCGGGAAGGTGTTCTGTGCGTCGCCGATGTAGTTGAAGAGGCGCTGCTCGTCGAAGTCGTAGACGGTCCAGGCCCAGCCGCGGCCGGCCATGCCCGTCGCCGCGAGGTCGGCGCGCCAGTCGTCGGCGCTGCCGAAGTCGCGCGCGATCAGCTCGCCGATCGCCCCGTCC
This sequence comes from Gaiellaceae bacterium, assembly GCA_050697655.1. GTDB lineage: Bacteria > Actinomycetota > Thermoleophilia > Gaiellales > Gaiellaceae > JAIBJN01. The sequence continues at coordinate 1,096 of JBOHAB010000064.1, forward strand.
GGGTTGCCGCCACCGCCGCCCAGGTGCGCGAAGTAGATCTCGTGGTTCTTGACGCCGCCGATCGCGAAGGTCAGGTCGACCTTCAGCGCGCGGATCTCCGAGTAGACCTGGTTCGCGGAGGCGACGTCGACCTCCGCGAGCTTCGTCAGGATCTCGTTCCGCTTCGCGACGTAACCCTGGTAGAGCTTGTAGTGCGCCTCGACCGAGGCGCGCGAGATGCCGTCCATCTCGAGGAGCTCGGGCCTGAGCTCGCGGGCTGCGATCTCAGCCCGATTGAAAGCCAGTGTCGCCATGCCAGCCTTTCCGTCGACTCGTCTACGCGCGCGGGAGCTTATCGTTCCGGGCGTGACCGATTCCCGCTCAGCACTCGTCACAGGCGGCACCGGGCGCCTGGGGGGCGCCGTCGCCGCGCGGCTCGAGGCGGACGGCTTCCGCGCCCTGGCGGCCGGACGGCGGGATGGCGATCTCTCGGATCCGCAAGCGGCGGCGGCGCTCGTCTCCCGGGCCGCAGACGAGCTCGGCGGCCTCGACCTCGTCGTGCACGCGGCGTCGGACGGTTTCGCGCCGAGGGCGGTCGACGAGGTTCGCGAGGAGCACTGGGATGCAGCGTTCGGCGCCACCGCCAAGGGCAGCTTCTTCGTGGCCCAGGCGGCCGCGCCCCACCTGCGGGATTCCGAGCTCGGCCTGCTCGTCCTCGTCGAGGACGTCGCCGCCTATCAGCCGTGGCCCTCTTTCGCGCCCCACTGCGCGGCGAAGGCGGCGCAGGCGATGCTCACCCGCGTGCTCGCGCGGGCGCTCGCCCCGGACGTCCGGGTCTGTGGCGTCGCGCCTGGGCCCGTGGCGGTTGAGCCCGAGCAGGAGGAGCGGCGCGCCGCCGAGACGCTGCTCGGCCGGACCGGCTCTCCCGAGGACGTCGCCGAGGCGATTGCCTATCTCGTGCGGGCGCCGTTCGTGACCGGCACGTCGCTCGTGGTCGACGGCGGGCGGCTCCTACACTGAGGGAAACCGGCTGGAGACAATCCGGCAGGGGTTGAGTTTCGTATACCGGTCGCGTATATGTCTGTCGCCGTGGTAACCGCCGAGAGCGATTCCCGGCTGCTGGAACGTGTCGCCGGGGGGGACCGGGACGCGTTCACCGAGCTGTACGGGCGTTTCGCACGCCCCGTCTTCGCGATGGCCGTGCGCCAGCTCGGCGACAACGGGCGGGCCGAGGAGGCGGCGCAGGAGACCTTCGCGGCCGTCTGGCGCTCGGCGCGGAGCTATCGCCCGGAGCGCGGCTCCGCCTCTGCCTGGCTCTACGCGGTCGCGCGCCACGCGATCATCGACCGCGCACGCCAGCGGCGGGAGCCGGCGGTCGAGGTCCCGGACGAGGCCAGCGCCGAAGCCGGTCCTGACGAGCAGGCCGAGGGGTCATGGCTCGCCTGGCGCGTACACAGCGCGCTCGAGCAGCTCCCCGAGCGGGAGCGTTCCGTGCTCGAGCTCGCCTACTGGAGCGGCCTTTCGCAGGCAGAGATCGCCAGCTACCTGGACGTGCCGCTCGGAACGGTGAAGACGAGGACGCGGACCGGGCTGGCCCGTCTGGCCGGCCTGCTAGAGGAGGTAAGGGCATGAGAGAGCCTCCGGACCTCAACGAGCTCGTCGGCACGGACCTGACTCACGAGGAGCTCGAGCAGCTGCGCCCCGTCGATGCGGCGCTCCGCAGCGTCCCGGCGCCGCCGCACGAGGTGCCCACGAGCTTGACCGCGGCCGTGGCGGAGGTGCCGCTCGCCGCCGTGCACCAGCGACGCCGGCGCAGCCGCGTCGCGCTCGCGCTTGCCTTTGCCGCGGCGCTCGTTGCCGCTTCCTTCGGGATCGGCCACTGGACGGGCAGCCGCTTCGAGACCGACTACACCGTCGAGCTGGCGCCGACGGCGAGCGCGCCGGGTGCCGAGGCAGCCGTCAGGGTGGGCCAGCGCGACGAGGGGTCGGGCAACGTCGAGCTCCTCGTCGACGTGGCCGGGCTCCCCCCGGGCGAGGACTACGCGCTCTGGCTCGAGCGGGACGGCGAGTGGGCCGCCACCTGCGGTTACTTCGCAGTAGGCGAGGGAGAGACGACCGTTCGCATGACGGTCGCCTACGAGTTCATGGACTTCGACGCCTGGAACATCTCGGCGGCCGATCGGGACGAGGACCCGCCGCCGCTCCTCACCGCCGAGATCCCGGACGCCTAGCCCTACCCTCCGCGCCGGGTCTGCGCCGCCCGGCGGCGAGGATAGACTCAGCGTGATGTCGGTTCTCGCCGAAGTGCCCGTCCAGGAGGACGTCGTCCAGGTGCTCGACAAGGGCTTTCTGGCGCTCGACGGAGCGCTCGCGTCCGACCTCGCGGTCGTGAACGCGGCCCGGGTCTCCTTCAACGCGCAGTCTCAGGACATGGGAGAGCGAGACGAGGGCCTGATCCGATTCCTGATGCGGAATCGGCACGGCAGCCCGTTCGAGCACGGGTACTTCCGCTTTCTCGTGAAGGCGCCGCTGGCGGTCGTACGCGAGCACCATCGCCATCGCGCCGGTCATTCGTACAACGAGTGGTCGGGCCGCTACTCGAAGATCGACCCGGAGTTCTACGTCCCCGAGTTCGTCCGCACGCAGATCGGCAAGCCCGGCGCCTATGCGTTCGAGCCGGTCGACGAGGAGACGCGGGCGTCCACCCGTGAGGAGATCGAGCGCTCCGGGCGCGAGGCCTTCGCGGCCTACGAGCGCCTCCTCGAGCGAGGCGTCGCAAAGGAAGTCGCGCGGCTCGTGCTCCCGCTCTCCACGTACACGAAGTATTACTGGAGCTGCAACCCGCGCAGCCTCATGCACTTCTGCTCGCTTCGGAACCATCCCGACGCGCAGTTCGAGATTCGCGAGTACGCGAGCGCCGCCGAGTCGTTCCTCGAGAAGCTCATGCCGGTGACTCACGCGAGCTATCTCGCCAACGATCGCACGGCGCCCTAGCGCTCTAAGGGCCTAAGAACACGTTAAGAGCCCTCAAGACGGTTCCCGACGGTGCCGATGGCTGAGTAGAGTTGCATGCTGCACATGCGGCCACCCCGATCCCCTGTGCGAAGCCTGGGCCTGACGGCCTGCCTCGGCGCGCTCCTACTCGCGTTCGCTCCGCCCGCGTGGGCCCAGGAGGAGGAGCGACCGCTTCCGCCGCCGGTCCCCGTGGCCGACGACGCCCTCGCCGCCGCCCTCGAGACCGGTGAGCTGACCGAGGCCGAGTACACGCTCGAGCGCGCTCGAAGCGTCTTCCAGCTCACGCGCGTCCGTCGGGAGTTCGGTGACGTCGCCCGGCCCTCTGCGCACGACGCGACCCTGATCTTGCGCGATCTCGCCGCACGGATGAACGAGCTCGGCGGTGCCGAGCAAGGGACCGCGGAGCGGATCCTGGCCCGTCCGGGCTCGGGTGAGGTCCCCATCGGCAACGGCTGGGGGACGGTGCCGGAGTCGCCCTCGAGCCCGCTGTGCGCGGAGAACGTCTGCGTCCACTGGGTCGACGACCCCGGCAGCTCCGATGCGCCACCGCCTCTGGACGTCGACCCGGCCGACGGAATCCCCGACTGGGTCAAGCTCACGGTCGGCACCTGGCGAGAGGTCTGGCTGCAGGAGATCGACGCCCTGGGATACCGGGCGCCTCTCTCGGACGAGACGTCGCCGAACGGCGGGACCCAGAAGCTCGACGTCTACCTGGACGACCTCGGCTCGCTCGGGTACTTCGGCTACTGCACGAGCGACGATCCGGCCGCCGAGGATCCCGACGTCTACGCCGTCTCGGCCTTCTGCGTGATCGACAACGACTTCGCGCAGAGCCAGTACGGAGACGAGCACTCCTCGCAGGAGTTTCTCGAGGTCACCTCGGCGCACGAGTTCCACCATGCGTCGCAATTCGCCTACGACTGGGGCGAGGACGCCTGGCTGATGGAAGGCACCGCGGCTGACGTCGAGGAGACCGTCTACCCCGGCGTCAACGACAACGTCTTCTTCCTCCGTCTCTGGAGCCCGCTGACCCGGCCGAGCTCCTCGCTCGACCGCGGCGGCTTCGGGGACTCCGAGTACGGGTCCTGGATCTTCTGGCGCTATCTCCAGGAAAAGATCGGCGGCGACGTGAGCATCGTGCGCGAGATCTGGGAGCGGGCGGACGCGAACGACCCGACCGCCGCCCGAGGAGACGAACCGCCCGACGACTACTCGCTCGAGGCCGTCCGTCACGAGTTGAGCGAACGCGGCCTCGGCTTCGGCAGCGTGTTCGCGGGATTCGCGACGACGAATCGCCTGCGGGACTACGCCGACGCCGCCGCTGCGGGTTACCCCTCCCCCGGGCTGACGATGTCGTACGTGGTCGGCCGGCGAGACCCCACGACGCGCTGGCGGTCGTGGCGGATCAACCACCTGGCGGCGCGGTACTTCTCCTTCCGGCCCAGAGCGGACGTGCCGGCCAACGCGAGGCTCCGCGTCTTGACCCGGCTTCCGGGCTACGGAGCCGCGACCTTGATCGTCGTCAATGCCGACGGCTCGACCAGCTCGCGCCGGCTCGAGAGGAAGGCCGGCGGCTACGCCCGCGGCACCACGCCCTTCGGCCACGGCAAGATCAAGCGCATCGAGGTGGCCTTCTCGAACGGGAGCACCCGGATGACGTCGTGCTGGACGTCTCCTGGGCCACCGGCGTATTCCTGTGCCGGCCGCCCTCGCGACGACGGCCGGGTCTTCGAGCTGCGCGCAAGGCTCCTCCGCTAGGACCTTCACAAACGGCCGGCGGCCACGATCCGCTGGAGGAACTGCTGCGTCCGCGCCTCTCGCGGGGCCGTGAAAATCTGATCGGGCTCTCCCTCCTCGAGGATCACGCCCTCGTCGAGGAAGCAGACGCGACCGGCGATGTCGCGGGCGAAGGACATCTCGTGCGTGGCGATCAGCATCGTCATCCCGCCCGCGGCCAGCTCGCGAATGACGCTCAACACCTCCGCGACGAGCTCGGGGTCGAGCGCGCTCGTCACCTCGTCGAGGAGCATGAGCTCGGGCTGCATCGCGAGCGCGCGCACGATCGCCACGCGCTGCTGCTGACCGCCGGAGAGCCGGTCCGGATAGTCGCCGGCGCGATCGGCGAGACCGAAGCGTCCGAGCAGCTCGAGCGCCTCCTCCTCGGCCTGTGCCCGCGCCTTTCCGAGCCCCTGCGTCGGCCCCAGCGTGACATTCCGAAGCACGCTCATGTGGGGGAAGAGGTTGAACGCCTGGAAGACGATGCCGATCCGGCGCCGCACTCGATTGACGTCGACGCGAGGAGCGGAGATCTCGTCACCTCCGAGGAGGACGCGGCCCTCGTCGATCGGCTCCAGCAGGTTGACGCAGCGAAGGAGCGTCGACTTCCCGGAGCCGGAGGCGCCGATCAGGCAGACGACTTCGTGAGGCGTGAGCTCCAGGTCGATCCCACGCAGCACCTCGTGCTTGCCGAATGACTTCCGGATGCCGTCGAGCACGAGGGCGGGCGCGACGCTCATCTTGCGCCTGCCGCGGCGAGCTGCTTCCGACGGTCGCGCGCCACGAGCCAGTCGGTAAGCCGGGCGAGCGGGATCGTCAGCGCGACGAACAGGAGCGCCGTGACGAGGTACGGGGTGAAGTTGAACGTCGAGGACGATTCGATCTGGGACTGGCGGAACGCCTCCACCACGCCGAGCAGCCCCACGAGGGCCGTGTCCTTCTGGAGGCCGATGAAGTCATTGAGAAGCGGCGGGATCACGCGGCGGACCGCCTGCGGCAAGACGACGAAGCGAAGCGCCTTCCAATGCGAGAGTCCAAGCGACCGGGCCGCCGCCTCCTGGCTGGGGTGCACGGACTCGATCCCGGCGCGGTAGACCTCGCTCACGTAGGCCGAGTAGACGAGGACGAGCGCGACCACGCCCCAGAAGAGCGGGTCGATGGGAACTCCCGAGAGCCCGAGCGCGGGAACGCCGAAGCCGAGCAGGTAGATGACGAGGATCGTCGGGATCCCGCGGAAGAGGTCGGCGTAGACGACCGCGAACGCCCGCAGCGGGAAGAACACAGGCCCGGGCAGGCTGCGCAGGATCGCGATCAGGAGCGCGCACGGAAGAATCAGCGCCTCGGCGATCAGGAAGATCTTGACATTGACGAGGAACGCCTCCGGGACCACCTCGAGCGAGTCCCCGAAGACCTCGCCGTTGAAGAACAGCCGCCTGACTTCCGGCCAGCCGGGCGCGTTCGAGACGACGAGGACGACGACGGCGCCGAACACGACCGTGCTCAGGAGCGCGATCAGCGTGCTCCGCCGTCCGGAAGCGCCGGAGGCTTTGGAAACCAACGACGCGCTACTCGAGGACCGGCGGAGCGGACGCGTTGATCCACTCCTCCTGGAACTGCTCGATCGAGCCGTCCGCGTTCAGCGCGGCGATCGCCTTGTTGGCGCAGTCGCGGAGCGGATTCCCTTCCTCGAAGACGAGCCCGAAGTACTCCTCGCCGGCCGGCAGCCGCCCGACCACCTTCGAGTTCGGGACCTGCACCGCCGTGATGTAGAGGGAGGTCGGGAAGTCGACGACGAGCCCGTCGATCTGCCCGTTCTTGAGCGCCGTGATTGCGTCGATGTTCCGGTCGAAGACTGCCGGCTCCGGGTCGGGCTGGACGACCTCGACGATCGCGTCGTAGCTCGTGGTCCCCACCTGGGCGCCGAGCTTCGCGCCCGCCAGGTCGGCCAGCGAAGCGGCGTCGGCGAACTCCGAGCCCTTCAAGGTGATCACCGCCTGCTCGACGTCGTAGTAGGAGTCGCTGAAGTCGACGGCCTCGTCCCGTTTCGGCCGGTACGAGACCTGGTTGATGTCGAAGTCGAAGTCCTTCGGCCCAGGGGCGAAGACGTTGTTGAACGGCACGACGACCCAGCGCACCTCGTCCGCGGTGAACCCGAGCTGCTCAGCAACCGCGTAGGCGACCGCAGCCTCGTATCCGAGCGCGGTCGAGGACGAGGTCGGGTCCCACGGAGCGCCCTCCTCGTCCTGGAACCAGGGCGGGAAAGCTGGGTTGTCGGTTGCGATCGAGAGCGACCCGTCGACGACGGTGACGAGCTCCTCGGGCGCACACGGATCCGCCTCCTCGGTGGTGCCCTCCGTCGTGTCCGCCTCCCCGGTGGCCGCGGGCGCGGGGGCGGCCGCGTCGTCGTCGTCGCCGCCGCAGGCGGCGAAGCCGAGGACTGCGACCAGCGTGACGAGTGCGAGCGACGTCCGCATCCGGGGGTTGCCGAGACTACCAGGAAACGGAAAGGGGCCGGTCGAAGCCGGCCCCCTTTCCATCGTCGTTCGTGGGTGTCTAGTCGACCCTTGCGGCGCCGTCCACCTGGGTTCGGTGCGAGAGGATCTGGAGCTCAGCCACTCGCACCTGGTTGGCGATGGCCGTGCCGTCGCAGTCGGTCGTCGAGCGCGGGTCGTTGTCCTGTTCCCGTTGAACGCCGGGTTGCCCGTGCACCGGTTCGAGAGGACGGTGAGACGCACGTGCGTCGGTTCGACCCCGTCCCATCTGCGGAGTCGCGGACGGGTTCTAGCCGACTTTGGCCGGAATTACTAGTCCCTTGGACGAACCAGCTTGACCTCGTAGCGCCGATGCTTTGTAATGGCCTGGTGGTTTCAGCGGCGAGGGAGGGGAGCCGCGCGCGTGCCGGGACGAACATGAGCAGTGCACCGTCTTCGGGCTCGCCGTGTCTCGGCACCGACGCCGTTCTTTTCGTTCCTACGAGGAGGTGCTCTGACTTGCCAGGCAGACTTCGAAGGCTCGTTCTGCTGGCGCTGGCGGTGCTCACCGTTTCACTCGGGTTGGCGGGCAATGCCGGCGCGCAGCTGACCCCGCCGTGGTGCGGCACGCCCGTGCCGGATGCGGCGGAGAACCTGCCGGACGGAACCGACCCAACGGATCCGCCCGGCAGCTTCCCGCACATCCCCTACTACGCGATCGGGTGCACGCTCGACGAGATCGAGGCCGATCAGCTCGGCGACCGCATGTCGGTCGAGGTGATCGGGCAGTCGGCGCTCGGCCGCCCGCTCTACGGCGTCGTCTTCAACCCGCTCGAGACGCCGCAGCAGATCCGCGACTACAACCGCTGGAAGCAATACCGCGGACTCGCGCTCGAGGATCCCGCGCGCGCGCAGGAGCTCCTCGACCGCTGGGGCGACAACGTCAAGGTCCCGGTCTTCGTCAACGGCGCGATCCACGGAAACGAGTACGAGGGCGTCGAGTCGAACATGCAGCTGATCGAGCAGCTCGCCACGACGCCGTACGGCGCCAACCCCAAGTTCGACGACGTCCTCAACCACGTCGTCCTGGTCTTCAACGTGATCCAGAACCCGGACGGCCGCGTGGCCGGGACGCGGGCGAACGGCAACGGCTTCGACATGAACCGCGACTTCCTCACACAGTCGCAGTCGGAGGTGCGGGCCACGGTCGCCCAGATTCAGAGGTGGCTCCCGGTCGAGGTGCTCGACCTGCACGGCTACGTCACGCCGACGCTGATCGAGGCGACGACGAAGCCGCACAACCCGAGCATCGAGTACGACCTCTGGCTCAAGTGGAACCAGGCTCGCATCGACGCGAACGAGGCCGCCATGAACGCGGCAGGCTTCGACGTCACCCGCCCGATCAACGACTGGTGCGCGGACGGGAGCATCCCCGAGGGCGGCATCTGCGACGACGGCACCACCCGGTTCGGGCCGCAGTGGGCCGAGAGCTGGGACGACTGGGGCCCCTTCTACACGCCGATGTACGCGCAGCACGTCGGTCTCGACGGCTCCACGGTCGAAATGTGCAACCAGACCGACCTCGACTGCGCCCTGCCCGGGTCGACGCCGCTCGCGCTCGGCCGGCTGGGCTCGTTCCACGCCCAGTACATCACCACCACGTCGACGCTCGAGTACGTGTCGGCCAACCGGAACGAGATGCTCTTCGACGAGGCGGAGCGCTATCGTCGCGGCGTCGCGGGCGAGCCTCGCGTCGACTGCTGCGAGCCTCCGTTCGACGTCGACAACAACTGGATGAAGGAGTTCCCGGACGCCTACGTGATCCCGGTCGACACCGGCCAGCGCTCGAACGCCGAGGCCAAGCGCCTCGTCGACTGGCTGCTTCGGAACGGCATCGAGGTGGAGACGCTCCGCTTCAGGACCTCCTTCGACGGCCAAGTCTTCGACAAAGGCTCGTACGTCGTCTGGATGGACCAGGCGCACCGCGGGCTCGCCGACACGGCGCTCAACATCGGCGTCGACGTCTCCGACCGGATCAGCATCCTCTACGCGCCTCCCGCGGCGTGGAGCCACGGTTACCTCTGGGGCGCGGACATCGTCGAGATCCCGCTCGACTCCGGCTTCTCGCCGGTCTCGAACCGGATCAACAAGACGACGACGCCTCCGGGCGGCGTCGAGCCCGGCCGGGCCGAGGCATACGCGCTCGAGCTCGACTCGGCCACCGCCGTGCGCACGCTCAACTCGCTGATCGGCGGCGGCTTGACAGCCGAGATGGCGCTCGAGGCCTTCCCGGCCAGGACCGGCGGGACGCTCCCGGCGGGGACGATCCTCTTCGGGGACGACCAGGCCACGCGGGTGAAGCTGGCGACGGCGGGCCGGAACAACGGCCTCCTCTTCCGGCGGATCGTGAGCGAGGACCTGCCGAGTGACACCGACCCGATCGACCGCGCCCCGCGAATCCTGGCCCTCACCGGCGGGGTGAACCAAGACGTCTGGTCGCTCAGGGACCTCGGGTTCCCGGTGGACTTCATGTCCACAGGAGCGCTCAACTCGGCGCCGATGGACCCGCTCGTGAACTACGACGTCATCTGGAACACGGGTAACTGGCCGTCCGCATCGAATCCGACGGCGCAGGCCCGCCTGACCGCGTTCTTCGCGGCCGGCGGCGGGTACCTCGGCTCGGGCACCGGCGGCGCCAACTTCCTGACCGCCGGCGGCCAGACGGCCGGCCTCACCGTCGGCACGAACGGCGGCGACGGACGCAGCGGCATCATCCGCTGGGTCAACGAGGGCGGGGACAGTCTGATCACCGGTGCGTTCCCGGCGGAGGACACCGCGATCGTCGATCCGCCGAGCTGGTTCACGGCGGTGCCCGCGACCTATTCCGTGGACGCGCGGCTCCCGCTGACGGACTTCTTCCTGGCGGGCATGTGGCAGAACTCGGAGTCAACCACGGCTCCGGGGTCACCGTTCGTCCTCCACGGCACGAACACCGCCGGCACGGCCCGGCTCGTCAGCTTCGCGATGAACCCGCTCTACCGAGCGGATCCGGAGCGCGAGTGGCCGATGGTCGGCGCAGGCGCCTACTGGGCAGACCAGTAGCGCGACAGCAAGACAACCAGTAGATCAGCCGAGGGGCGGGGAAACCCGCCCCTCGGCTTTCCGGCCACATCGACCCGGCCCCGGCGGCCAGTTCGGGGCCTGACCCCTGGCCACGGCCCCTCGGGCCGTGGCCACGACGACCGTATCGGAGCTCCGCAAGACCGACGGGCAGCGGCGGCTGGGTGAGCGACTGGCTCTCCCTCCGTCACACTCTCGTGACACACAGGGTGGCCATCGCGGCCACGTCCAGGGGTCAGACCCCCGGACGTGGCCGCCTGGGACGTGCGCGTTCGCACTGCCTCACCGGGAGGTCACGGCTCCGTCACCCGCGGCTTGCCCGGGAAGCTACTGCAGCGGGCGAAGCGCCGGGAAGAGACGCACCATCCCGGCGCCGTAGCGCTCGTCGAGCGCTGCCTGGCCGGCGCCGCCGACGTCGATCACGACCCCGATCTCCGCCGCAAGGCCGACGTCGCCGTCCATCGACCAGGTGGTCTCGAGCCCGAGCTCCTCCTGGATGAACCGCTCCGCCTCCTGGCGAATCGCGATGAGCTCGTCCTCTGTGTGGCCTTCGCGCTGCGTGACGCAGAGCGGCCCGGTCCAGGCCTCGCGGATGGCGGCCTCGGCGCCGGCTACGTCCTCGGTGACGACGACGTCCATGATCTGCTGCACCGGCTTGCCCTCCATGAGCAGCGCGTCCAGCTCCTCGGGCGTATGGTCGCCGACGTAGTCGACCCAGAGCGTGACGTAATCCGGGCGCTTCGCGGCCACCGCCGCACCGTTCTCGAAGTCTCCGTCCGAAGCTCGGGTCGGATCGAGCGGAACCCACCCTCCCGCGGGCTCGGGGCACGGGGTCGTGAAGTCCCTCCCACCCCCGAAGTCACCTTCATCGGGATCGTACGGGCCGACGTCGGTGACGTTGAAGGCCTCGCCGTCGTAGGTGCCGACGACGTGGAAGTCGCCCCAGGTAGTGCCCGAGGCGGATTCCTCGCCCTCGACCGCGTCCCAGTCCCAGTTGGCGATCGGCACGCCGCCGCACTGGGGCGGGAGGGAGTCGGCGACCCCGCCGAGGCACAGCTCGGGCCCGTGTGGGGGCGATTCCATGCCGTCGCCTTGCTCGAGCACCGTC
>JBOHAB010000065.1:0-12539 GCA_050697655.1 Gaiellaceae bacterium
AACGGCCGGGTGGACATCCCGTACGAGGCGATCGCACGCGGCAATCTCATCGACGAGGGATAGGAAGGAACCAATGAGCCGGGAGATCCTGGAAGCGGTCAGGCAGATCGAGAAGGAGAAGGGCATCGAGGACGAGACTCTCGTCCGCGCGCTCGAGGACGCCCTCCTCGCCGCCTACAAGAAGACGCCGGGCGCGGCGCGGCATGCGCAGGTGGAGCTCGACCGCGTGAGCGGCGACTTCCGCGTCTGGTCGATCGAGCTGCCCGCCGACATCGAGGAGCGGCTGCTCGACGAGGCGCGCGAGCGCGCGATCACCGAGCTCGAGGTCGCCGAGGCCGAGAACGGCGAGCGCTCGCACACGCTCATCTCCGACGACGACCTCGCCATCGACTGGTCCGAGATCGACGCGGAGGTCGTCAAGCGCGCCGACGTGACCCCTGAGAACTTCGGCCGCATCGCCGCCCAGACAGCGAAGCAGGTGATCCTGCAGCGAATCCGCGAAGCCGAGCGCGAGATGATGTACGACGAGTACGTCGACCGCGTCGGCGAGGTGGTCACCGGCATCGTCCAGCAGGCGGGCGACCGCAACAACGTCCTCGTCGACCTCGGCAAGGTCGAGGCGCTGCTGCCGCGCTCCGAGCAGGTGGACGGCGAGCGCTACGAGCAGGGAAGCCGCATCAAGGCCGTCATCACCGAGGTCCGCTCGGGGACGAAGGGCCCGCAGGTGATCCTCTCGCGCCGCGATCCTGAGCTGATCAAGACGCTCTTCGAGCTCGAAGTGCCCGAGATCGCCGACGGCCTCGTCGAGATCCGCGGCGTCGCGCGCGAGCCCGGCTACCGCTCGAAGATCGCGGTCGAGTCGCACGTGCAGGGAGTCGATCCGGTCGGCGCCTGCGTCGGCCCGCGCGGCTCCCGCGTCCGCATGGTCGTGTCCGAGCTTCGCGGCGAGAAGATCGACATCATCCCCTGGAACCCCGAGCCGGCGCGCTTCGTCGCCAAGGCGCTCTCGCCCGCCCGCGTGCGCGAGGTGCTCGTCGACGACGAGACGATGGAGGCGACGGTCGTCGTCCCCGACGACCAGCTGTCGCTCGCGATCGGCAAGGAGGGTCTAAACGCCCGCCTTGCCGCCCGCCTGACCGGCTGGAAGGTCGACATCGTCTCCGAGACCGAGTTCGCGAGAAGCGAGGCAGAGGCCGCGTTCGGCGGCGGAGCGGACGAGGAGTTCACCGGCCGCTGCGCCGCGATCCTCTCCACGGGCAAGCGCTGCCCGAATACCTCCGTTCCCGGATCGCGCTACTGCGGGATCCCCGCGCACCGCGAGCTGGCCGACCGCGAGGAGGCCGGCGAGCAGCTCGACGCGTCCGAGGCGGTGCCGGTCGGCGGCTTCGAGGAAGAGGAGCCCGAGGCGGCGGAGGGCGAGGAGCAGCCGGTCGAGGCGGCCGCCGAGGCCGAGGAGGAAGAGCAGCCTGCGTCGTGAGCGCTCCCACGAGGACCTGCGTCGGCTGCGGCCGCAAGGCGCCGCAGCGAGAGCTGGTGCGCTTCGCTGCGCCGACGGGAGTGCTCGAAGTGGACCGGGGGCAAAGGCTCGCCGGCCGGGGCGCGTACACGTGCCCAAGGCCTTCGTGCTTCGAGAAGGCGACGGCGCGCCGGGCGTTCGCGCGGACGCTCAGGCGAACCGTCACCATCCCATCGGGTTTGAAAGCGTCTATACCGGAGGAATAGGCTCGAACCGTGGCTGATCGTCAGAGACCGTTGAGACCGCGCGGCGGCGCGCCGGGAGGGCGCCGCAAGCGACGCGTGGTCATCGACACGCAGGCCGCGCGCCCCCGTCCGGCCGAGCGCGCCCCGCGCGACGGCCAGAAGCAGGAGCGCGCGCCTCAGCCGGCGCCGGCGCAGCCGACCGGGCCGGTCAAGATCAACTCGGGCGCGACGGTGAAGGAGCTGTCGGCCGCTCTCGGCGTGCCGGTGCCGGAGATCATCAAGATCATGATGGGCGTCGGGGAGATGGTGACCATCACCCAGTCGCTGGCCGACGACGCGATCGAGCTCGTCGCCACGGAGCTCAAGCGCGAGGTCGAGATCAAGCACGCGGACGAGGAGGAGCTCGAGCCGGAGACGTACGAGGACGACCCGGAGGACCTGACGGCTCGGCCCCCGGTCGTCACGATCATGGGCCACGTCGACCACGGGAAGACCACGCTCCTCGACGCCGTCCGCGAGAGCGCTGTGGTCGAGACCGAGGCCGGCGGCATCACCCAGCACATCGGCGCCTACCAGGTCGACCACGACGGCCGGCGGATCACCTTCCTGGACACGCCCGGCCACGAGGCCTTCACTGCCCTGCGCGCCCGTGGCGCGAAGGTGACGGACATCGCCGTGCTGGTCGTCGCCGCCGACGACAGCGTCATGCCGCAGACGGTGGAGTCCATCAACCACGCGGGCGCTGCCGAGGTGCCGATCGTCGTGGCCGTCAACAAGATCGACAAGCCCGACGCCAACTCGCAGAAGGTCCGCCAGGATCTCGTCGCGCAGGGCCTCCAGCCGGAGGAATGGGGCGGGACGACGCAGTTCGCCGACGTCTCGGCCAAGACCGGCGAGGGCATCGAGGACCTGCTCGAGAAGATCCTGCTCGTCGCCGACGCCGAGCTCGAGCTCGAGGCCAACGCCAAGGCCGAGGCCTCGGGTCCGATCATCGAGAGCCGGCTCGACATCGGTCGCGGCCCGGTCGCGACGATGCTCGTCTCCCGCGGCACGCTCCACGTCGGGGACGCGATCGTCGCCGGCGACGCGTGGGGCAAGGTGCGCGCCCTGCTCGACTTCCGCGGCGAGAAGGTGAAGGAGGCGACGCCGGGCACGCCCGTTGAGATCCTTGGCTTCGACAAGCCGCCGGCGGCCGGCGAGCACGCCCGTGTCGTCGAGAACGAGCGCCAGGCACGCCATCTCGCCCAGCTGCGTGGTCAGCGCGTCCGCGCCGAGCAGCTCGCCCGGACTGCCAAGAAGGGCGTCTCGCTCGAAGAGCTCTTCACGCAGATGGAGGAAGGCGCGCTGCGCGAGCTGAACATCATCGTCAAGGCGGATGTGCAGGGGTCGATCGAGGCCGTCGTGGGCGAGCTGGCGAAGATCGAGCACCCCGAGGTGGGCGTCAACGTCATCCACACCGGCATCGGCGCGATCACGGAAGGCGACATCATGCTCGCTTCCGCCTCGACCGCGGTAGTGATCGGCTTCAACGTCCGCCCGAACGCCGAGGCGCGGTCGCTGGCCGAGCGCGAGGGCGTCGATCTGCGGACGTACCGGGTCATCTACCAGCTCACCGACGACATCCGGCAGGCGCTCGTGGGCATGCTCGCGCCCGAGCAGCACGAGGACATCCTCGGCGAGGCCGAGGTGCGGGCGCTCTTCAGGGCGTCGCGCCTCGGCGTCATCGCCGGCTCCTACGTCACGAGCGGCCTCATCCGCCGAAACGCCCAGGTCAGAGTCATCCGCGACGGCACCGTCATCTACGAGACGACCATCGCGGGGCTCAAGCGCTTCAAGGACGACGTCCGCGAGGTGCAGGAGGGCTTCGAGTGCGGCATCCTCCTCGACGGGTTCAACGACGTGAAGGAAGGCGACGTCCTCGAGGCCTTCGAGACGAGCGAGATCGAGCGTACCGACCTCTCGGTCGCCGGGAACGGCGGCGCCCCGGACGAGCCGGAGGCAGACGAGTCCGAGTAGGCGAAGCCCGGGCGATGGCCACCGGCTACGTCGGGATCCTGTCCGCAGAGCTCCACTTCCCGGACAACCATTCGCTCAAGGGCAAGCGGAAGGAGCTCCTGTCCGTCAAGGCGCAGCTCCAGCGGCGCTTCGGCGCGTCCGTGGCCGAGGTCGACCACCACGACGTGTGGCAGCGCGCGCAGCTGACGGTGGCGTGCGTCGCACGCAAGCATGCCGAGCTCGTCGCGCTCCTCGACGATGCCCAGCGCTATCTCGACGGCCAGGCCTTCCAGCTCGTCAGGGTCGAGCGCGAGGTGGTGACGCTCGATGAGTGACCGGATGCGACGAGTGAACGAAGCGCTGCGTGAGGTGCTCTCGGAGGAGATCGGGACGCTCAAGGACCCGCGCATCGGCTTCGTCACGATCACGGGGGTGAAGACCAGCCCCGACCTCCGCCAGGCGACGGTCTACGTGAGCGTTCTCGGCTCCAAGCGGAAGCGGCGGGCCACGCTCGAGGGGCTCGGCTCCTCCCACGGCGTGCTCCAGGCGGCGGTGAATCGTGAGCTCCACCTGAAGCGAACTCCCCACTTGAGCTTTGAGTACGATCCGACGATAGAGGAAGGGGTGCGGCTAACCAGGCTCATCGATGAGCTTGCCCCAGACAGAAACCCAGACACCTGAGCTCGACGCGGTCATCGAGGCGATCCGCTCACACGATCGCTTCCTCGTCACCACGCACGAGAACCCCGACGGCGACGCGCTCGGCTCTATCCTGGCCATGCGGCTCGGCCTCGAGCAGCTCGGCAAGGACGGGTACCTCTACCTCTCGGGCATCATCCCGCTGCCCACCGAGTACGCGTTCATGAACCTCAATTGTCTGAGCCGCGAGCTCCCCGACGACGCGGCCGAACGGGTCCTGCTGGCTCTCGACTGCGCGAACGTGCGACGGCTCGGGCCCGACCCCGCGCTCGTCGAGAAGGCGCCGCTCGTGGTCGACATCGACCACCACCACGACAACACCCGCTTCGGCCACGTGAACCTGGTCGTCGCCAAGGCGTCCTCGACCGGGGAGATCCTCTACGACCTCTTCCGCGAGCTCGGCGTCACGATCACGCCCGACGTCGCCGAGGCCCTCTACATCGCGCTGGTGACGGACACCGGACGCTTCCAGTACACGAACACGTCGCCCAAGGCCCTCCGGATCGCCGCGGAGCTCGTCGAGGCGGGGGCCAACGTCCACCAGGTCTTCCAGGACGTCTACGAGAACGTCGCCTTCGCCAAGCTCAAGCTGCTCGCCCGCGCGCTCGACAAGGCGCGGGTCTACGAGGGCGGGCGCCTGATCGTCGCCGACCTCGAGCGCTCGGACTTCGCCGCGGCTGGGGCGGAGGAGCCGTTCGCCGAGGGCATCATCGACTACCTGCGCGCCGTCGAGGGCGCCGAGATCGTCGCGCTGATCAGGGAGCCGCCCACCCAGAACGGCCCCACGCGCCGCGTCAGCCTGCGCACCCGGGGCACGGAAGTCGACGTCTCCGCGATCGCGCGCAAGAGCGGCGGCGGCGGGCACCCCCAGGCCGCCGGCTTCTCGAGCGAAGCGTCTCCGGACGAGATCGTCGACTTCCTCCGCCGCGAGTTCCTGGCACAGGCTCCGGAAGCTCCTTAACCGCACCCGCCTAGACTGAGGGCGCCGTGTCGCAGCGCCCGCCATCCGGGCTCGTGTTGGTCGACAAGCCGGCCGGGCCGTCCTCCTTTGCCGTCGTCGCCGACCTGCGGAGGCTGTACGGGACGAAGGCGGGACATGCGGGGACGCTCGACCCGCTCGCGACCGGGCTCCTCCTCGTCCTCCTGGGCAAAGGAACCCGGCTCGCCCGCTACCTCGTGGGCCTCGACAAGCGCTATCGCACCGAGATCCGTCTCGGCCTGCGCACCTCGACCGGCGACGGCGAGGGAGAGATCGTCGAGGAAACGCCGGTTGCGACCGAGGCGGAGATCCTGGAGCTCGAGGGCGAGGTCGAGCTGCCGGTGCCGGCGGCGTCGGCCGTCAAGATCGGCGGAGAGCGGGCCTACCGCCTGCACCGGCGCGGCGTGGCGGTCGAGATGCCTCTCCGCGCCTCGACTGTTCACACGCTGCGGATCGTCCGCTACGCGCCACCGCTGGTCGAGCTCGACCTCCACGTGACAAGCGGCACCTACGTGCGCGCGCTCGCCGGGGCCGTGGGCGGCCATTGCCGCTGGCTCCGCCGTACAGCCGTGGGGCCTTACCGGGTGGAGGACGCCGACCCGGAGCGCGTGCTCCCGCCGCTCGCAGCGCTCGTCCACCTCCCGGAGCGGCGGGTCGACGACGACGAGGCGCGCCTGGTGAGGACCGGCCGGGCGATTCCGGGAGCGGGGGAGGGGCCGGTCGCGCTCTGGACCGGTGACGGTGAGCTCGTGGCGGTGGGACAGGCCGCAGGCGGGGAGATTAGGCCCGAGACCGTCGTCGGATGACGCTCCTCCGGGAGCGTGGCTTTCGCAACTTCTGGCTCGCGACCTCCATCTCGCTCCTCGGCGACCGGATCGCGGTCCTGGCGCTGCCGCTCGTCGCCGTGCTCGTCCTCGACGCCGGCGCCGGGCAGATGGGGCTGCTCGGCGCCGCGGCGCTCCTGCCTCACCTCCTCTTCTCGCTGCCGGCCGGTGTTTGGCTCGACCGGGTGGCGAGCCGCCGGCGGGTCATGATCGCCACCGACCTTGGCCGGGCGGCGCTCGTCGGCACGATCCCGCTCGCCTACGCGCTCGATGTGCTGACCCTTGCCCAGCTCTACGCAGTCACCTTCCTCGCCGGCACGCTCGCGGTGCTCTTCGACCTCTCGTACCCGACCCTCTTCGTCTCGCTGGCGAGCCGAGACCGGTATCTGGAGGGCAACTCGCTCGTCCACGGCAGCCGGTCGTTCTCCTTCGTGGCCGGGCCCTCGCTGGGCGGGCTGCTCGCCTCGGCCTTCACCGCGCCGTTCGCGCTTCTCGCGGACGCGATCTCGTTCCTCGCCTCGGCGCTCTTCCTCGGCCGCGTGCGCGCCGAGGAGCCGCCGATCGAGCCGGAGGAGGAGCCGGGTGTCAAGGCGCGGCTGGCTGCGGGCCTGCGCTTCATCGGCGGACATCCGATCTTCCGGCCGGCCCTCACCGCCGTGGCGGCGCTGAACTTCTTCAACTACGGGTTTCAGGCGCTGTTTGTGCTCTACGCGACGCGAGTCCTCGACGTCGCAGCCGGCACGCTCGGCCTCGTGCTCGGGGCAGGCGCGGTGGGAGGCCTCATTGGGGCCTTCGCGGCAGCTCGGATCGGGCGCGCGCTCGGCGTCGGGAGGGCGTTCTTCCTGGGCTGCGTGCTCTTCCCGCTTCCGCTCGTTCTCATCCCGCTCGCGGGAGGGCCGCGATGGCTGATCCTCGGCATGCTGTTCATGGCCGAGTTCTGGTCGGGAATGGGCGTCATGATTCTCGACATCAACGCCGGCTCGATGATGTTCGCACTCACACCAGACCGTCTCCGCGCCCGTGCGACCGGCGCGTTCAACGTCGTCAACTGGGGGATTCGGCCGCTCGGCGCCCTCGCCGGCGGCGCGCTCGGCACGTTGATCGGCGTTCGACCGACCCTCTGGGTGGCGACGGTCGGGGCGCTCGCAGGCGCGCTGCTGCTCCTCCCATCGCCGGTACCCAGCCTGCGCGACCTGCCCGAGGAGGCTGCGTGATCGTCGCCCGCTCGCCCGCCGAGCTCCCGCCCGCCGAGCGGGTGCTTGCCCTCGGCACCTTCGACGGCGTCCACCGGGGCCATCAGGCGGTGATCGAGGCCGTGAAGGCGACGGGCCTGCGCTCGACCGTGCTCACGTTCGACCCGCATCCACGGCTCGTTCTCGGGTACGACGTGCAGCTTCTCTCGACGCTCGAGCGCCGGATCGAGCTGATCGAGCAGATGCGGCCGGACGAGCTTCTCGTCGTCGAGTTCACGCAGGAGCTCTCGCGGCTCGAGCCTGAGGAGTTCGCCGCGGACTATCTCACCGCGGTCGGAGCGAAGGTCGTCGTGGCCGGCGAGGACTTCCGCTTCGGCGCCGGGCGGCGCGGCGACGTCGAGCTTCTCCGCCGCTTGGGGCTGGACGTCAGGCCCGTGCCGCTCGTCGAGGGGGTTTCCTCGAGCCGCATCCGCGAGCTCGTGCGGGTGGGCGATCTCCGCGGCGCCGCTGGGCTGCTCGGCAGGCCGTTCGAGCTGGAGGGAGACGTCGTCTACGGCGACCGGCGCGGGGGGACGCTGGGCTTCCCGACCGCCAACCTCGCGCCCGACCCGCACGCGCTCGTGCCCGAGTACGGCATCTACGCGGGCGAGGCGCTAGGGCATCGCGTGGCGGCGTCGATCGGGGTCAACCCGCACTACGGCGGCAGCGAGCGCCGGATCGAGGCGTTCCTCCTCGACTTCGAGGGCGACCTGTACGGGAGCCGCCTCCGCCTCGAGCTGTGGGAGCGCCTGCGCCAGGAGCGCGCCTTCGCGAGCGAGGGGGAGCTCGTCGCCCAGATCGCCGCCGACGTCGAGGCGGCGCGGGCAGCCCGCCGTCCGGGCTAGAGGACGAGGGCGAGGCCACTGCGGCGCGGGTCGGCCGCGGCTCCAGTTCTCGCCACCACGCTGACACCCCCGAAGTAATGGTGGAGCTCCTGCCAGAGGCGGACGTCGTATCCCTCGCCGCTCAGCGCACCGACGGCACTCTCGTCGAAGCCCGGCTCGAGGTGGACGATCTCGCCGGTCGAGTGGAGGCGGGGGCGGTCGACGGCCGCCTGTGGATGCAGGCCCTCGTCGAGGATCCCCGACAGCACCTGGGCGAGCGCCGGCCGCAGGCGCGTGCCGCCGGCGGCGCCGGCGGTGAGGACGAGCCCGCCGTCGTCGAGCGCGACGGTGGGCGACATCATGCTCGCCATCCGCTTTCCCGCTTCGAGCGGCCCGACCAGGAGGTCGAACTCGCCGAGCATGCTGTTCAGGTGGATGTCGTACCCGGGGAGGAAGTCGCCCGAGCCAAGCCCGAGGCTTGTCGTCGCGACGCAGGCGTTCCCGGCCGCGTCGACGATGCAGACGTTCGTCGTGTGCTCGTACGTCCTGCCGCTGTAGAGCGGCGCCGCGAGCGCGCGCGCGAGCGCAAGCGCCCGCTCCGCGGTGGAGACGCCACGGAGCGGCGGGAGCCCGACGAGTACGTCTGCGAGCTGCGCAAGCCCGCCCCGGGCCTGGATGTGAACGCCCGCATACGCGGCCTCGGCGGGCGGCAGCCACTCGACGCGGTAGGCGGCGAGGTCGTCAGGGGTGACAAGGCCTTCGCGCTCCTCCATGAGCTGAAGGAGCGACTCCGCCAGCGTCCCGTCGTAGAACGAGCGCGCGCCCTCGGCCGCCAGGACCTCGAGGGCCGGAACGAGACCCGGTTGATCGAGCCGGTCTCCTGCGCCCAAGAGCATCCCGCCCGGGGAGTAGATGCGACCGCCTTCGCGCATCGTCATCACGGGGGCGAGCATGGCGAGGCACTTTGCGTGCGCCGGAGGCATGAGGACGCCGCCTCGGGCCAGGCGCAGTGCGGGCTCGACGAGGCGTGCCCACGGCAGCGTCCCGGCGCGCCGCCAGAGCTCGTCGATCCCCGCGGGGACGCCGGGAACGGCACAGGTGGCGGCACCGACGAAGTAGTGCACGAGCTCCTCGCCGAAGGGCACGGCGAGCTCCTCGAGCTCCGGCGTCTCGCGCGGGTGGCCGAGCCCCGGCACCGCCACGAAGAAGTCGAGGACCTCCGCGCGATCGCTTCCTGCTTCGAGCCAGAGGGCGTACCCACCCCCTGCCATGCCCGTCATCACCGTCTCCGCCACGCAAGAGGCGAGCACTGCCGCGACGGCCGCATCCGCCGCAGTGCCGCCCTCGGCGAGGATCTCGAGGCCGGCCTCGGCCGTCGCAGGATGGCCTGCGGCAACGCCGGGGGATACCTGCACCTTTGCTAGCCTACGTCGGTCGTGACCCTCACGAAGGACGCAAAGCGCGAAATTTTCGACCACCACGGGCGGTCCGGTGACGACACCGGCTCGACCCAGGTGCAGATTGCGCTGCTCACGAAGCGAATCGAGCAGCTAACCGAGCATTTGCGCACGCACCGGAAGGATCACCTCTCTCGCCGCGGCCTCCTCAGGCTCGTCGGCAGGCGCCGTCGGCTCCTCAACTACCTGCAGAGACGGGACCTCGAGGGCTACCGCGCGCTGATCCAGGAACTCGGCCTCAGGAGGTAGGCGGAACTCCCGGACTCCACCGCCCACCCACGGCCAACCACTTTGGGAGACCTGGTGGAAGTTTGAGGGAGCTCCTCGGGACGCCGTCCCGGAGGGCCTGCTTCAAACCTCCGCCTCCGTCTCCCGGCAAGGAGAAGGAGGAAACATGAGCACGATTGCACCAGAGATCACGTCGGTGACGGCCGCCATCGGCCGCGACGAGATCCAGTTCGAGACGGGCAAGCTGGCCAAGCAGGCCGACGGCGCCGTTCTCGTCAAGAGCGGGGACACGATGGTCCTCGCCACCGCCCAGGGCCGCCTCGAGGCGCGGGAGGGCGCGGACTTCTTCCCGCTCACCGTCGACGTCGAGGAGCGGATGTACGCGGCCGGGAAGATCCCCGGCGGGTTCTTCAAGCGCGAGGGGAGACCCACGGAGAAGGCGATCCTCACCGCGCGGATGATCGACCGCCCGATCAGGCCGCTCTGGCCCAAGGGCTTCCGGAACGAGGTGCAGGTCATCTGCACGACTCTCTCGGCCGACCTGGTCACCCCGCACGACATCCTCTCGATCAACGGCGCCTCGGCGGCGCTGATGATCTCGCCGCTTCCGTTCCTCGGCCCGGTCGGCGCCGTCCGTATCGGCATGCTCGACGGCCAGCTCGTCGTCAACCCGTCGCTCCCGGACATCGAGAGCTCCGAGCTCGACCTGATCGTCGTGGGGACGAAGGAAGGCCTGACGATGGTCGAAGCCGGCGCGAACGAGGTGCCCGAGGAGAAGCTCCTCGAGGCCTTCGACCTCGCGCACGCCGAGATCAAGAAGCTCTGCGAGCTGCAGGAAGAGCTTCGCCAGCGCGTCGGCAAGCCGAAGTGGCTCGACTCCGAGCTCACCGAGGAGCTCGACGCGAGCCACGGCGAGCGCATCGCCTCCGCAATCGCCGCCGACGGCCTGCGCGAGGCCGGCGCTGTGGTCGAGGAGATCGTCGCGGAGCTCTGCCCGCCGATCACGATCGACTCCACCGAAGAGGACATCGTGCGCGAGACGCAGGTTCGCGCGAGCCTCGACGCCATTCTCGAACGACGCCGGCTCGAGGCGGTGCTCGCCCCGGTGCGCGCCGAGTTCGGGGAGGAGCTCGGCGTCCTGACCGACGCCGAGCAGGACTCGAAGCAGCTCCGCTCCGCGAAGCGCCACCTGCTCTTCGAGCGGATCATCGACACCGTCGAGCTCCCGTTCCCCGTTGGCCCGGCCACCGTCGAGGGCGAGGCGCCGGTGGTCAAGGACAGCCTCACCAAGACGTACGTCAAGAAGGCGGCCGAGGCCATCTACAAGGAGCTGATCCGAACCAAGATCGCCGTCGAGAAGCGCCGCCCGGACGGGCGCGCAACCGACGAGATCCGCCCGGTCTCCTGCGAGGTTGGGGTTTCGCCGCGCACGCACGGCTCCGCGCTCTTCACGCGCGGGCAGACGCAGATCATGACCCTGCTCACGCTCGGAACGGCCAAGGAAGGCCAGCGGATCGACGACCTCTCGCTCGAGCTCGAGCGCCGCTACATGCACCACTACAACTTCCCGCCCTACTCGGTCGGGGAGACGGGCTTCATGCGCGGGCCCAAGCGCCGCGACATCGGCCACGGCGCGCTCGCGCAGCGGGCGCTCGAGCCGATGATCCCGGGGCTCGACGAGTTCCCGTACACGATCCGCCTCGTCTCGGAGACGCTCGAGTCGAACGGCTCGTCCTCGATGGGCTCCGTCTGCGGCTCGACCCTCGCCCTTATGGACGCCGGCGTGCCGATCAAGCGCCCCGTCAGCGGCATCGCCATGGGTCTCGTCAAGGAGGGCGACGAGCACGTCATCCTCACAGACATCCAGGGCGCGGAGGACCATCTCGGCGACATGGACTTCAAGGTCGCCGGCTCCCGCCAGGGCATCACCGCGCTCCAGATGGACATCAAGATCACCGGCGTGACGCAGGAGATCATGCGAAACGCGCTCGACCAGGCGAAGCAGGCCCGCGAGTTCATCCTCGACCGCATGGCCGAGGCGATCTCGGAGTCCCGCGAGGAGCTTGCCGCGCACGCGCCGCGGATCACCACGATCTCGATCGACCCGGAGCAGATCGGCCTGATCATCGGCAAGGGCGGCGAGACGATCCGCGGCCTCGAGGCCGACTACGAGGTCCAGATCGACATCGAGGAGGACGGGACGATCCTCATCTACGCGACCGAAGGCGAGAAGGCCGACGCCGCGATCGCCTCCATCCAGGCGCTCACGAAGGAGCCAGAGGTCGGCGACACCTACACCGGCAAGGTCGTGAAGACGACCGACTTCGGCGCCTTCGTCGAGCTGAAGAAGGGCACCGACGGCCTCCTCCACGTCTCCAACGTCGGCCCGGGCCGAGTCGGCCACATCGAGGACGTGATCAGCCGGGGCGACGTGCTCGACGTCGTCGTCCAGGAGGTCGACAAGGCACGGGGCCGCATCGGCCTGAAGCTCGTCGGCAAGCACGAGAACGGCACAGTCGTCCAGCCCGAGGAACTGATCGAGCGGGCGAAGGACGCTCCGCCACGCGAGCGGCGCGAGCGGGACGGCGGCGACCGGGGCC
>JBOHAB010000066.1:0-12527 GCA_050697655.1 Gaiellaceae bacterium
AGCCACTCGAGCTCGTCGGGACCGTTCGGGACGACCGCGCGGCGGAGGCGCTGCGGGCGGCCCTCCAGGTTGACGACCGTGCCTTCGCGCTCCAGGTAGCTCGTGCCCGGAAGGACGACGTGCGACCACGCCGTCAGGTCGCTCTGGAACATGGCCGTCGTGAGCACGAAGCGGGCGCGGGCGGCAAGCTCGGCGACGCGGGAGTCGTAGGCGGCCTCGTCACCGGAGACGATCAACGCCCCGATCTCCCCGTCCGGCGGGGGCTCCGTGCGTGCCTCGCCGAGCGCGTACCACGCGTCGGCGACGCCGCGGCCGTTCGGCGTCCCCGGCAGGACGTAGACGGCGACCTCCGCCTGGCCCTTCGCTCGGAGACGGCCGGCGAGCGCGCCGATGTGGCGGCCTCCGCTGGGGTCGTCCTCCGACCAGACGAGCGCGACGCGCTCGGCCGCGTCGAGGCGCTTCGCCGTCTCGCGGAGCTCCTTCGGCGCCTTGCTCCCTTTGCGCAGGTCGACGCAGACTTGCGGCGCCGACCCCGGCGCCGCCTGCACGTCGCCGGCGGGGCCGATGGTGATCACGTCTGCGCCCGCGCGCCGCGCTGTCCGGAGCCAGAGGTCGACGATCGGCGCGCGCTCGAGGACGGGATCGTCGCCGACCACGACGCAGACCTCGGTGTCCCGGAGCGCGGAGAGCGGTGCGCGGAAGGCGGCGAGCCCGGAGTCCCAGTCGTCGGGAAGGAGCGCTGCGTCGGAGCCCAGCGCCTCGCGGACGATGCGTGCAAGCGCGGTCGCCTGCTCCACGGTCTCGCCTCCCGAGAACGCGACAACGGTCGAGGGTCCCGCCTCGCGGAGGCCCGCTTCGGCGGCGTCGAGCGCGCTCTCCACCGAGGCCTCGTCGAACCCGCGGCGCCGCACGCGGACAAGCGGGGCGCGGATGCGGTCGGTCGCGCGTAGGTGGTCGTAGGCGAAGCGGCCCTTGTCGCAGAGCCAGCCCTCGTTCACCTCGGGGTGGTTCCGGGAGAGGATGCGCGCAACCCTCCCCTCCCTCGTCGTCGCCCAGACGTTGCAGCCCACGGGGCAGAGCCCGCAGACCGTCGGCACGTTCTGGATCTCCCACGGCCGCGCGCGGAACCGGTACGTCGTGGACGTGAGGGCGCCTACCGGGCAGAGCTCGACCACGTTCCCCGAGAAGTGCGCACGGTAAGGCTCGTCCTGGAAGGTGGCGATCACCGACGAGGCGCCCCGGTTGATTGTCACCAGCTGGCCGTCCTCGGAGACGTTCTCCGAGAAGCGCGTGCAGCGATAGCAGAGGATGCAGCGCTCGCGGTCGAGCGCGATCAGCGGCGAGATCGGGATCGGCTTGTCGAAGGTTCGCTTGGCGAACTGCATGCGAGTCGTCCCCGGCCCGAAGCGAAACGTCAGGTCCTGCAGCGGACACTCGCCGCCCTTGTCGCAGTCGGGGCAGTCGAGCGGGTGGTTGAGGAGGATGAACTCGAGGATCGCGTCCTGCCCCTCGGACGCTTTCTCGCTGGTGAGCGCCGTCTTGAGCACGAGGCCGTCCGTCGCCGTCAGCGTGCACGCGGCTTGGAGCTTGGGCAGGCCCTCCACCTCGCAGAGGCACATGCGGCAGGCCCCGACCGGCGGCCCGAGCCGCGGCTCGTAACAGAAGACGGGGATCTCGATCCCGATCGACGCGGCGGTCTCGACCATTCCCTGGCCCTTGGGAGCCTGGAGCTCCTGACCGTCGATCGTGACCGTGACGAGCTCAGGCTGTGGCTGGGGCTGTGCGCTCATAGGCCACCTGGCCCATGAGCGTGTGGAGGGTGTGTGAGGGAACCGGGAGGTTCCCTCACAGTCTCAAAGAAGGGGGCACGTGGGGGAAACATGGTTTCCCCCACGGGAGCGAGTTGTTGGCGAGCGACGCTCATCGGCGCGCTTCCGGCACAGTGCGTGCGCCACGCGTGTGCTTTTCAGGATTAGGCTGGAAAGCGGGTGGTGGGCCGGGGTGCCCCAGGAGCCAGAGAGGCGTCGAGGCGATCATGGCCCCGCCGGCACCTCGATCTCGCCCCGGATCCCCGCGTGGTGCTGGTCGACCGGAGCGAGCACGCCCGCGAGCGACGACTCGCCGCCGAACGGGCAGCCGCCCTCGTCGATGTGGCGTTGGTACTCGTCGCGGAACCTCGCCACGTAGCTCGCCACCGGCATGGCCGCCGCGTCGCCGAGAGGGCACAGGCAATTGCCGAGGATCCTGTCGCAGACGTTGAGGAGCACGTCCAGCTCGTCCTGGGTCGCGTCGCCTTCCTCGATCCGCCGCAGGAGCTGCACCATCCAGCGCGTCCCCTCGCGGCAAGGCGTGCACTTGCCGCAAGACTCGTGCATGTAGAACTGCGCGACGCGGAGCCCCAGCTGCACCATGCAACAGCGGTCGTCGATGACGATGACGGCGCCGGAGCCAAGCATCGTTCCTGCCTCCGCCATCGAGTCGAAGTCGAGCGGCGTGTCCACCTCGGCCGCGGTCAGAACGGGAACCGACGACCCGCCCGGAATGATCGCCTTCAGCTCGCGCCCGTCCGGGATTCCGCCACCTAGGTCGTAGATCAGCTCGCGAAGCGGCGTTCCCAGCTCGAGCTCGTAGTTCCCGCCGTTGACGACGTTTCCCGAAAGCGAGAAGACGCGCGTGCCCGCGGAGTGCTCGACCCCGAGCCGAGCGTAGGCCTTCCCGCCCATCTCCACGATCTTCGGCACGGTCGCCACGGTCTCGACGTTGTTGATCAACGTCGGCGAGGCGTAGAGGCCGGAGATAGCCGGGAACGGCGGCTTGGTGCGGGGCTGGCCCCGGCTACCCTCGAGCGACTCGAGCAGGCCGGTCTCCTCGCCGCAGATGTACGCGCCGGCGCCTCGGTGGACGACGACCGTCAGGCCCCAGCCGGAGCCGAGCACGTCCTTGCCGACGTAGCCGGCCTTGCGCGCCTCCTCGAGTGCGGCGGTGATTACCTCGTACTCGGCCAGGTACTCGCCGCGGAGATAGATGAACGCGAGACTCGAGCCGATCGTGTGCGAAGTGATGACGATCCCCTCGACGAAGAGGTGCGGGACGCGCAGCATGATCTCCCGGTCCTTGAAGGTGCCGGGCTCCGACTCGTCCGCGTTGACGACGAGGTAGATCGGCTTCGACGTGTCCTCCGGCTTGGGCAGGAAGCTCGCCTTGCGGCCCATGGGAAAGCCTGCGCCGCCACGGCCGCGCACGTCGGCGGCGAGCAGCTCGTCCAGCACCGCCTGCCGCTCCATCCCCAGCGCCTTGCGCAACGCCTCGTAGCCGCCGACGGCCTCGTACTCGGCGAGCTTCGTCAGGTCGCGTGTGTCCGCATGCTCGAGCAGCAGCTCTCTAAGCGCCATCGCGCAGCTCCTTGACGATGCCGGGCACGTCCACCGACTGGACCGGCTCGTGGTAGCGGTGGTCGACGGCGACGACTGTTCCCCAGCCGCAGCCGCCGGCGCACTCGATCGTTCGCAGCGTCACCTCGCCGTCGTCGGTCGTCTCGCCCGCGTGAACTCCCAGCTCGCGCTCGAAGGCCTCGAGCACTTGCTGGGCGCCGACCAGCGCGCAGGAAATGTTGGTACAGACCTCCACCATGTGGCGGCCGACGGGCTCCAGACGGAACATGTCGTAGAAGCTCGCCACCGCCTGGCAGTACGCAGGCGTGAGCTCGAGCGCCTCACCCACCTCGCGAAACGCCTCGGGCGGGAGCCAGCCGCCGTGCTCCTCCTGCGCCAGCCGGAGCGCGGGCACGATCGCCGAGCGGCTCTCAGGGTACTGCTTCGCCACCGACTGGATCCGGTCGTACAGCGTCTTGGAGGCAGGAGTCACCGGTCCACCTCGCCCATGAGGGTGTCGAGCGAGCCGACGGCGGCGATCAGGTCGGCCACGAGCGCGTCGCTCATACACGTCGCCGTCGCCTCGAGCGCGACGAACGACGGGGCGCGGAACTTGACGCGCCACGGCTTGGGGCCTCCGTCGGAGACGAGGTAGCAGCCGAGCTCGCCGCGCGGCGACTCGATGGTGACGTAGACCTCGCCTTCGGGCACCCGGTACCCCTCGGTGACGAGCTTGAAGTGGTGGATCAGGCTCTCCATCGACGTGTGCAGCTCGTTGCGGGGGGGCAGGACGATCTTGCGGTCGTCCACGATCCACGGCCCCTCCGGCATCCCGTCGAGCGCCTGCTGGACGATGCGCGTCGACTCGCGCATCTCATCCATGTGCACCTTGTACCGGTCGAAGACGTCGCCACCCGGGTAGACGGGCACGTCGAAGTCCACTTGGTCGTAGACCAGGTAGGGCTGCGCCTTGCGGAGGTCCCAGTCGACGCCCGACGCGCGAAGCACCGGGCCGGACTGGCCGAGGGCGATCGCGTCCGCGGCCGAGAGGAGCCCGATGCCCTTCGTCCGCTCGAGCCAGATCGCCTGGCCAGAAAGGATGTCCTCGTACTCGTCCACCCGCTTCTGCATCGTGTCGGCGAAGGCGCGGCACTCGTCGTGGAAGCCGACGGGGATGTCTTCGGCCAGGCCGCCTGCCTGGAAGTAGCGCGTGTGCATGCGCACGCCGGTGACGAGCTCGAACAGGTCGAGGATGGCGTCGCGCTCGCGGAAGCAGTACCAGAACATCGAGATCGCTCCCAGCTCGAGCGCGGCGGTGCCGAGCCAGACGAGGTGCGAGTGGATGCGGTTGAGCTCGCAGAGGAGCATGCGCATCCAGTCGGCCTTCGGCGGCGGCTCGACGCCGAGCAGCTTCTCGATCGCGAGCACGAAGACGAGCTCGTTGTTCTGGAAGGAGAGGTAGTCGATCCGCTCCGGGTACGTGATCGCCTTCCACCAGGTCTTGTGCTCCATGTTCTTCTCGAAGCCGGTATGGAGGTAGCCCACGACCGCCTCCAGGCCGACGACCTTCTCGCCGTTCAGCTCGACGATCAGCCGGAGGACGCCGTGGGTCGAGGGGTGGTTGGGCCCGAAGTTGACCTCGAGGATGTCCCCCTCCTCGCGGAGAGCCGGGTCCACCTGGAGCACGGTCGGGATCGGGGAGGGGATGCGAGTCCCCTCGTAGATCGCCGGCTTGGGCTCGGCCACCGCCAACGGTTCCTCAGTCCTCCCCGGAGAACCGCACCGGCTCGCCGCCGAGCGGATAGTCCTTGCGGAGCGGGTGGCCCTCCCAGTCCTCCTCCATGAGGATGCGGACGAGGTTCGGGTGGCCGTCGATCGGGATGCCCATCATGTCCCACGCCTCCCGCTCGTGCCAGTCGGCCGTGGGCCACACGCCGATGACACTCGGCACGGCCTCCCCGTCCTCGCACCAGAGCTGCAGGCGGAGGCGCGGCGCCTCGCCCGCCCCGGATTGCAGCTTGAGCAGGTGGTAGGAGATCGAGAAACGGTGAGGCTTCGGCTCCGGCTGCTGCTGCAAGCCCCACGAACCCGGGTTGTTGAGATCGCGGCCGCGGTCGTCGCCCCAGTAGCCGGCGACGCGTGGCCGGTCCCAGCCGAGGTAGTCGGCCGCTGCGATGTCCGAGAGGAAGTTGAAGCCGGCCTCGTCCCGCAGCCAGGCAGCGGCCTCGATGAGTCGCTCGCGCTCGACGACGACGGTTGTCTCGCCGCGTTCGGTGCGCTCGTCGACGAATCCCGGGACGGCCGAGTAGTCGGTCACTCGGCGACCCCGCGGATCTCGTACGCGGGCGGGACCCCGGCATGGATCGTCTCCTGCAGCCGCACGATGCCCTCGAGCAGCGCCTCGGGGCGCGGCGGGCAGCCGGGTACGTGAACGTCGACCGGCATGATCTTGTCGACGCCCTGCAGGATCGCGTAGTTGTTGAACATGCCGCCGGAGCTCGAGCAGGCGCCCATGGCGATCACCCACTTCGGCTGGAGCATCTGGTCGTAAATCTCGCGAATCGGCTTCGCCATCTTGTGCGCGACGCGGCCGGAGACGATCAGGAGATCGGCCTGGCGCGGCGAGGAGCGGAACACCTCGGCGCCGAAGCGGGCCACGTCGTAGCGGGCGGAGACGATCGACATCATCTCGATTGCGCAGCAGGCGAGCCCGAAGGTGTCGGGCCAGATCGAGTAGCCCTGCGCCCACGCCACCGCCTTCTCCATTGTCGTGAGCAGGAGTCGCTCCTCGAGCTCGTCGGCCCCGAGCTCCTTCTCGAACACGCTGGGGCCCTTCCCGCGCATCAGCGTCCGCTCGGACTGGAGGCCGTAGTCGGCCAGGCGCTTTCGCCTCACCGCCACTCGAGGGCACCCCGCTTCCAGACGTAGACGTAGGCGATGGCGAGGATGCCGATGAAGAACCCGAACTCCGCGAGCGCAAACGTCCCCACCTCGTCGAGTACGACGGCCACCGGGTAGAGGAAGACGATCTCGATGTCGAAGACGATGAAGAGCATCGCGGTCAGGTAGAAGCTGACGGTGAAGCGCTGCTGCTTGGGCGGCCCCGTGGTGACCCCCGACTCGAACGGCTGCCGTTGGGCCTTGGGGACCGCCTGCTTCCTCCGGGTCGAGAAGGCGAAGGAGAGGAACAACATCGAGGCCGGGATCGCCGCCGCGAAGAGCGCGTAGACGAGGAAGGGGAACCAGTCGTCAAGCGCGGCGAGCAGCACGGCCTGCACGCCAGGCATCCTAGCGCTCACAAGCGGTCTGCGTGCCTGGACGGAAACCGGCTCTACGCCAGGGGAAACGAGCTGCTACCGCAGTCACAAAGTCGGGCGCCTTCGGCGGCGGAGGTCGCTGCTAGACTCAGGCTGAAATGGTCACGGTCACCGAGAACGCCGCTGCCAAGATCAAGGAGCTGATGGCCCAGGAGCCGGAAGGTGACGTCAGCGTCCTCCGAGTCGCCATCCAGGGCGGAGGGTGCTCCGGCTTCCAGTACGCGCTCGGCTTCGACCGTGGACCGCAGGACGGGGACAACGAGGTCGAGATGCACGGGGTTCGCGTGGTCGTCGACCCGTTCAGCGCTCCGTACCTCGTCGGCTCCGAGATCGACTTCGTCGACGCTCTCATGGGCGCAGGCTTTGCGATCAACAACCCGAACGTGCAGGCGGCGTGCGGGTGTGGCTCCTCCTTCCAAGCGAAGGACGAAGCGGCCGCCGAGCCCGCGCCCGCCCATGCCGGCGGCAGCGGCTGCGGCGCAGGCTGCTCTCACTGAGCCGAGCGCTAATCTGACGTCGGTTTGAGCGACCATCACGTCGTCGACATCACGATCATCGGCGCAGGTCCGGTCGGTCTCGCGGCGGCCTATTATGCGGGGCACCGCGACGCTACCGTCCGGATCGTCGAGAGCCTCGGCCAGCCAGGCGGCCAGGTCGCAGCCGTCTACCCCGAGAAGCACGTCTACGACGTCGCGGGCCATCCCAAGATCCAGGGACAGGCACTCGTCGACCTCTGCGTCGAGCAGGGGCTCCAGTTCGGCGCCGAGGTCTTCCTTGACCAAGAGGTGAAGGATCTGCGGCGGGTCGGGGTCAACGGCGAGGAGCAGCTCATCCTCACGACGCATCAAGGCGAGACGTTCCCGAGCCGCATGCTAATCGTCACGGCCGGCCACGGCGCCTTCGAGCCGCGCAAGCTCGAGATCGAGGACATCGACGACTGGGAAGGCCGCGGGCTCCACTACTTCGTCAGGCGGAAGGAAGTCTTCCGCGACAAGACGTGCGTGATCGTGGGCGGCGGCGACTCCGCCCTCGACTGGACGCTCGGCCTCCAGGACACGGCCCGGCTGCCGATCACGCTCGTTCACCGCCGCGAGCGCTTCCGCGCGCTGGAGACATCCGTCAAGGAGGCCCGCGAGCTCGAGGAGCAGGGCGCCGTGCGCATCTGCATTCCCGCCGAGGTCCGCGGGGTGCGGGGCGACGGCGAGATCCAAGCAGTGACCCTCGAGGACACGGCGAGCGGCGAGCTCTACGAGGTCGAGTGCGACGCGCTCATCACCCTCCTGGGCTTCCACTCCCACCTCGGCTCCATCGCCGACTGGGGCCTCGAGCTTCACGGCAAGCGCCAGGTGCTCGTCAACCCCTCGACGATGGAGACGACCCTCGAGGGCGTCTACGCGGCGGGCGACGTCGCCGGCTACGAGGGGAAGATCACCCTCATCTCAGTGGGCTTCGGCGAAGCCGCCATCGCCGCGAACCAGGCGGTCGCCAGAATCCGCGGCGAGAAGGTTCAGCCGAAGTACTCGACGGACTAGCCACGCTTTCGGCACGCCTCTGCGTGCCACACGAGCGCATTTCGCCGTTACGCTGGAAAGCGGGTGGTGGGAGAGGGGTGCCCCTAAGAGATATGCGGGGATGTGAGCGCTGCCGCGACTAGACTCCGGGGCGTGAGCGAGACGGCGCCCAGGGAGCTGTGGGGAGGCGAGACGCAAAAGGCAGTCGAGAACTTCCCGGTCTCAGGCGAGCCCATCCCGGGGCCCGTGGCGCAGTGGCTCGGGCGGCTGAAGGCCGCGGCGGCGCGGGTGAACGCGGAGCTCGGCCTCCTCGACCCGGACAAGGCCGAGCGCATCGCACGGGCCGCCGACCGTGTCGCCGCCGGCGAGTTCGACGACCAGTTTCCGATCGACGTCTTCCAGACCGGCTCGGGCACGTCCTCGAACATGAACGCGAACGAAGTGATCGCGTCGCTGGCAGGCGAGGACGTGCACCCGAACGACGACGTGAACCTGGGCCAGTCCTCGAACGACGTCTTTCCGTCCGCCGTGCATCTCGCCGCCCTCGACGAGCTCGTCAACGACCTGATCCCGAGTCTCACGACGCTGGCCGAGGCGCTCGAGCGCAAGTCGGTGGAGTTCGCCGACCTCGTCAAGTCCGGCCGGACGCATCTGATGGACGCCGTCCCGGTCACGCTCGGGCAGGAGTTCGGCGGCTATGCCGCGCAGGTGCGCCAGGGGATCGCCCGGATCGAGGCGACCCTGCCCCGGGTCGGCGAGATCCCCCTCGGAGGCACCGCCACCGGCACCGGCTTGAACACGCATTCCGAGTTCGCCGACCGGGTGCGGCGCCGCCTCGCGCAGGACGCGGCCCTCACGATCCTCCCACCGGCCGATGCTTTCGAGGCACAGGCGGCTCGCGACGCCCTCGTCGAGGCATCCGGCGCACTCAGGACGGTCGCAGTCTCGCTGACGAAGATCGCAAACGACATTCGGCTGATGGGCTCGGGCCCGCGCGCAGGCTTCGCGGAGATCGCCTTGCCCGAGCTGCAGAAGGGCAGCTCGATCATGCCGGGGAAGGTCAACCCGGTCATTCCCGAGGTCGTCACGCAGGTCGGCGCCCAGGTGATCGGAAACGACGCCGCGATCGCGGTCGGCGGGTTGCAAGGGCACTTCGAGCTGAACGTGTTCGTGCCGATGATGGCCCGGAACCTCCTCGGGTCGATCGGTCTCCTCGCCGCCTCTTCGCGCCTCTTCGCCGAGAAGTGCGTCGACGGGATCGAGCCGAATCGGGAGACTCTCGAGCGTTACGCCGAGCTGACGCTCTCGGCGGCGACAGCGCTCAACCCCCACATCGGCTACGACCGGGCGAGCGAGATCGTGAAGGAGGCTGCCGCCTCCGGCCGGTCGCTCCGCGAGGTCGCCCGCGAGGCCGGCGTCGACGAGGAGATCCTCGAGAAGGCGCTCGACTACCGCGCGATGGCGCGGCCGCACGACTGAATGCTTGACACCACCTCTTAGTGTCATTAACTTCCGGGGCGCCGCGCGACCCGGGATGCGGCAGGGCACCAACTCTCGAGCAGGGACACACTTGGGGGGAGAGCCGCGTGGGGGGAGCCGCCGAAGGGCGGCTCCTTCGCGTTCGGAGGTGTCTAGTACGCGACCGCGCCGCGCCCGCTCTCGGCCGCGTGCCGCTGCTCGTCGGCGCGGTAGGAGGAGCGGACGAGCGGGCCCGAGAAGACCGAGCCGAAGCCGAGCGCCTCGCCCTGCTCCCGGAACCAGCGGAACTCGTCGGGATGCACCCAGCGGTCGATGGGCGCGTGGCGCGACGACGGCTGCAGGTACTGGCCGATGGTGACGACGTCGACTCCGTGATCGCGGAGGTCGCGCATCGTCTCCACGACCTCGTCGTTCGTCTCCCCGA
Source organism: Gaiellaceae bacterium (assembly GCA_050697655.1). Classification (GTDB taxonomy): domain Bacteria; phylum Actinomycetota; class Thermoleophilia; order Gaiellales; family Gaiellaceae; genus JAIBJN01. The sequence goes on from JBOHAB010000066.1 coordinate 10,103, forward strand.
GGCCGACGATGATCCCGGACTTGGTCAGCACCGGGTAACCGGCCAGCTCCTTCGCGCGTTGGAGCAGCCAGAGCGCCTTGTCGTAGGAGGCCTTCGCGCCTCGCATCCTCCGGTGCAGGCGGCGCACCGTCTCGATGTTGTGGTTGAAGACCTCTGGACGCTCGGCGAGGACCGTGCGAAGCGCCGCCTCCTCCACGCCGAGGAAGTCAGGCGTCAACACCTCGACCGAGGCGTCTGGGAGCTTCTTCTTGAGCGCGCGGATCGTCGCCGCGTAGTGGCCGGCGCCCCGGTCGGGAACGTCGTCCCGGTCGACCGAGGTGACGACGACGTGGCGAAGCCCCATCTGCGCGGCGGCCTGCGCCAGCCGCAGCGGCTCGAGCGGGTCGGGCGGCGAGCCCGGCTTGCCCGAGTGGACGTAGCAGTAGCGACAAGCACGGGTGCAGGTGTCGCCGAGGATCTGGAAGGTGGCGGTGCCGCGGCCCCAGCATTCGGCAATGTTCGGGCAGCGGGCCTCCTCGCAGATGGTGTTCAGACGCTGGCCGTGCAGGAGCTCGCGCACCTCAAAGTAGCTGGAGTCCGCGCTGGGAGCGCGCACCTTCATCCACTCAGGACGGCGGGGCCGCTCAGCGACCGGCAACGACGGATTCAACTCCGATTGCCTCCCCCGATCGAGTGCCTGTCTTCATGGGCTTGCTCGAGATCCTCTCATGCACCGGCTGGGGCCAGAGCCCGGCGCCGTCCTCGGCGGGCAGCTCCTCGAACGTGAGGCCGAACACCTCCTCGAGCGCTGCGGCCGCGTGCGGGCGCACGTCGTCGACCGTGACCTCGCGGCCGAGCTCGCGTGCAATCGTCGTGAACGCGGCGTCTTCGAGCCCGCAGGCCGTGATCCACTCGGTGAACGGCGCCGGGTCGAGGTCGACGTTCAGCGCGTAGCCGTGCGTCGTCACCCAGCGCGCGATGTGAACGCCGATGGAGCAGATCTTGCGCGGCGGGCTCTCGAGCCAAACGCCGGTGAGCCCGTCGATGCGCGTCGCGTCCAACCCGAAGTCCCCGACCGTGCGGATCGCGCCCTCCTCGAGGTCGCGCACGTAGCGCTTCACGTCTCTGCCATGGCGATTGAGGTCCAGGATCGGGTAGCAGACGAGCTGCCCGGGCCCGTGGAACGTCGACTTGCCGCCGCGGTCGGTCTCCGCGACCTCGACCTCGGCGCCGTCGGGAACGTGGACCTCGGCGTCACCGTCGGTGCGGCGCCCGAGCGTGATCACCGGCGGATGCTCGAGGAGCACAACCGTGTCCGGTATCGCCCCTTGCGAGACCGCGGCCGCTAGCGCGCGTTGCAGCTCCCACGCCTCGCCGTACGGAGTCGCGCCGAGGTTGAGCAGGTACGCCCCGCGCTTCACGACCACAGCCTAGCTGTGGGCCGCTCTCAGTAGTCCGACTCGCCCCAGGCCTGGAGGCGCTCGCGGAGGTCGCGCAGGAAGCGGCCGGCGAGGGCGCCGTCGACGAGGCGGTGGTCGTACGTGAGCGTCAGGTTCATGATCGACCGGATCGCGATCACGTCCTCGCCCATCTCGTCCTGCACCACCCACGGTCGCTTGACGACCGCGTAGGTGCCGAGAATCCCGGCCTGCGGCTGGCTGATCACCGGCGTTCCGTGGAAGGTGCCGTACCCGCCGGGGTTGGTGATCGTGAACGTGCCGCCTTGCACGTCGTCGGGAAGGAGCTTCTTGTCACGTGCGCGCGCGGCGATGTCCGCGATCGCCTTGGCCATCCCGAGCAGGTTCAGGGTCTCGGCGTTCCTGACGACCGGGACGATCAGGCCCTTGCCGTCCGCGAGCTCAACGGCGAATCCCAGGTTGACGTAGCTCCTCGTCACGATCGAGTCGCCGCGGAGCTCGCCGTTGATCCACGGGTAGTCCTTGAGCGTCTCGCAGGCGGCGCGCGCCACGAAGGCGAGGTAGGTCGGGTTGACGCCGTAGGCGTCTTGGTACTCCTTCTTCAGCTTCTGCCGGATCGTGGCCACCTTGGACATGTCGACCTCGATCGCGCTGGTGACGTGCGCGGACGTGTCGAGCGAGCGGCGCATGTGCTCGGCGATACCGCGGCGCATGGCCGACATGGCCTCGACCGACTCGCCCTCCTCCGCCGCCGGAGCGGGCGCGGGAGCAGGGGCAGCTGTCGGAGCGGGAGCCGCAGCAGGCGCGGGTGGTGCCGGCGCCTCGGCTGGAGGCGCCTCCGCCGGTGCGGCCGTTGCGCCGGACTCGATGAAGCCGAGAATGTCCTTCTTGGTGACACGCCCGCCGCGCCCGGTGCCCGGTACCTGCGCGACGTCGACGCTGTGCTCGGCTGCGATGCGGGCGACGACCGGCGAGACGAAGCGCGCGCCGGCCGCCTGGCCGTCGACTGCCGGTGCCTCGACCTCGGC
>JBOHAB010000067.1:0-12523 GCA_050697655.1 Gaiellaceae bacterium
CTCGCAACGAGCCTCGACGCGGGTCTGACACGTTCCGAGGCCGAGCGGCGCCTTGCCCAGCACGGGCCGAACGAGCTCGAGGCGGAGGGTGCAGCGCCGGCCTGGCGCCTGCTGCTCGACCAGTTCCGAAACGTCCTCATCCTCATCCTGCTCGTCGCCGTCGGCCTCTCGATCGCGCTCGGGCACGCGACGGAGGCGATCGTCATCGGGGCCATCGTCGTCATCGCGGCGGTCCTCGGCTTCGTGCAGGAGTACCGGGCCGAGCGGGCGATCGAGGCCCTGCGGCACATGGCGGCGCCGACGGCGACGGTCGTCAGGGACGGAGAGGAGATCGACGTCCCCGCCCGCGAGCTCGTCCCTGGCGACCTCGTCCTCCTGCGCTCCGGGGACAAGGCGTCGGCGGACGCCCGGCTGGTCGAGGCGGTCAACCTGCAGGTCGAGGAGGCGGCGCTTACCGGCGAGTCGATGCCGGTGGAGAAGCGGACGGACGCGCTCGAGAGTGGTGAGCTGCCCCTCGGCGACCGCACGAACATGGTCTACTCGGGGACGGCCGTCGCCTACGGGCGCGGCGCCGGCGTTGTGGTCGCGACCGGGATGGAGACCGAGTTCGGTGCCATCGCGCGCATGCTCGAGTCGATCGAGCGCGCGAAGACGCCGCTCCAGCAGAGCCTCGACCGGGTCGCGCTGCTGCTCGCGCGCGCGGCGCTCGTCGTCGTATTCCTCGTCGTCGGCCTCGGGCTCCTCCGCGGCCAGGGGTTCCTCGACATGCTCCTCTTCGGGACGGCCCTGGCGGTGGCCGTCGTGCCGGAGGCGCTCCCGGCGGTGGTCACGATCTCGCTGACTATCGCCGCGCAGCGGATGGCCCGACGGCACGCTCTCGTGCGCCGGTTGCCCGCGATCGAGACGCTCGGGAGCGTCTCGGTCATCTGCACGGACAAGACGGGGACGCTCACGAAGGACGAGATGACCGTCCGCAAGGTCTTCGTCGCTGGAGAGCTCGTGGAGGTCTCCGGCGCGGGCTACGAGCCCGGGGGCGGCTTCGTGCGCGACGGGTCCTCGGCAGAGCCGTCCGAGCCGTTGCTCGAGGCCCTCCGCGCTGGAGCACTCGCCTCGGACGCGCAGCTCCTCCGAAGCGAGTCCGAGAGCCAGTGGCAGGTCCGCGGCGACCCTACGGAGGCTGCGCTCGTCGTGGCCGCGGCGAAGGCGGGCCTCGAGCTGCGCGACCTGCAAGCCACCTTCCCGCGCGTGAACGAGATCCCGTTCACGTCCGAGAGTAAGCGCATGACGACGCTCCACGAGACACGCGACGGCCTCGTCGCCTACGCGAAAGGGGCCCCCGAGGTCGTGCTCGCCTCCAGCACGCGCCGCCTCACGGCGGCGGGGGAGAGCGACCTCGACGCCGAAGCCCGCGCCGAGATCGCCGCTGTCGCGCGGTCGCTCGCCGGCGAGGCGCTTCGCGTGCTCGCTGTCGCGCGGCGCAGCGACGCGACCATTGCGAACGCCGAGGAGGAACTCACCTTCCTCGCGCTCGTGGGGATGATCGACCCGCCGCGCCCCGAGGCGCGCGACGCGGTGGCAACCTGCCGGAAGGCGGGCGTCGTGCCGATCATGATCACGGGCGACCACCCGCTGACCGCCGAGGCGATCGCCCGCGAGCTCGGCATCCTCACCGACGGCCGGGTGGTCACCGGCGCCGACCTGGGAGCGCTCGACGACACCGAGCTCGAGCGGCAGGTGGAAGAGATCCAGGTCTACGCGCGCGTCTCGCCGGAGCACAAGCTGCGCGTCGTCACGGCGCTCCAGGCACGCGGGCATTCGGTTGCCATGACCGGCGACGGCGTCAACGACGCGCCTGCGCTGAAGAAGGCCGACATCGGCGTGGCGATGGGCATCACCGGCACGGATGTGGCCAAGGAGGCGGCGGCGATGACGCTCACCGACGACAACTTCGCCTCCATCGTCGCGGCCGTCGAGGAGGGGCGCGGCGTCTTCGCCAACATCCGCAAGTACCTCATGTACCTCCTCTCCGCGAACCTCGGCGAGATCGGGCTCCTCCTCGGCGCGTCACTCCTCGGGAAGCCGCTGCCGCTGAGCGCCGTCCAGATCCTCTACGTCAACCTCGCCACCGACGGTCTGCCCGCGCTCGCCCTCTCGGTCGACCCGCGGGAGCGCGACCTCATGAGGCGGCCCCCGCGCAGGCGTGTGGAAGGGATCTTCACGCGGCCCATCGTCACCCTCATCACCGTCGGCGGCGCCTGGTCGGCTCTCACGACGCTTGGCCTCTTCGTCTGGGCGGAGGCGTCCGACCGAACGCTCGACCAGGCGATGACGATGACCTTCGCCACCCTCGTCCTCATCGAGTTCTTCAAGGCGTACAGCTTCCGCTCGGACCGCAACTCCATCCTTAAGCGGCCGTTGGCCAACCGTTGGCTCAACCTCGCCGTGCTCTGGGAGCTCGTCCTCGTCGTCCTGGTCATCAACGTCCCCTTCCTTCAAGACGCGTTCGGCACCGAGCCTCTCTCGTGGCAGACCTGGCTCCTCGTCGCCGGCCTCGCCTTCGGCATCGTGCCGATCCTCGAGTTCGCCAAGCTCCTCATGAGGACCCGTCAGCGCGGGGCCTGACGGCGGGCGCCGCCGCCGCGCGCGTCTCTCGCGCCGGTCCGACCGCGGCGGCCAGTGACTGCACCAGCCCGGCTTAGGGTTGTGGACTGTCACCGAGGATCCCAACACGTGGCCGCTGGCCCTCCGACCCGCGGACTTGAGATGTGCGGCGGCGGCTCGGATTCGCTCGCGCTTGTTCGGGCGCTCTTGGATCCACTGGCCCGGGTCAACAATCGGGTGTTAACCTCCCGTGGCCTTCAGCGAACTTGGCGCGCGCGAATCTCACCCTTTGCAGGCACCTTCGCGACGCGCCTGGGAGGATTCGAACCTCCGACCCGCGGATTAGAAGTCCGCTGCTCTGTCCACTGAGCTACAGGCGCTCGGGCGCACCGTAGCACCGGCTAAACTCGGTCTCGACGCGGAGGTCGTAGCTCAGCTGGTAGAGCCCCGGGTTGTGGTCCCGGTGGTCGTGGGTTCGAATCCCACCGGCCTCCCTGCGGCATTCTCAAGAGCCGCGTGGGCGCTTCGGCGAGTACACGATGCAGATCACGAGAAGCACCGAGACGACGGCGGGGCCGAGTGAGTGGTTCACGGGCGCGGTCTACCTGGACGCGGTCGCCACGCCGTCTGGCGCCTCGCGCCTGAGTGCAAGCAGCGTCCACTTCACGCCCGGCGCGCGCACCGCCTGGCATACGCACCCGAACGGCCAGACGATCTACGTCCTCGAAGGCGTCGGCCTCGCACAGCGGCGGGGCGGCCCGGTCGAGGTCATCCGTCCGGGCGACCGCGTGTTCTTCGAGCCTGGCGAAGATCACTGGCACGGCGCGGCGCCGCACCGGTTCATGACCCACATCGCGATGCTCGACGTCGACGACGAAGGTAACCCAGCGACCTGGGGTGAGCACGTCACCGACGAGGAGTACGCGAGCACGCCCGCGATCGACGACTGATCAGGGCTTCTTGCGCGACTCGCGCACGGCCCTCGCCAGCTGCTTGGCGACGGTCGGGCCCTGCTCCTTGACCGTCCGCGCGACGGCCGGCCCGTGCTTCTTCGCCGAGCGCTGCGCCGCCTGCAGGATGGCGCGGCGCTGTGCAGGCGGGATCTTCTTCCACCCCTGCTGGGCCTTCATGGCGACGATGAGGACTTTGAACGCGGCCAACTAACCCGAAGCGTAGCGCTCGGCCACCCTCGCCCAGTCGACCGTCCCCCACCAGGCGTCGATGTAGTCCGGGCGGCGGTTCTGGTACTTCAGGTAGTACGCGTGCTCCCAGACGTCGACGCCGAGGAGCGGCGTCTTGCCGTCGGAGATGGGGTTGTCCTGGTTCGGCGTCGAGACGACCGCGAGCGCGTCGCCGTCGCGAACGAGCCAGGCCCAGCCGGAGCCGAACTGGTTGACGCCGGCGTCCTTGAGCTTTCCCTGGAAGTCCGCGAACGAGCCGAAGGCCGCGTCGATTGCGGCTGCGAGGTCTCCGCTCGGCCCCCCACCGCCTTCCGGGCTCATGCTCTCCCAGAAAAGAGTGTGGTTCAGGTGGCCGCCGCCGTTGTTGCGGACGGCCGTCCGCTTGTCGTCAGGGATCTGGTCGAGGCTGGTCAGGACCTCCTCGATCGGTCGGTCCGCCCACTCGGTCCCCTCGAGGGCCGCGTTGACCTTGTCGACGTAGGCCTGGTGGTGCTTGTCGTGGTGGATGCGCATCGTCTGCTCGTCGATGTGCGGCTCGAGCTCGCCGTAGTCGTAGGGGAGAGGTGGGACGTCGTACGCCATGTGAATCGCTCCTTGGTCGCCTTGACGCCACGGAGACTACCGCCGCACCCACTTGTGCGGCGGCAGAAAACGTGACATTCTGCCCATGGAAAAGGCGACCCGGAGACTCGGCTTCTGCGGCCCAAGCCTGAGTCTCCGGGCCAGCTCTCGCGGTATGCCAGGCATCACTCGGGATCGGGTTTCCCGAGGGCGAGATCGTTGGTGACTATAACGGGATCCAGCGAGAAGTCAAGGGGGATTGTCAAGTGGACCGAATACTTCTATTCTTGACCCGACAGTGACGGGCCAAGAGACAGTCACCGCACCCCAGGCACCCGCAACGCTGGGGCAGCGTCTCCGCGAGGCACGGATCGCCCGTGGGCTGACGCAGTCGCAGCTCGCCGACAGCCGGTTCTCGAAGCAGTACGTGAGCCAGCTCGAGCGCGATCAGCTGCGCCCGACCGAGGAGACGCTGCAATGGCTAGCGGCTCGCCTCGAGATCGATCCCGCGTACCTCGCCACCGGAGTCGACGGGCGCCAGCGCGAGCGCGTCGAGAGCGCGGTCGCCCGCGCCGAGGCCGCGGTCGAGTCGCACGACTACGCCGAGGCGATCGAGCTGCTTGCCGAGATCGAGGGGTCGCTGCCGCCCGACGCGGCGGCCGATCTCGAGCTGCGGGCTCTCCTGGCGGAATCCTGGGCGCGAATGTACATCGGCGAGATGCGCGAGGCGCTCCCGCTCCTGACCCGGGCCAGGGAGATCGCCGAGGATCCCGTCTTCTCGGATGTCGACCGCGCCGAGGTTCTCTTCCGCCTCGGCTGCTGCCGCTACCGCCTGACGTCGGTGTCGACCGCGCTGGCGCTCTTCACCGAGGCGCTGGAGCTGGCCGAGCGGTCGGGGATTCCGTGTGACCGCCTGCGGTCCCGTATCTTCGGCTGGCGGTCGCGCTGCTACCGCCGGCAGCGGGACTGGGAGGCCGCCCGCGAGGACGTGGAGCGGGCGCTTGAGCTCGCCGAGGCCCTGGACGATCCGCGGGCGACGGCCGACGCCCACTTCCTCGGAGCTCTGGTCGCGGAGCGGCGGGGGCAATGGGTAGCCGCGCGCGCGTACGCCGAGCGGGCGAGGACGCTCTACGAGGAGGTCGAAGACCGGGCCAACACTGGCAAGCTCCTGACCACGCTCGGCGGCCTGACGTTCCTGCTCGGGAAGCCCGACGAGGCGGTCCCGCTCTTCAAGCAGGCGTTCGCCGTCGCGCTCGAGGTCGGCAGCGACGCGGACGCAGCTCAGGCCGTTTCCTCGCTCGCGCAGGTCCATTTGCGCACGGGTGAGGTCGAGCTGGCCGAAGAGCAGGCGCGGCACGCGCTCGACCTGCTCGCCGACCGGGTCGACTTCATCGACGAGATCGGAAACGCGCAGCTCGTTCTCGGCCGCTCGCTGCTCGAGCAGGGCCGGCTCGAGGAGGCCGCGGAGAAGTTCCGGGCGGCGGAGGGGAGCTTCAACCAACTGTCCTCGGCGAGCCACAAGGCGGCGGCCTGGACCGCACAGGCCGAGCTCGCCGTCGAGCGCGGCGACAGGGGCGCCGCGATCACGCTCTATCAGCGCGCCGTGCAGGCGCTTCAGGACTTTCGCTTCTAGGAGGTTGGGGTCGCGTCCAGTCGTCCCATCGACGCCGTAAATGGAACCGTCCTCGAAAGGAGGTGAGCTGAAGACGTGAGCCGCGCCTCGCTCCATATCTTTCTCGTCACAGTCGTGTTGCTCCTGGCGAGCATCTTCGCTGTGGGCTTCCCCGACGGGCCCTAACGGGATCTCCGTTCGGTAAGAGGGGCAATCGGGACGTCAGGCCGGCGTTCGGGGTCGGTCGGCAGAGATGGCGTCGTTTCGGGCCGCTTTCGGCTGCTCGGACCCTGCTCTGATGCGCGGAGTATGGTGCGCGGATGGATCGCCCCCTGCTCGGGATCGTCGACGAGGGCCGTAGGGTTCTCACCCAGGCCGAGGCGGAGGGCGTCACGCTTCGCCTCCTGGGTGGAGTCGCGGTCGTCCTTCGCGCGCGGAACGGTCTTCCCGAGCCCTTCGTCCGCGCGTATCAGGATCTCGACTTCGCGACGTCGCGCAGCGCGGCGAGGGCATGCGCGAGCCTCCTGCAGGGGCTCGGCTACGAGCCCAGCGTTCAGTTCAACGCGCTTCACGGGAACGAGCGCCTCCTCTTCTTCGACCAGCAGCACGGAAGGAAGGCCGACGTTTTCGTCGGGCGCTTCCGAATGTCCCACCAAATACCTCTCGAGGAGCGGCTCGCCCTCGAGCCGCTGACCGTTCCGCTGGCCGAGCTGCTGCTCACGAAGCTGCAGATCGCCGAGCTGAACGAGAAGGACATCCGCGACTCGCTCGCCCTCCTGCACGGTCACCCGGTCTCGGACGAGGACGGCGACACGGTCAACGGCGCCCGCGTCGCGGCGCTCTTGAGCGACGACTGGGGGCTCTGGCGGACGTTCACCGGGAACCTCGACGTCTGCAGGGGGCATCTCGTCCGCTACGACCTCGGGGACGGGGAAAGGCAGTTGGTCGCCGAGCGCATCCACGCTCTCGTCGAGCGGATCGAGGCCGAGCCGAAGTCCCGGGCCTGGCGGCTCCGCGCGCGAATCGGCGAGCGCAAGCGCTGGTACGACACGCCCGAAGAGGTCGAGGGCTAGGCTGCCTTCTTGATGGGGGAAGTTCTGCTCTTTCATCACGCGCAGGGACTGACGGCGGGATGCCTCTCCTTTGCCGAGCGACTCCGCGCTGCCGGTCATGTCGTGCACGCGCCGGATCTCTACGACGGCAAGACCTTCACCGAGCTTGCCGACGGCATCGCCTACGCGGAGGAGGTCGCCTTCGGCACGATCTTCGAGCGCGGCCGTCTCGCAGCCGACGGCTTGCCGAACGAGATCGTCTACGCCGGATTCTCGCTCGGGGCGATGCCCGCGCAGATGCTGGCCCAGACGAAGCCCGGCGCGAAGGGAGCCCTGCTCCTTCATAGCTGCGTCCCGCCCTCGGAGTTCGGCGGCGAGTGGCCGCAGGGCGTCCCGCTCCAGATCCACCTGATGGACGCCGACGAGTGGGTCTTGCCGCCGAACGAAGACCTCGACGCCGCCCGCGAGCTCGACGAGACGATGGAAGGCGCGCAGCTGTTCCTCTACCCCGGCGATCGACATCTGTTCACCGACGACCGCCTCCCCGACTTCGACGAAAAGGCGGCGGCGCTAGTCTCCGAACGGGTCCTTGGCTTCCTCGACGACGTCGAGTAGCTCCCGGAGCTAACCGGCGGTGAACTGGTGGCTCCGGAGCTTCCCCTGGCGGAGGTCGACCAGAGCGCCGCGGAGGATGCCCTCGTTGTACTCGCTGCCCGGGTTGAGGCAAGTCGTCCTGCCGAGCTTGTGCACGCCGCGGGACTCGTGCAGATGGCCGTGCAGCCCGAGCAGGGGCTGGTACCGCTCGATCGCCGCCCGGCAGGCCGTGCTCCCGACCGGCTGCATCTCCGCGCCGCCTGCGCCCGAGGTCATGCGGAGATCCGCGTCGAGCTTGGGGCCGGCGTCGATGCCGGTGTCGTACGGCGGGCAGTGGAAGTTGAAGACCGCGCGCTCCGTGTCGGCGACGCCCGCGATCACCGCCTCCAGGCGGCGGGAGAGCTCGTCCTCCCCGACGTCGCGCGGGCAGTCCCAGGGCGTCCGGTTCGCATACCCGCAGCTCGCCACCTCCGTTCCATCCGGCAGCGTCACGACCCTCCCCTCGAGAAACTGGACCCAATCGCTCGCCACGAGTACCTCGTCGATCTCCGCCGGGTCGTCGTTGCCGGCGTTGACGTAGCACGGGATCCCCTGCGGCCGGAGCCGGTCCTCGGCAAGGGCGACCCAGCGTTCGAGTCGCTCCCGAATCAGGCGGAGGAAAAGGGCCTCGCGCGCGGCAGAGTCCGCGCGCAAGGCCTCCTCCTCGTCGGCGTCGCAGCGAAGCGAGTAGTAGCCCGCGTTCGCGATCTTCTTCTCCAGCTCGACCAGCGCCTCGCCTTCGGCGGCGACGTCCTCGCCGAGAAAGACTCCACGATGGACGCCGTTCTCCCGCACGAGCGGCACGATCGCCTTCCCCGTCAGGTCGCCGCCGAGGAGGATCGCGTCGGCCCCGTAGAAGGCCGCCGCGTTCACGAACTTCGTGAAGCAGCGGTCCGACCCGTGGACGTCGGTCGCGTAGAAGAGCTTCAAAGCTACTCCGGCGGGATCTCCTTGTAGAGGAGGTCGAGGTCGACACCGCGCTGACGCCGCACCGCGCGGGAAACGAAGTAGAGAAGGAAGCCGACGACGTAGATGCCCACCACGAAGGCGATCGCCCGGTTGCCGGTGGGGCCGCTGAACGCCGGCGTGTCGAACGACGCGATCAGGATCAGCGTGAAGAGGATCAGGTTGCCCACACCGAGCAGCGTGATCACGGGGATCCCGAAGATCTTCCGCCGCACCGACTCGGGCGCCTGCTCGAAGAGGTCGCGCCGCCGGTACGGCAGGAGGATGGCCGCGAAGCTCGCGAACCAGAAGGCCACCGAGAAGATGACGATGTAGTTGACGACGATCGTGAAGAAGCTCGTGAAGACGTAGAGGGCGAGGAGGACGACGGCGATCGCAACGATCAGGATCGCGGCAACCCAGGGCGCGTGCGTCCGTTCCCCGACGGTAGCCAGCTGCCGCGGCGCCACCCCGTCGAACGACCACGCGAAGAGGTTCCGGGTGCAGATCATCGCGATCACGAAGAGGAGCACGACGTTCCAGAGGATGAAGCTGACTCCCATGATCACGTTCAGGACGGTCGAGCCGGTCATGATCCCGACGAAGAAGTTGAGCACCGGCGATACCGGGATCCCCGAGCCGGCGTCCGTGTTGCCGTCGAGGTAGACGACCGAGTTCGTGAACTCCTGGCCGACGATGTCGTAGTACCGCCAGAAGGCGAGCATGTAGACGGCGAAGGCGAACAGGAGCGTGGCGATGATCATCCGCGGCTGCGTCTTCGACGCCTGCTTGACCTCGCCGCCGATGTAGGCCGAGTACGTGAAGCCGATGTAGATCCAGTAGCCGATCGGGAGGGCCAAGAGGGCGCCCCAGAAGGTCGCGTCGCCGGTCGTGAAGCCGGCGTTCGCGGCCTGGTCGATGAGGCCCTGGTACGTCTGCCCGTCGGCTCGCTCGGCCATGAAGGCGTCGAACTTGGCGATGAACTCCTCCTTCGACGTCGTGAAGAGGACGCCCAGCGTCACGAACGTCCCGATCAGGGCCGGGATGAACGCGATCATGAAGAGGTTGCGGATTACGCGGGTGTTGAGCGAGAGGACGATCAGGACGAGCACGAGGATGCCCGTGCCGATCAGGAAGACCGGCCAGTCGCCGCTCACGTCGACGCTCCAGTCCACGAGCGTGTCGTTCCCGGTTGCGTTCCCCAGCGTGGCGAAGGCGATGGCGATGCCGAAGTTGACCGCGAAGGCCGAGTAGAGCCCCAGGCCGAGGAACTGCGACCACGTGAAGCCCCAGTTGGCCATGAAGCCGATGGACGGATGGACGACGCGGGAGAGGTAGACGTAGTCGCCGCCCGAGCGGGGCATGATGCCCGCGAGGTAGCCGTACATGGCCGCGTTCGCGAGGGTCAACAGCGTCCCGATGGCGACGACCAGCATGACGTTCTGCTCGGGCCAGAGCCCGGCCATGAACGTCGGCACGACGGCGAGAACGAGCCCCGTCGCGTACCCCAGCGTGTTGAAGACGAAGACGTCGGCCGGACGGAACTCGCGGATCAGGCCCGAGGACTGCCGGACGAAGAGGCCCGGCGATTCCACCGGCGCGCCGGGCGCTACGTGCTCAGCCATGTCGCATCCCTCCTGGAGAGAAGACGGGTCGATGATTCGTCAGCGGGCGGCGCGCTCCTTCTCGAGGACCCGGACCGGCCTGGGGGGCCGGACGAACTTGGGATAGTCCGTCCGCGGGTCGAAGCCGCCCAGCTCTGCGACCGGGACGACCAGAAGCTCTTCCTGGTCGCGGCTCGCCTCGACGAGGACCTCGCCGGTCGGGGCGACCGACCTGCTCGCGCCGACGAAGACGAGGCCGTCGCCGCCGCCGACGAGGTTGGCGTAGAGGTGAGGCAGGCGGTTCTCGTGGGCTCGCGCCACTGCGCCCACGGCGTGGTCGATGTAGAACGGGTCCATGTTCGCGGAGGCGGTCACGAGCAGGTCGGCGCCGGCCAGGGCGACCAGGCGCCCCGGCTCGGGAAACTCGATGTCGAAGCAGATGAGCGGAGCGGCTCGGCGGCCCGCGAGCTCGACGATCAGCTGCTCCTCGCCCTCGACGAACCCGGCCTCCGCCTCGGATCCGAAGAGATGCGTCTTACGGTAGACGCCGGCCACGGTCCCGTCGTTGTCGATGCAGGCCACCGAGTTGGCGACGCCCTCTGACATTCGCTCGGCGAAGCCGATCACGACGGCCGTCTCCGCCTCGGCGGCGGCGGAAGCGATCCGCTGGATTTCCTCGGAGTCGAGCGGGCGAGCGAGCTCGCCGAGATCGCGGTACGTGTAGCCGCTGAGATAGAGCTCGGGAAAGACGGCGATCTCGACCTCGGGATGCGAGCGGATCGCGTCGATCGCCCGCGCTGTGTTCCCTTCGATGTCCCCGATCCGGCAGGCGAGCTGGGCGAGCAACGCCTTCATTGTCATGCCTCCTTTCGTGTCGTCCCTCGGTCACGGGTGGGTGACGCCAGCTCTGCGAGCACGTCGCGCTCGACGGCGGTGACCGTTTCGGCCATCCGCTCCACGACCAGCGAGAGCTCCTCGTCGGTGGACGTGAAGGCGGGCGCGATCAGCGTCTGGTCGCCCGCGTAGCCGTCCCGCGTCGGCTGGGTCGAGTAGACGACGAGGCCGCGGGCGAGGGCTTCGACGTCGATCCGCCTTGCCATCCCCAGCTCGGGCGGCAGGAACGAGCCCTCGTCGCGCGGATCGGCGTAGTCGATCCCGAGGAGGAAGCCTCGGCCGCGAACCTCGGCGACGAGCTCGCAGTCGGCGAGAGCATCCTGCAGGGCGCTCAGGAGCCGCGGGCCTTCGTCGCGGACGCGCTCGACGAGGGCCCGGTCGCGGAGGAAGTCGATGACGGCGAGCCCGACGGCGCAGGGGAGTGGCGCTCCGTCCCAGGTATGTCCGAGCTCGAAGGCACGAGAGCCTTCCGCGATCGCGCGGTAGACCTCGTCGCGACAGAGCACCGCGCCGATCGGCGCGTAGCCCGCGCCGAGCCCCTTGGCGGTCGTGATCACGTCCGGCACGAAGGGGAGCTGCTCGGCGGCGAACCAGGTGCCGGTTCGGCCCATGCCGGTAACGACCTCGTCCAGGCAGATGAGGAAGCCGTGCTCCCGCCGTCGCTCGGCCAGCCCCAGCCAGAAGCGTTCGGGCGGCGAGTAGCCCGGCAGAGCGGCGGCGCTCACCGGCTCGCAGAAGAACGCGGAGACGGTTTGCGGCCCAGCCTCGTCCAGCACGCGGTCGAGCGCCTCCAGGGCCGCCTCCCCGCTCGCGTCGAACCGCCTGGTCGAGGGCGGGATGTGCAGGTGCGGCGTGAGGTACGGCGAGTAGTGGTGGTGGAGCCCCGGCCGCCCCGTGAGGGACAGCGTCGCGACCGTCGGCCCGTGGTAGGCCTGCGCAGGGGAGACGATCCGCCAGCGCTCGGGCGCGCCGCGTTCGACGTGGTAGCTGCGGGCCAGGCGCACGGCCGTCTCGTTCGCCTCCGCGCCGCCGGTCACGAAGTGGACGCGCGTGAAGCCCTCCGGAGCGAGCGCGAGCAGCTCGCGCGCCAGCTCCTCCTGCGGCGAGGTAGTGAACTGTTGGTTGTAGAGGAACGAGACGCGGGCCGCCTGCGCGCGCGCCGCCTCGACGAGCTCGGGGACGCCGTGACCGACGGACGTGACCATCGCCCCGCCGCCGACCGCGTCGAGGTAGGCGTTGCCCGCCGGGTCGTAGAGCCAGACGCCTTCGGCCCGCTCGATCAGCGGGTAGGGCCGGTCGAGCTCGCGGAGGAGGACTCTCGTGTCGGGCTCGCGGACGACGACGGGTTCGCTCATCGGCCAGCTCCTGGCCGATGAACGTGGGGAGGGTGTGTGAGGGAACCGGGAGGTTCCCTCACTGTCTCAAAGAAGGGGGCACGTG